>CAJIYX010000131.1 GCA_905181725.1 Alphaproteobacteria bacterium UBA830
ACCAGTGGCTTCCTGGCCGGTCTGCGCCATCGGCGACATGAGGAATTTGATGTCTTCCTCGGAATAGCCGAATGCCTGCTGACGTTTGAGCAGCGGTATGGCGGATGTGGTCGGCGCACGCCCCGTATCGGGCAGATCGCGCAGTCGAATCTGCGTGTGTGCAAGCCACTCCCTATAAGGATGACTGTTGGCAAGTTCGGCTTTGAGGTCTTCGTCCGAGACGATTTTGCCCTGTTCCAGATCGATCAGCAGCATCTTGCCGGGCTGAAGCCGCCATTTGCGGACGATGTCCTTTTCGGGGATATCCAGAACGCCCATTTCGGACGCGAGCAGCACGACGCCGTCCTTGGTTTCCAGATACCGCGCCGGGCGCAGGCCGTTCCGGTCGAGCGTCGAGCCGACCACTTTGCCGTCGGTAAAGGCAATTGCGGCCGGGCCATCCCACGGTTCCATCAGGGCGGCGTTGTATTCATAAAATGCCCGCGACGTTTCATCCATCAGCGGGTTGCCGGCCCAGGCTTCTGGGATCAGCATCATCATGGCGTGGGGCAGCGAATACCCGCCCTGATAAAGCAGCTCCAGCGCATTATCGAAACACGCGGAATCCGACTGGCCTTCATACGAAATCGGCCAGAGTTTCTGCATGTCGTCGCCGAATGTCGGGGATGACATTGTCGCCTGACGGGCCGCCATCCAGTTCGAGTTGCCACGGAGCGTATTGATCTCGCCATTGTGGCAGATCATCCGGTAGGGATGCGCCAACGGCCAGGACGGGAACGTGTTGGTCGAGAATCGCTGATGCACCAGCGCCAGCGCGGAGACGACGCGCTCATCCTGCAGATCCTTGTAGTATTTGGCCACACCGTCGGCGAGCACGAGCCCCTTATAGACAATCGTGCGCGACGAGCAGGACACCGGATAATACCCGATTGCCGCATCCGGATGATTAGCTCGGACATGATTGGAAGCGACTTTGCGGGCCACATAGAGCTTACGCTCGAACGTGTCGTCATCGGCAATGTCGGTGCCACGCGCAATAAACACCTGGCGGTGTACCGGCTCGGTCGGTTTGACGCTTTCACCCAGAACCGAGGAATCTACTGGCACATCGCGCCAGCCGATGATTTTCAGGCCTTCCTGGATCGTCGACATCTCATAGGCGGCTTCGATGGTCTGACGATGCCCGGCATCGCGCGGCATAAACAGATGCGCGACCCCGTAATGATTGGGTTCCGGCAGATCGAAACCAAGCGCCTTCGTCTCGGCTGCGAAAAATTCGTGCGGAAGCTGAATAAGGATGCCTGCGCCATCACCCGCTTTGGGGTCGGCGCCGACCGCCCCGCGATGTTCGAGATTGCAGAGAATCTTCAGCCCGTCTTCGACAATCTTGCGGCTCCGCTCATTGCGGATCGAACAGATCATCCCGATGCCGCAGGCATCGTGTTCATGCGCGGCGTTATATAGTCCCTGGTCAGGCTTAAGACCGGCATAAAGCGGGCGCGGCGCGACGGTCGCCGGATCACTTCTGTACCCCTTACCGGGCTTCATTTTCTTTTTCTGTCGCAATGTCGGCGCCCTTCGAAAAATGTATTCCACCACATGCGTTCCACAGACCGATCCGGATCAGTCTCAGAACATGCTCCACTGTTCTCGCCGCGCCAAATTAGCGTGCGAAAATCGGCATATGACATGCAGTGTGATTATCAGTGTACAGCGATACGCAATCCGGGACCCAATTTCAATAGTTTGCCATTATGGTTTAGCAGGAGCATGATTCCGGACTAGCCTCCATCGGAGTGATATTCTGGCCTAATCCAGACTGCCTCTAGCCAGACTATGCTTCGTTAGGAAGCTAATAATTCAGACTGACGCACCGGTTAAAGTCGGCACCGTAAACACTGACGCGGTCGATGCACTCATCGAGAATGTGCCGGACGAATTTCGGGCGCCCAAAGTGAACGACATAAGGACCGGTGAATTTCTGATCAAAGACCTGCGGACCGGCCGCAAGGTAGACGTCAAATCGGCGGCAGAGAGGAACATTGTGCTCAACGCCATGCGCAAAGGCGCTACCCTTGAACAGGCTGCGGAAATAGCCAAAAACGCCCCGGTCGCGCCGGACGGCCTCGCATCTGTAACGAGTAGCCGCACCCCGACGACAACGCGGCCGAAGGGCACAAGTGCGGTTAAGGTGGAGACCCGTTTGAACGGCACTTCTTACGACATCGAAATCATCAAGACACCCGACGGCAGAACCCTGGCGGTCGGCATGGGTGAAAATGCCGGTCATGTGTTTGGCGAAGCCAAGGAAACCAGCAACAAGCTTTTCGGGGACTTTCGCCGTGAAGGCCCGTGGACGCCACCGCCGGCGAAGACCACAGCCGCAGCGGCGACACCAGAAGCACAGGCACCTGCACCGCCGTCGCCGTCGCCGTCACAGGCCGCCAATAACCGGATCCGGTCGCAGATCGCCAACAGCGTCCGTGATTACTTGTTAAAAACTGGCGGCTTTTTACCCAGCGACGCTTTGGTCTGGACGAGCACCGGGCCCTAAGGCCGCCAGATCACTACGCTGACGAGTGTATTTGCCTGTGATAAAATACGGGCATGACAGATACAACTGACACGACTTCCGCCGTCGCCACAAACGCTGGCTGCGCCCTGCAATATGACGACCTGCGCGACTGGATCGCCGCGGTAGAGGCCAAGGGCGACCTGAAAACCGTCAAAGGCGCCAACTGGCACACCGATATCGGTCAGGTGGTCGAGGTGATGTGCCATGACGAAGGCACGCCGACTGTCCTGTTCGATGATGTCGAGGGCTGCCCGCCGGGTTTCCGTATGCTGATTAACTGGTTCACCGGCACGCGCAAAAATCTTACGCTCGGCTTCCCTGAAGACTTCAACAAGCTCGAACTGTCGCGCGGCTATAACGAACACACCAAGAAGCTGGAGCCCATCCCGCACGAGATCATCGAGAACGGGCCCGTCTTTGAGAACGTTCTCGAAGGCGACGAGATCGACGTCACCAAGTTCCCCGCCCCCTTGTGGAACCCGGAAGACGGCGGACGGTATATCGGGACCGGGTGTTTCATCATTACCCGCGACCCGGATACCGGCTGGATCAATTGCGGCACCTACCGCGTGATGATCCACGATGAAAAACGCGTGGCACTCTATATCTCGCCCGGCAAGCACGGGCGTATCCACCGCGACAAATACATGGCCAAGGGTGAGCCGATGCCGGTCTGTATTGTCGTCGGTACCGATCCGCTGTCCTTCCTGACGTCTTCGACCGAAGCGCCCGAAGGCATGTGCGAGCTCGACATGATGGGCGCCTATCGCGGCCATGCGGTCGAATGCGTGACGGGCAAGCATACCGGCCTGCCCTTCCCGGCGGCGTCCGAGGTTGTGATCGAAGGGTTTATCCACCCCGGCAACACAGCGCCCGAAGGCCCGTTCGGCGAATGGCTTGGGTACCAGGGCGGCCGGATGGAGGCCGAACCCTGGGTCGATATTTCCGCTATCTATCACCGCAACGATCCCATCCTGCTGGGGGCGGCCCATATCCGCCTGCCGTATGAATATGCGCGCTACCGCGCGATCAGCCGCTCCGCCATCCTAAAGGAAAATATCACCCGCGCCGGCGTGCCCGACGTGACCGAGGTCTGGGCGCATGAGGTCGGCGGATCGCGCCTGTTCCTGGCCGTTGCAATCAAACAACGCTATCCCGGCCATGCCGTTCAGGCAGGCCATATCGCCGCCATGTGTCATGCCGGGGCGTATCTCGGGCGCTTCGTTGTTGTCGTGGACGAGGATGTCGATGTGACAAACCTCGAAGAGGTGATCTGGGCGGCGTGTACGCGCTGCGACCCGGCCGACGATATCGGCTTTATCAAGAACGCGTGGTCATCGGCGCTCGACCCGGTCATCTCGCCGGACGACCGCAAGGCCGGCAAGCTCTATAACAGCCGCGCCATTATCAACGCCTGTCGGCCATTCCACTGGAAGGATGAGTTCCAGAAGGTCAACCAGCCATCGCCAGATGCCCGCCGCGAAGCCTGGGACCGCTGGGCACATCTGCGGGAATAGGATTCTGGATACCCCCGCCACGCGGAGCTTCGACCGCCATAGCCTCAAACTGGGTCTGTTCGGTCTGAACTGTTCGGGCGGCCTGTCGGCGACACTGACACCGGAACGCTGGGAAGGCACCTGGGCGCAGAACCTTGCCGCCGCCAAAATGGCCGACGCCGCCGGGCTCGACTTCCTGCTGCCGCTCGGCCGCTGGAAGGGCTATGGCGGCGAGACCGACCATAACGGCGGCAGTCTGGAGACCCTCACCTGGGCGGCGGTCATTCTTGCAGCGACCGAAAACATCATGGCGTTCGGCACGGTACATGTGCCGCTGTTCAATCCCGTCGTTGCCGCCAAGCAGATGGTGACGGCCGACCAGATCGGCGCCGGGCGTTTCGGGCTCAACATCGTGTGCGGCTGGAATGTCGGCGAGTTCAATATGGCGGGCGTTGAGATGAACGCGCACGAAGCACGCTACGAACAGGGCCAGGAATGGGTCGACATTGTCACCCGCGCGTGGACATCCGACGCCCCGTTCGATTACGCGGGCGATCATTATTCGGTCACCGGCGCGCTGATGAAACCCAAACCCGTCTCAAAAGACCGCCCGATGATCGTCAGCGCCGGAAATTCAGACCGAGGCCGCGATTTTGCCGCCCGAAATTCCGACATGATGTTCACCGGCATTCATACCGAGGTCGCAGAGATCAGCACCGATATTGCAGCGCTTAAATCCCGCGCGGCCGGGTATGGGCGCGATATCGGCATGTTCACCAACTGCTACGTCGTGTGCCGCCCGACCCGCCGCGAGGCCGAGGAATATCACGACTATTACGCGCTGGAGATGGCCGACCACGAAGCGGTTGAAACCCTGATCGACGGCAGACGCAGACGCGGGCAGTTCGACGAATTGCCCGAAGACATGCAACGCACGCTACGTCAGCGCGCCGGCGGCGGCAACGGCGCCTATCCGATTGTCGGTGATCCCGACGACGTCGCATCGCTGCTGATCCGCCTGCACGAAGCCGGGATCGACGCGTTCGCGATGGGCTTCGCGAATTATACAGAACACCTGCCCTATTTCCGCGACGAGGTTCTGCCCCGGCTGGAAGCGGCTGGTGTGCGCTAAGAGGCTCTCGCCGCCTGGATCGCCTTCCAGATACGCTGCGGCGTCGCGGGCATATCGATATGCGCGATCCCCAGCGGTTTCAACGCATTGACCACCGCATTGATTGTCGCCGGCAGCGCGCCGGTCGGACCGGATTCACCGCCGCCTTTGGCGCCGATCAAGTTGGATTTCGTGATCGTCGGCGCACTGATGATCTCCATGTTGCAGGTATCGTCCGCTCGCGGCAGGCAATAATCCATCAGCGAGCCGGTGATCAGCTGGCCGTCGGCGTCATAGACGATGTCTTCGACCAGCGCCTGGCCCATACCCTGCACGATGCCGCCATGCATCTGGGCTTTGAGCAACATCGGGTTCACGACGGTGCCGACATCATCGACACAGACGAAGTTTACGACGGACGTCTCACCGGTCTCCGGGTCGATCTCCAGCTCGCAAACCTGAACGCCGGTCGGCCAGTTCCAATATTGCGGCGCGAATGTGCCGGCCTCGTACAAGCCGGGCTCGATATCGGCGGGCATTGCGCCGGGCCGGAAGGCGGCTGCGGCAACATCCAAAATCGTCACCGACCGGTCGGTGCCGCCGACGGCAAACACACCGTCGGCAAAATCGATATCATCCGCCGCGGCTTCAAGCATATGGGCGGCAATACGCGTCGCCTTCTCGACCGTCTTGTCGCAGGCCAGCGATACCGCTGAGCCGCCGATCGACATGGAACGCGAATTGAACGTGCCACGCCCATAGGAAACAAGATCAGTATCGCCCTGCACGTATCGGATCGACGATGGATTGAGCCCGAGCCGGTCGCAGACGATCTGCTTGAACACCGTTTCATGCCCCTGCCCGTGACTGACCGTGCCCATCATCAGGGTGACTGTGCCCGACGGATCGAAGCGGATGCTGCTCGATTCCGGGAAGGGTGACGACGTCTTTTTGACTGTGTTCGAAAAGCCGATTCCCCTCAGGATACCGCGCCTTGCCGCTTCCGCACGGCGCACCTCAAAATCCGCATAGCCGGCAGCGTCCAGCGCCTTTTCCAGGTTGCCGGGAAAATCGCCGCAATCGTAGGTAAAGCCGAGCGCATTGGTCCACGGCATCTGGTCCGGCGTCACACTGTTGATCTGGCGGATCTCCGCCGCGTCCATACCTAGTTCGCGTGCCGCCATGTCGATCAACCGCTCGCCGAGATAGGCCGCTTCGGGCGCGCCGGCGCCCCGATAGGGATTGGTCGGCACGGTGTTGGTGAACACGCCGGTGATTTCGACATGCACTGCCGGTGTCCGGTAGACGCCCGCCAGCGTGCCGAGATTATTGGTCGGCGGCCGCGGCCCGCGAATCGCAAGATAGGCCCCCATATCGGCGAGCGTGCTGACTTTGAGGCCGAGGAACCTGCCATCCTTATCGAGTGCCAGCGCCACGTCGCTGACATTGTCGCGCCCGTGACTGTCGGACATGAAGCCTTCCGACCGGTCGCAGCGCCACTTCACCGGCCGCCCGGTCAGGCGCGATGCCCAGAGCACCAGCACCAGCTCTGCATAGGTACCGCCCCGCATCCCGAAGCTGCCGCCGACATCGCCGGGCACAATCCGCACGCTGGTTTCCGGAATATCAAACACCTGGCGCGCAATCTGGTAGCGCAGCGGGTGCGGATTCTGCAGGCCGGTATAAAGCGTGTAACGCTCATACCGGCTGTCGTAATCACCGATGCAGCCGCGCGGCTCCAGTGCGACCGCCGTGACCCGGTTATTGACGAGTTTCTGTCGCACGATGCGGTCCGCCTTGGCGAATGCCGCATCGACAGCCGCCGCATCGCCCTTTTGATCGAAGAAACACACATTATCCGCACAGTGGGGCCAGACCGCCGGTGCCCCCGGTGCGACCGCGCGTTCCACACCGGATACCGATTGCAACGGCACATAGTCCACCTCGATCAGCTCGGCGGCATCGCGTGCCTGAAGCTCTGTTTCGGCAATCACGAAGGCGACACAGTCACCGACCAGCCGGGCACGCCCGTCGACGAGAGCCGGCCAGGTCGGATGAAACATCGGCGATCCGTCCGCCCGTTTCTTGGTCGCGTCCTCGCATGGCAGCCCGCCATAATTCTCGGCCGCCCAGTCCGCACCAGTCAGAACACTCAGCACACCGGGCGACGCTTCCGCCTTTTCGATATCAATCGATCTGATGTCCGCCATGGCATGGGGAGAGCGCAGGACATAGCCCCACGCCTGATTTCGCAGGTTCACATCGTCCAGAAACTCACCGGCCCCGGTCAGAAGTCTCGGATCCTCTTCTCGCGGCACCGATTGCCCAACTGCGAACTCTCCCATTCTCTAAAACTCTCCAGATTGACACGTGGCGGACCGTCGAACCGATCCGATCCGTCATTTATAGCGGATCGACGACCGATGCGGCATAGCCGGACGGTAATTTGCAGAAATGCGTGCGATGTTGCATTAGAATAGGGAAAATGCGGCCCACGCGGGCATGCCTGATACCGAAACGAAGGAATAAAATCGTGATCATCGATTGTCATGGCCATTACACCACCGAGCCTTCGCAGCTCACCGATTACCGCAAGTCACAGCTGGATGCGCTGGACGCCGATCCCTCTTTCGTGCCGACACCGGCAGACCTGAAGATTTCGGATGACGAAATCCGCGAACGGCTGGAGCCGAACCAGATCAAGCTGCTGCGCGAACGCGGCATCGACAAGACGATCTTTTCGCCGCGCGCCGTCGGCATGGGTCATCACCTCGGTACCGAACAGACGGGGTATTACTGGGCCGAGATCTGCAACAACATGATCCGCCGGGTCTGCGATCTGTATCCGGATACATTCATCCCGGTCTGCCAGCTGCCGCAATTTCCCGGTGTCGAGCCGGCGAAAGCAGTGGCGGAGCTCGAACGCTGCGTCAACGAAATGAGCTTTATCGGCTGCAACGTGAACCCCGACCCGTCCGGCGCGTGGTGGACCGACCCGCCGATCACCGACAAATGGTGGTACCCGCTATGGGAGAAAATGGTCGAGCTCGACGTGCCCGGCATGCTGCATGTCTCCGGCTCTTGCAATCCGAATTTCCATCACACCGGCGCGCATTACATCGCCGGCGACACCACGGTCTTCATGCAGCTGATCGTCGGCGATCTGTTCAAGGATTTCCCGACGCTCAAATTCATCATCCCGCATGGCGGTGGTGCGGTGCCGTTCCACTGGGGCCGCTACCGGGGCCTGGCCCAGGACATGGGCAAACCGACGCTGGACGAGCATCTGCTGGACAACGTGTTCTTCGACACCTGCGTCTATCACCAGCCCGGCATCGACTGCATGACCAAGGTGATCCCGACCAAGAACATTCTCTTCGCATCCGAAATGGTCGGCGCGGTGCGCGGCATCGATCCGGAAACCGGGTTCAATTACGACGACACCAAACGCTATATCGACGGCACGCCGAACCTGACCGCCGCCGAAAAGGCAGAAGTATTCAGCGGCAATGTCCAGAAGGTCTTCAGCCGGCTGAAAATCTGACAACCGGTATCGCCAAATATCAGGCCCCCACAGAATGATTTCTGCGGGGGCCTTTTCATTTCGAATTGGATCGTTTCGGCTGGAAAAGTAGCGAGCGCGCCTTAGACGGTGGCCCGTAGCTTGCCTTCTTCGGCCTGCATCTCATCCTGGCAGGCTTCGGCGTATTTCAGGCCGGTATCGAGCACAACGGCAATCGAACGTACTTTCATATGCTCGGGATCGCGGCCCGGCGGCAGGATGCCTTTTTCCATAAGCTCGGTGGCAGCCTTGCGCAGCCGGTTCCGGGTCATGACGATGCCGTAATCGGTCTGGACGAGATTTTCGCGCGTCCGGTCGACGATCGGCCCCATCGATTCCTGCAGGCTCGCATCCTGCATCCCGAACCCGAAGACACCGGAATAGGTCTCGCCGCGCTTCTGCGCCTCGCGGTCCATCATGTAGTCGTTACCTTTATTCTGCTCCGGGCGGTACGTGCCGGGAATATTCTTGGTGTGAATACCCTTGCCGTCCAGGCAGGCCTCGCGCTCTTCCGCCGACAACGGACGCGTGGGGTGGTAGTCGTAGCTCCACGTCCAGCAGTTCTCATCGTCGATCGGCACCCAGAAATGGCCGTGCTGCGGATGATCCGCTCGCGGCGCGATCATCGTGAAACACGGCATGACCCACTGCGTGACCCGCCAGTAATACTTGTCGCCTTCGACGTTCCGACGCGCGCCGATATACAGCCCGCCCTCGGATGGTTCGACTTCGAACACGGGCTTCAGATCGCCCATATTATAACTATTGGCCTTGGCACCCTTGAACAGCGGGTCGCGTTCCAGCTCTTTCGAATGCAGGAAGGACACATGACTGGAATCGATGCCGCCTTCGAGGGCCTGCAGCCAGTTGTTTTCCTGAATGCGTTTGGTCGTAACGGTCTGTTCCGGCGCGACGGTCGCGAACTCCCACAGCGGTTCGGGCGGAATCGTCTCCGGGTTACCCATATAGGTCCACAGCACATCGCCGACCTTGATCATGGGATAGGCCTGCAGTTTGACCTCTTCGCGGAACTTGCTGTCTTCGCCTTCGGACGGGATGTCGACGCAGTTGCCTTCGACATCGAATTTCCAGCCGTGATAGGGGCAGCGCAGGCCGCATTCCTCGTTACGGCCGAACCATAACGAAACACGACGATGGGCACAGAATTCCTCGAGCAGGCCGTAACGGCCGTCGGTATCGCGGAAAGCGATCATTTCCTCGCCAAGCAGCTTCACGCGGACCGGCGGGCAATCATTTTCGGGCAGCTCGTCCGCCAGCATCGCGGGCAGCCAGTACTGACGAAAAAGCTCACCCATCGGCGTGCCTGCGTCTGTCTGCGTGAGCAGGTCGTTCACTTCCTTGCGAAGCATGGATCGTCTCCCGATAGTCTTGTTGCGCCGTCCGGTTATCGAAACAGATCTTCTGACGGTGTAACCAAAAGTATCTCGACCCGTTGCAAACTGTCAATGGACCGGTATTCCACATAACGGAACAATGTTAAATTAGTATAGAAAGGGCCCAAGAACCAAGGCGGTCACCGCTCTGGCCGAGCGTTGACACGGGCTCATACCGGGAGGAATATGGAACACCATTCTTCATTGCAGAACACTATTGGACGTATTCAGGCGTGCCGACCAACGAGCTAAAAACCGAACCTAACAGAAACCCACGGCGCGACAGCGGACGGCTGTCCTCAGTGACGACCGCGATACACCTACTGAAAGCGTTCGATCTGGAGGATCAGGAGCTCGGGATCACCGAGCTTGCCGTTCGCCTAAATGTCGCCAAAAGCACGGTCCATCGTCTGGCAGTCGCACTGCTAGACGAGGGGATGTTGCAGCAAAATGCAGAGTCAGGTCGGTATCGGCTCGGCTTCGGTTTGTTTGCCCTGGGCTCTCTGGTCCGGTCGCGGTTTGATGTCGCCAATGCGTCAAAGGAAACGCTGAACGCTCTGCGTGATGAAACGCAGGAGAACGTTCGCCTCGCTGTTCTTGAAGGCACTCAGGTGCTCTACCTGCATGACTTCGAAAGTCCGCAGACCTTGCGTCTCAGATGCGGAACCGGTCAGCAGAAACCGGCGTTCTGCGTGGCGGAGGGCCTTTGCCTGCTTGCCGGATTGCGCGAAAGCGAACTCGCCGACGTTCTTGCCGATGAACGCATAGCGCTGACCCCTAATTCCGTGGCCGACGAAGCCGCGCTCCGGGCGCGCATTCAGCAGGTGAAACATCAGGGATATGCAATCGAAGATGAAGAATGCGAGGAAGGCACGTGCTGCCTTGCGGCGCCGATCTTTCAGAATGACGGTCGCGTACTTGCGGCCGTCGGCGTCGCGGGCCCAAGCCTGCGGATGAAAAAGAACGAGTTTGCGGTGCTGGCACCTGTCGTCGTCGAGGCGGCGGAGGCGATCTCTCGTTCACTTGGTTTTGCCGGCCGCCCGCCGGTATACGCGTAGATATGCCCTTCATCGAAATAGACGGGATCGACACCCACTACGAGGTCCGGGGCAACGGTCCTGCAATGTTGATGTACTCGCCGGGCGGGTTCGACGCGCGGATCGACCAATGGACCGACCTTGGCGTCTATAAACGCATCAGGCTACTCGACCACCTGCCCGCCAGATATACCTGTATCCTGTTCGACCGGCGCGAGAACGGCCAGTCCGGCGGCCGTGTGGAACAGATCACCTGGGATCATTTCGTCCGCCAGGGGGCCGGGCTGCTGGACGCGCTTGGCATCGACAAAGCGCACATCATAGGCGGTTGCATGGGATGTTGCCCGGTCGCCGCGTTTGGCGTGGCGCATCCGGAACGCACCCTGTCGATGGTGCATTACTGGCCGGTGGGCGGCGCAAAATACCGGATCAGCAGCCACCAGCGATTTGAAACCCATGTCGAATATGTCAAATCCAACGGGCTGCAGGCCGTCGTCGACCTGGTCCACAGTCACGACAAGAATTTCTCCGGCGATCCGCGCGGCGGACCCTGGGGTCAGCCGATCCGCAATTCCGATACCTTCGCCGAAGCCTATGCCGCGCTCGACCCGGCAAACTACATTCAAACGGTAACGGCGATGTATCAGGGCCTGATCGATCGCGACACGGCCCCCGGCGCGGCGCCGGAAGACCTGATCGCGCTGGATGTCCCGAGCCTTATCGTGCCCGGCAACGACAATTTCCATGCCACGTCTGCCGCACGTTATCTGCATGAATGTCTGGACGGCTCGGAATTCTGGGACATGCCGGTCGACGACCAGACCGAGCAAAACGCCCCGGCGCGGGTTCTGGATTTTCTGGACCGTGTCTCCGGTTAGGCGACCGCGCCCATCACTGGTTTTGCGAACAGGTCTTCGAGTGCCATCCGTTCCGGAATGATCTTCTGGGTCACCGCATGATCGATGATCTTTTCAAGCGTGTCGCGGTTGGGCTCGACACCGTAGGGCAGCGGATCATCCATGTGATCGAGCGCCGCCTGATGGATTTTGTCCACCCGGCTTACCGCCGATACCCGCCCTGCTTTCAGGTCCTCGACATACAGGTTTTTCGAAGCGGCGAACGCATCAAACACCTGCATTGCGACATCCGGATTCTGCTCAAGCAATTCGTCACGCACGACGACGCAGTGATTGATCGGATACAGCCCGCGGGTCTTCAGCGCCGACACCGCGGCCGCGAACGGGTCTTCGAACATGGTAGCGACATCCGCATGATCAACCTTCGCGCCGACCGCGGCGACCAGATCGCCCGATGACAGCCGCCCTTCGAGATCGCCGTCTTCCAGTGGCTGCACATTGGCAGGCGCGCGATATTCCGCGACATGCTCGTCACCGGACGGCGCCCAGATGATCGACGAAAGATCGACATCGAACTCGTCCTGGATGATCGAGCGTGCCCAGACCCCCGTTGTCACCGTATAGCCCCGGTTCACCCCGACGCGCTTGCCGGCAAGGTCCGCCGGCGATGTCAGCCCTGACGGCACGTGATGCAGGATCGCGTCGTGATGAAAATCACGCACCAGAAATATCGGCAGGGCCGTAAACTTCACGCCATGCGCCTTCGCGCAGATATAGGTGGTCAGCGCCATCTCGCAGACATCGTAAGCCAGTTCACGCACCATCCGGCGGAAGCCATGCACCAGAACGGGGACTTCCTCAAAATCGAGCTCGAAATCGGGCAGCGAAATCTCGCCTTCCTTCAATGCCCGGTTATTGCCCTGCATGCGTGAAACAGCGTGGAGCTTAGTCTTGGTCATCGTTTCTTCTTTTCTTTCAGTAAGTTAGCAACAATCTAAATCGCCGTTATCTTCCAGTGCCGGCAGCAGCCAGCGGACCGGCAGGTCGGCGTCGTTCACCTTTGCCACCGGCTCGAATACCTTCAACCGGTAGCGGCGTTCGGCTTTCCAGAAAATCACGTTGGTTTCGTAGCGCGGAAAGCCCGGTCTGATACCGGGGTCCTGCGACACCAGGATGATCTCGGATTGGGGAATGCCGAAACGATCGCGCACCAGGTCTTCGACGCGGGAAATATCCCCCAGCGTATCTTTTTCCGGCCCGAGTCTTCTGAACATCCATCTATCCGCGTCTACGACATTGCCGGAACTCTGCCGCTTTGGTAAGCCATGGTCAACAAGAACACAGGAGACACCGGCGTGGTTGAAAAAGTGAATGCGGCCGTCAGAACGGCCCCCCAGACAACAGAATTTCGCGAATACGATATGCCGGACATCCCTGACGAAGCAGCGCTGCTCAAGGTCGAGGTCGCCGGCATATGCGGCACGGATGTAAAGTTCTATTCCAAGCCGCCCTTCGAAGGCCCCGTGATCATGGGTCACGAAAACATCGGCTATATCGCCAAGGCTGGCAAAACGTTCCAGAAACGCCGTGGCCTGAAGGAAGGCGATCTCGTCTTTGCCGAACATTATGTCGGCTGCATGAACTGCGAACACTGCCACCGCGGCGATTATCGCCTGTGCATGGCGACTGACTGGCGCAAAAACCCGGAAGGTCTGCGCTTCGGCTACACGCTGGCAGAACGCGCGCCGCATCTGTTCGGCGGTTTTGCCGAATACATGTACCTGCCGTGGAATTCGGTCATCCATAAAGTGCCGGACGGGCTGTCACCCGAACTGGCCGGTGTCGTCACACCGATGGCCAACGGCATCCAGTGGGCACTGTTCGACTGCAATGTCGGCTATGACAGCCGGGTTCTGATCCAGGGGCCGGGCCAGCAAGGCCTGAGCCAGCTGGTCGCCTGCAAGCAGGCGGGCGCATCGCTGATTATCATTACCGGCACGTCGAAGGACACTGCACGTATGGATGTCGCGAAGAAACTCGGCGCCGATTGCGTGATCAATGTCGACGAGGAAGATCCGCTCGAGAAGATCAACGAGGTCACCGGCGGCGAAGGCGTTGACGTCTCGCTCGACTGCACGGCCGGCGCCGGAACCATCCCGGTCCTGCTCGGTATCGAGGCGCTGAAGCGCAAGGGCGGCACGCTGTTGATCCAGGGCGACGTCGCGGAGTTCCCGAACTTCCCGCTGGGCAAGGTCGCGACCAAATACATCACCGTCAAAGCTGCACGCGGTCATAACTACGAAAGCTGCGAACTGGCGCTCAGACAGCTCAATTCAGACCGGTTCGATCTGGATATGATCACGACGCATCGCTTTGCGCTTAAAGATACACACGAGGCGATCAACGCGGTCGGCGGCAGCGGTGACGTCATCCACGTCTCGCTGATGCCCTGGGCATAACAATTGACCGTCCCCACCGAAACACCTGACACAAGGATACCGGTTACGGTCCTGACGGGGTTTCTGGGGGCGGGCAAAACGACCCTGCTGAACCGCCTCCTGTCGGAACTTTCGGGAAAGCGTTTTGCCGTCATCGTCAACGAATTCGGCGATATCGGGATCGACGGCGACCTGATCGAGACCGGCAACGAAGAACTGATCGAACTGAGCAGCGGCTGCATCTGCTGCGTGGTCCGGGGCGACCTGATCCGCGGGATGCGCAATCTGCTGACCGAAAAACCCGGCCTCGACGGAATCATCATCGAGACCACCGGTCTCGCCAATCCGAGCCCCGTCATCCAGACGCTGGTGATCGATCAGGTGATCGGTGCACAGTGCCGACTGGATTCGGTTCTGTGCGTGGTCGACGCGGTACATATCGCCGCCCAGCTGACCGATGGAATAGACGCCGCCGACCAGATCGCGTTCAGCGACCATCTGGTCCTGAACAAGATCGATGACGCCACGCAGCCCGTCGACGACATCGAAGCCAGCCTGCGTCAGCTTAATCCGTTCGCCCCGATTACCCGGACAAACCGCGCCGCCGTCCCGGCCCGTGAGGTTCTGAACCGCAACGGATTCGACCTCGACCGGATAGAGGACCAACTGCCGCCCGACCCGGATCATGACCACGATGACGATGACGATGACCATCAGGATCACGGCGGACACATAGACAAAACAGGCATTACCAGTGTCTCGTTGACCTGCGCCCAGCCGCTCGACGCCGATTTGCTGGAAGAATGGCTGCAGGACCTGCTGGCGCGTCACGGAACCGACATCCTGCGGACCAAAGGCATCCTGTCCATCTCCGGCGACGACCGGAAACTGGCCCTGCAGGCCGTGAACATGATGCTGGAAGGCGATTTTATCGGCACATGGGAAGACGAACAGCGCACATCTCGCCTAGTCTTCATCGGCCGGAACCTGGACCGCCACAATCTGCACAAGGCCTTTCACAACTGCCGGGCGGCCGTCACCGCAGATGCCTGATACACAGGGAGCCTAGATCATGACCAGAATTCCCGTCCTCGACCGGGACGACATGGATGCCGAACAGCAGGCCGTGCATGACCGGATTGTCGCCAATAATGCGCGCGTCGGGTTCGGCCCGGCCATCGGCTACGCCTATTCGGCAGGTGTCTGGCAGATACACAACACGTCCAGCGCGCATCTGCTGGATTGTTCACTCACCAACGCACAGGTGCGCATCGTGTCGCTGATGACGGTGCGTCACTGGAAAGCCGCCTATCCGTGGAGCGCCCAGGCCAAAACCGCGCTGAAGGCCGGGCTTGATCCCGCGATCATCGACGCGATCAATGACGGCACGGACCCGGATTTCGAGGACGCAGCCGATGCTGCGGTGCACGCCGCCGCTCGGGAATTACTGGCGACCGGCACTCTGTCGGATGAGGGTTTCGAGGCAGCGGAGACAGCGCTCGGCTATCAGCGGCTTGTCGAACTTGTCGGCGCGATCGGGCATTTCTGTACGACCGCGATGATGGCCAACGTGGTCGGCGTCACACCGGCGGCGGACGCGCCGTCGCATCTAAAAGCCTAGCCGGTCAAAGGGACTAAAATGAACAAACTCAAACTCAGCATCGCGACGACGGATTACGATCACTTCCGCGATTTCCGCACCGGCGATGTCCGCGCCGAGGGGATCGATCACACATGGTCGATGCTCGGTCACCACGAGGTCTTCGCGCGCTTCACCGCGAACCGGGAATGGGATGTCGCCGAACTGAGCTTCGCCAAGTTCTCGGCCCAGATCACCCGTGACGACTGCGACATTGTCGGCCTGCCGGTGGTGTGTTCGCGCCTGTTCCGGTTTTCGTCGTTTTACGTAAACAAGAACGCAGGCATCAAAACCGTCGAGGACCTGAAGGGCAAGCGCATCGGCTCACCTGAATGGGCACATTCGGCCGCCGTGTATATGCGCGGCTGGATGCATAACGATTGCGGCGTCAAACTGCCCGACGTGCACTGGTACCAGGCGGGCGCCAATGCGCCGGGCCGCGTCGAAAAGGTCGAGCTTAACCTGCCCGACGGCGTCGAGATCACCCGCGTCGCCGACAAATCGCTGTCGGAAATGCTGGCCTCGGGCGAAATCGATTGCGCCATCATCGCCCGCCCGCCGACCTGTTTTCTGGAAGACCATCCGGATGTCGAGCGGCTCTTCCCCGACTACCTGGAGATGGAAGAAGACTATTACGCCCGCACCAAAGTGTGGCCGATCATGCATATCATCGCGATCCAGAAACATATTCTGGATGAAAATCCGTGGGTCGCGCGCAATCTGTTCAACGCGTTCAACGAATCCAAACGGCGCAGCCTGGAACGCATGTTCGACCCGGCGGTGTCGCGCTATCCCCTGCCCTGGGTGCCGACCTATGCGCGCAAGGTGCAGGAAACCTTCGGCGACGATCCGTTTCCGTTTGGCATCGATGAAAACCGCGCCACCTGGGAACAGATGCTGCTTTATACCTATCAGCAGGGCATCGCCCACAAGCATGTCGCACCCGAGGATATTTTTCCAAAGGGGCTGATGACCAAGATCATCGTCTGAGAGCACATCATCATCTGAGAGCCCGTCGTCGTCGTCGGAGAAAACAGGGACAGTTCGAAATGAGCGAGATAGAAGACCATAAACAGCGGATCGTGCGCTGTATCCGTATGCTCGAACGGTCGGGCATCATGGATTACAACGGCCATGCCAGCACCCGCATCGGCGACAACCGGATGCTCATCAATATCGGGTCCTGCCAGCGCAGCCGGCTGACGGTTGACGATATCTGCACCATCGATTTCGACGGCAATGTGATCGAAGGCAACGGCAAGCCGCCGCTCGAATTCCACCTGCACGCCGGTATCTACAAGGCGCGCGCGGATGTCGATGCGGTGGTTCACTGCCATCCCAGATGGTCGACCACCCTGTCGACAGCAGGCGTCGAATACCTGCCGGTCTACGCGCAGGGCTCGCTTGTCTATCCGCTGCCGGTGCTCGATTCACCGGATTCGATCAACAACCCGGTGATGTCGGGGCGACTGAACGGCACGCTCGGCGACCGGCCGGCCGCGCTGATGAAGGCCCATGGCGCGGTAACCACAGGCAAGACCCTGATCGATGCCTTCGTGCTACTCAACTATCTCGAAGAAAACGCCGAACGCCAGTACATGGCAGCCCAGATCGGCACACCCTACGCGTTCACGCCGGATGAGCTGGCGCTGTGCCGCGAGAAATTGTGGACCCCCAGCCTGTTCCAGCGCACGTGGGATCATTTCAGTGCCAAGCTCGATGAGAGCGCCTGATGGAACAGTTCCATATGGCAGCCGTCATGGGCTGGCCGGTGATGCATTCACTGTCGCCGCTGATGCACAACACATGGATGGAACAGGAAGGCCTTAAAGGCACCTACGTGCCGCTGGCCATCGAACCGGGGACGCTGGAGCCCGCGTTGCGCGCCCTGCACCCGCTTGGCTTTGCCGGTTGCAACCTGACCATCCCGCATAAGCTCGACGCGATGACCATCGTCGACGAGGTCGACGAGGTCGCCCGGAAAATCGGCGCGATGAGCTGCGTGGTGGTGCGCGAAGACGGCACCCTGTTCGGCACCAATAACGACTGGCTCGGGTTCGTCGGCAACCTGAAACAGTTTTTTCCCGACTTCCGCGCCGATACCGGCCCCGTCACGGTGATCGGGGCGGGCGGCGGTGGACGCGCGGTGTGCTACGCGATGCTCGATCAGGGCGCGCGGGAAATCCGGTTGGTCAATCGCACACCGGAAGAACCGGCACTGATCGCCGCCGAGTTCGGCGGCCCGATTACGCCGGTGGCGTGGGCGGAACGTCACGATGCGCTCGACGGCGCCGTCATGGCGATCAACGCGACCAGCCAGGGCATGAAGGGCGAACCGGTACTGGATATCAAGCTCGACAATCTGCCGGTATCGGCGCTTGCCGTGGACATCATCTATACTCCGCTGGAGACGCCCTTCCTCGCCGCCGCCCGTATTCGCGGGAACCCGACCCTCAACGGGCTCGGCATGCTGTTGCATCAGGGCCCTGCCGCGTGGAAAAGATGGTTCGGTATAGAGCCCGCCATCACGGATGCCCTGCGCCAGCGGATGGAACAGGCACTCGGTAGCACATAGGGCGCCAACGATTGGCCAAATTCAGGAAATGACCAGCCACGTATTAGAGCCAGTCACAGTCGAACCGGCTGCGCCGCGCGCATGGCTCTGGTTCGAAATTGCGGTTCTGTTTCTGATCGTCCCGGTCGCCCATGTCGTTTTTTTCGATACGTTCGGGCCGTTCGCGCCGCTCGCCGCCGTGTTCATCGCCGCCGCCATCCTGCTGGGCCTGACGCCGGGTTTCCGTTGGTTTGAGCTGATCGATTGTCGCGGGTTGCTCGGCCATATCCCGATGATCGTTATCCTGATCGCGCTGTGCACCGCGGTCACGTTCGGCCTCACCCTGCTGATGGTACCCGAGCGGTTTCTCAGCTTCCCCCGCTACAGCTTCGACCGGTATCTGGTGGTGATCGCGCTCTATCCGTTCCTGTCGGTCCTCGGCCAGGAAATCGCCTACCGGCTGCTCTTCTACCGGCGCTACGGCGCGCTATTCGCCAACCGGACCGCCGGCATTCTCGTCAGCGCCTTTATCTTCTCACTGGCGCACGCGTTCTATATGAACTGGGTCGCGGTCATGCTGTCCTTCGCCGGCGGGATTTTCTTCGCCTGGGCCTATGAACGGACCCGGTCATTCATGCTGGTATGGGTTTTGCACAGCCTTGCCGGACAGGTGCTGTTCACATCGGGGCTGGGTATCTTTTTTTATCACGGCGTTATTCCGGGTTAGGCGGCACCCTTAACGGCCCCGGTTCAAACCGCTATCATTCTCTGCACGACTTGACCGGAATACAGGGACCTGATGACAAACGCACATCTTGCGGCGGATATCGGCGGCACGTTTACCGATATCGCGGTGACGCACCAGGGCGCCCTGTTTACCTGCAAGGTGCCGACAATCCCCGACGCGCCGGAGGAAGGGATTTTCCGCGGCGTCCGCCAGGCAATGGCCGAGACAGGGCTGACGGCCGCGGATTTCAGCCTGATCGTCCACGGCACGACTTTGGCGACCAACGCGCTGATTGAACGCAAGGGCGCCAAGACCGCGATGCTGGTGACCGACGGGTTCCGCGATGCCGTCGAGATGGCCTATGAAAACCGGTTCGAGCAATACGACATCTTCATGGACAAGCCGCCGCCGCTGGTCCCGCGCGAATTCCGCTATGGCGTGCCCGAGCGCGTCGACGCGAAGGGCGATGTGCTTATCCCGCTCGACGAAAATGCGGTTGGCGGGCTGATCGAAGAACTGCGCAAACACAGGATCGAGGCGGTCGCCATCGGCCTGATGCATTCCTATGCCGCCCCCGGTCACGAACGCCGGCTTGGCGATATTCTGGCGCGCGAGTTGCCGGACGTCCTGGTCTCGCTGTCATGCGAAGTATCGCCCGAAATCCGGGAATACGAACGCTGGTCGACCACGGCGGCAAATGCCTATGTGCAGCCGCTGATGTCGCACTATCTCGGCCGGCTATCGAGCGAACTGGGCGAGATGGGGTTTACCTGCCCGCTGCGCCTGATGACGTCGGGCGGCGGGCTGGCATCGCTCGAGACGGCCCGACGGTTTCCGATCCGGCTAGTGGAATCCGGCCCCGCCGGCGGCGCGATCCTGGCCGCGCGTGTCGCCCGCGAATGCGGGCTCGACCGGGTGCTGTCTTTCGATATGGGTGGCACCACCGCGAAGATCTGCCTGATCGATGACGGCGCACCGCAGCAATCGCGCAGTTTCGAAGTTGCCCGGCAATACCGCTTCATGAAGGGCAGCGGTCTGCCGCTGCGTATCCCGGTGATCGAGATGGTCGAGATCGGTGCCGGCGGTGGCTCCGTCGCCCGTGTCGATGCGCTTTCACGGATCCATGTCGGCCCGGAAAGCGCCGGCGCTGTGCCAGGCCCGGCCTGCTACGGACAAGGCGGAGATGCCCCGACGGTAACCGACGCCAACGTCACATTGGGGAGGATCGATCCGGATAATTTCGCAGGCGGCACCATGAAGCTTGATGCCGCGCTGTCTGCCGGCGCGATAGATTCCGACGTGGGCGAGGCGCTGTCGCTATCGACCCTTTCCGCAGCCTTCGGTATTTCAGAAGTCGTCGAAGAGAACATGGCCAATGCGGCGCGCGTTCACGCTGTCGAACGCGGCAAGGAAATCCGTGGCCGGACACTGGTTGCCTTTGGCGGCGGGGCGGCACTGCATGCGGCCCGGCTGGCCCGCAAGCTGAACATCGATGAGGTGATCGTGCCGGTCGCCGCCGGGGTTGGGTCCGCCGTCGGGTTCCTGCAGGCGCCGGTTGCTTATGAAGTCGTACGCAGCCGCTACGCGCTTCTGGATGAGACGTTCGACGCCACCGGGCTGAACGCGCTTTATGCCGAGATGCGCACCGAGGCCGAACAGATCGTTGCCGAGGCGGCGCCCGACGCCGACCTGATCGAGACCCGGACCGCCGATATGCGCTATCACGGTCAGGGCCATGAAATCGCGGTGGAGCTGCCGGCCGGACCGTACGATGTCTCTCTGCGCGACGCGCTGACCGGGCTGTTCGAGACCGCCTATGCGGCAACCTATTCCCGGCGCATTCCGGGTCTCGAGGTCGAGGTCATGAATTGGACCCTGCGTCTGTCAGCGACGGTCGAAGACCCGGCACCCTGCCCGCCGATGCCGAACGCCACAACACCGGAACCACTGGGGATGCGCGATCTGTTCGACCCCGATACCGGCATTCTGTCGACCGCACCGGTTTATCGCCGCGATGCACTGACCCCCGGGGCAGAGATCGCCGGCCCGGCGATCATCGCCGAGGATGAGACAACAACCATCGTGCTGGCGGGCTTCATCGCCCGACTGAACGCGGTCGGTTACATCGTGATGCAATGGGAGGGTTCATGACCGATCCAAAATCCGATCCAGAGTCCAATCCGATAAACGACCCATTATCGCCGATCCGTCTGCAGATCATGTGGGACCGGCTGATCGCGGTGGTCGAGGAACAGGCCCTGACGCTGATCCGTACCGGGTTTTCAACATCTACCCGGGAAGCCGGCGATCTTTCGGCGGGCGTCTTCGATATCAGCGGCGATATGCTGGCCCAGGCCGTCACCGGCACACCGGGACACGTCAATTCGATGGCCCGCTCGGTTCGCCATTTTCTTGACCGGTTTCCCATCGAAGAGATGGCCGACGGCGACGTGTTCCTGACCAACGACCCATGGAAGGGCACCGGCCACCTGCACGATTTCACCTTCCTGACGCCGTGTTTTCGGGGCGGCGCGCTGGTCGCGCTGTTTGCCAGTACCTGCCACGTCGTCGATATCGGCGGGCGCGGCATGACGTCGGACGGACGCACGATCTATGAAGAAGGGCTCTATATCCCGCTGATGCGGTTTGCCCATGCCGGTAAAATCGACCAGGCCGTGATCGATATCGTGACCGCGAATGTGCGCGAGCCCGTGCAGGTGGTGGGCGACCTGCATTCGCTCGCCACTTGTAACGACCTCGCTTGCCGCCGCCTGTGCGAGATGATGGACGAGTTCGCGATTGCCGATCTCGACCGGCTCGGCGGCCACATCCTCGACCGCTCCCGTATCGCCGCGCTGGATGCGATCCGCAAACTTCCCGAGGGCGTGTACCATCATCAGATGCGCATCGACGGGCTGGAAGAACCGGTCGACCTGGTCGCCGAAATGACCATCGGCGCGGACGGCATCGACGTCGATTTCACCGGATCGTCCGGCATATCGTCATACGGCATCAACGTGCCGCTTTGCTACACCGAGGCCTATGCCACGTTCGGCGTCAAATGCATCGTCGCCCCGGACGTGCCTAATAACGCGGGCTCGCTGGCAACCATCCGCATTACCGCACCGAAGGGCTCGATCCTCAATGCCCAACATCCGGCACCGGTCGCCGTCCGCCACGTAACCGGCCAGATGCTGCCCGACGTCGTGTTCGGCTGCCTGCATGAAGCGCTGGGCGAGGCCGTCCCGGCGGAAGGCACCTCGTGCCTGTGGAATCTGTATGCCTATGGCGGGCCGGGCCGTGTCGATGCCGACCCCGCACTGCTCGCCGATGCCCAGTCTTTTACAGTACTCAGTTTTCATTCGGGCGGCACCGGCGCCCGCCCCGGCAAGGACGGCCTGTCGGCGACAGCGTTCCCGAGCGGGGTGCGCAACGTGCCGGTTGAGGTCACCGAGGCGATGTCGCCGCTGATCGTGTGGCGTAAGGAATACCGCCAGGATTCCGGCGGGGCCGGCGCGTATCGTGGCGGGCTCGGACAGGTGATGGAATTGAGCCTGCTCGAAGACGCACCCTTTGCGTTCAGCGCGTTGTTCGACCGCATCGATCATCCGCCGCGTGGCCGGAGTGGCGGCGCCGACGGCGCGGGCGGCACGATCGGCCTGCAATCCGGCGCGACGCTCAATGGCAAAGGCACCCAGACAATTCCCAGCGGCGAGCGTGTGGTGATTGAGATGCCGGGCGGCGGCGGCCTCGGGGATGCAAAAACCCGCGACCCTGCGCAGGTCGTCGCAGACGCGCGCGCAGGTCTGATTTCAATAGAAGCGGCACATGACCAGTACGGCATCGCGCTGACGCCTGACGGTGAGATTGATGCCGCCGCCACCGACCGGTTGCGAAATGCTTAACCGAGACCGAAAAGGAATACCCCATGCGTGTTAGCGCCGGACTGCCGACCGGAATGGAAGGCCTGACCTACCCGATACCGTTTTCAGACCCGGAAGCAGTGATCCGCATTGCCCAGCATGCGGAAAAGCTCGGCTATCATTCGGTCTGGGGCAATGACCACATGACGACGCAGAATTATGTGCGCGCCGAGTTCGAAACCCCGCCGCGATTCTGGGAACCGCTGATCACCTATGCATTCGTTGCCGCCGAAACCACGACGCTGCGCTTCGGCACCGGCATTCTCGTACTCCCGATGCGCCACGATATCGTCGTCACCGCCAAGCAGCTCTGCACGCTCGATCATTTTTCCGGCGGACGGCTGGAAATCGGCGTCGGGATCGGTGCCTATCGCGAGGAATTCCTGGCCCTGCAACCCGGTACCAAGACGCCCCGCGGCAAGATCGTCGATGAAGGCATTCCAGCACTCCAGGCACTGTTGACCGACCGGGTCGCGAGCTTCGAGGGCGAGTACTACGCCTATAACGACGTGGAACTCTATCCAAAACCGAAACAGGACCACGTGCCGTTCTATATCGGCGGCAACAACCCCAATAATCTGCGCCGGGTCGCCAAGTGGGGCGACGGCTGGCTGCCCGCCGCGATCCATATCGATCAGGTCCGCGACAGTGTCGCATCTTTACGCGAACTGACCGAAGCCGAGGGCCGGGATTTCCAAGATATCGAGGTCGCGCCGCAATACATCGTCCATATCGGCAAGACCCGCGAAGCCGCCATCGAAAGCTTCAGCAAGACCCAAATGTGTGCGCATCTGACGTCACTGCGCCAATCCACCCTGAAGGGACAGGGCGCGCTCGGACATGAAGACATCAACCTGATCGGCACGGTGGATGACGTGGTAGAGCGCGCGAACCAGTTGGGTGAGGCCGGGGTCACGCATCTGCTCGGGCTGTATTTCGCCGCCAATGACCTAACCGAGCTGCTCGACCAGATGCAGATCTTCGCCGAAGAGGTCGTGCCCCGCCTGGATTAATAAGGCGGGACTAGGGGCGCGCCGTTATCGCCGACAGCGCGGCGGTAATTTCAGCCGGGTCCGTGATACCGCTGACGATCACATGATCGAGCCCGGCGCGGTGATACGCGTCGAGCCGTGTCCGCACATGCGCCGCGTCACCGCAGGCCGCATGACGCGCCAGCACATCGTCGCTGATAAGCCGGTCGACCGCTTCCCAGTCTTCCGCCGCGTAAGCCTCGCGCAACGCCTGCTGATCCAGCGATGCGCCACCCATCGCGACGTTCTCCGCATGATGGCCGCCGCGCAGAATGAACCCCAGCGTCCGGCGCAGGGATTCTACCGTCGCCCGCCCCTGCCCCACACCGTCACCTTCAATACCTGTATAAACAATGCCCGAATTCTGGATCTTCCGGCCCTGTGCACCGCCGGCGACGCGGGTCAGACAGCTCTCGACAAAGGGCGCCGACGCGGCCCCCGATATTATGACACCGTCAGCATCGCTGCCCGCCAGGGCGAGCATCTTCGGCCCTGATGCCGCGAGCACGATGGGAACATCGCACGGCGCGTTCACAAGACGGCGCTGGGTGACGGTGAAGACAGCGCCACGATGATCAATTGTGTCGCCGGCGAACAAGGCGCGGCAGACGGCAATTGCCTCGCGTAGTGTCGCCAGCGGGCGCGGGCGCTCGATACCCGCGGCATCCTGATCGCCCGGCGCACCGACGCCAAGGCAGAGCACGACACGTCCGGGATAAAGCTCGGCCAGTGTCGCCGCCCCCATCGCCGCATGCACCGGATGCATCGCATAGGGGCTGATCGCCATCAGTGCGACTTTCAGGGTGCGTGTCGCGGCCAGCGCGGTGGCACCAAGGGCAACCGGGTCGCGCAGGAAAAGATGGGTGGCGATCCACAGCGTATCGACCCCGCCTGCCTCGGCGGCACGCGCCTGTTCGGCGATATCGGACGCCGGCGTGAAGCCGTCAATCGCGAGCCCAAGTTCAAACATGGTAGTCATAGTGCTCTCCCAGTGCGCGCAGCACCGAGTCCAGATCGGGTGCCACATCCATCGCGCCGAGCGGCTCGATTCTCGCAACGCCAAAATCCTTCAGGCCCGACGCCGTCAGGATCGCGACCACATCATCGCCCGGTTTGATGACGTCGTTCGCACTCAGCATGTCGACGGCGGCGAAGGCGGCAGCCGACGCTGTTTCGACCGACAGGCCCGATCCCGTCGCAAGCTTGTTCCGTGCCCGGACCAGGTCGTCATCCGCCAGCGTGATAGCCATACCGCCGGACTGTCTGAGCGCCGCATGCGCCTGAAAGGTGCCCTGGGTGACATCGATCGAACCGGCGATGCTTTTGCTGTTACGCGACACGACGGGCGGCATGTCGTTCCGGCTTTCCATCGCGGCGGTCAGAGAGCCGGATATTTCAGCCGCGACCAGGCGCGGCATTTTTTTAATCCAGCCCCAGCGTATCATCTCGTCGAACCCTTTCCACATGCCATACAGGGCATCGCCGTAACATACCGGCAGGATGCACCAGTCCGGCGGGTTCCAGTCAGATTGCTCGGCAATCTCGTAGGCGAGCGTCTTGTAACCCTCGATACCGATGGGATTGCTACCGATCGCGGGCCCAAAAAACGGCGACGTGGGAAACCACCCGAATTGCTGTACCGCCGCCGAGAGAACCCGCCAGCGATCGTCCATCGCCGGCACTGTCAGCACCATCGCACCATAGGACCGCATCTGGGAGACAATCGCGCCGGCGGCCCCTTTATAGGTCAACACCACGCAGGGCAGCCCCGCCCGCGCCGCATAGGCCGCCGCCGCCGCCCCGGCATTACCGGTCGAACTGGTCGCTATTGCCGGTGCGCCGATTGATTTGGCCCAAGAAACCGCGACAGTCGCCAGCCGGTCCTTGAAGGACCAGGTCGGGTTTCGGGATTCGTCCTTCACGCGGATAGAACCATGGCCGAACCCCTCAACGGCGATCATCGGCGTCATACCTTCGCCGAGAGTCATGGCATCGGATGCGGCCAACGGCAGGAATTGTTCATAGCGCCAGAGCGAGTTGGGAGAACCCGGCAGCGCGTCCCTGTCCGGAACCCCTGCATCCGGATAGCGCAGCGAAAGATTACTGGAGACCCCATCTGCCGCGCAGGCAGCACAAAGCCGGTCGTAGGCGTCGAGCGGATAAGGCTCGCGGCATCTTATGCATTCAAGACTGTCGGGATGCGTCATGGACCCTCAAATTCACCGCGACCGAAAGGCGGTTCTGCATTCATTCAATATTTTTAGAACATTCGCCGGGAACGGTCACGGGGCGTCGAAGATTTTGATGTGTTCGGATCACGGCGCAAGCGTAGATCATAGATCGGACAGATGGCCAAGGGTATGATTGTTCCGGCTCGCCTGTAACCGAACAATAGTAATATTGAGGGGGTTGAAGTGGATACCAACGTCTTGCTGGTCGGGGTATTCCCCATAATTCGATTCCGAAAGCGATGGCGATGGCGATGGCGATGTTTGGTGGCCCACTGGGCGCTCATCTGCATTCCTTGCCTAACGGCGAGGTTGGCTGGAGACGCTTCTGGATCACGCGCGTTCATTTCCAGGTATTGGCTCTTGCAGATCCGCCGGTCGCCAGATGCTCCAAATCAAGGCAAGCATATTTCTGGATTTTATGATCGAAAAGACTACGCCTACTTCTTCGTGGGACCGGCGGTCAGAACTTTAGGCCCTCAAGGGGGCGTTGCCATCGGGTCTACTTGCGGACAGTGTTTCCTGAAATTGTGCTTTGAACATCCGGTGCAGTTTGTGCCAAATTCAGGGTCTGTCCCATCGGTGACACCCCCCGCACACATGACGGAACCCGGATATGATTTATGATCATCGCACCTACACGCTCGTGACCCGGAAACTCAAGCCTTACCTAAAACTGGTCGAAGAACTCGCGCTTCCTGTCATGCAGGAAAACGGAATGGTCCTCGAACGCTACTTCGTGACGCAAATAGGCACCCTTAACGAGGTTATTCATATCTGGCGGTACGATAGCCTGGCCGCGTTGGAACAGATTCGCATCAAGCGCGACAACGACCCGCGCTGGGCCGATTATCTGGACCAGACTGAAGGAATGGTTCTGATGCAGCAGAACAAGATTGTTGAAGAAGTTTCTTTCTCGCCAGGCGTCAGCGAGCACTGACGTATCAATCCGCGTCAACGCAACCTAGAACCGGCACAACATCCGGGACTGGGGCGGCTATTACGATTTCCAGAAAACGGAGAACGGTTTCCACATTGTCAGGACCCTCGACCAGTAGCGTGCTGTCAGGCTAATGCGGCAGATCACTGCCACTTGAAAACTTCACGACGGTTTTGCTGACCGTCTGGCAAAGTCAGAGGCTTAAAAGCTTTGTGAAGGTAGTGGAAAAGACGGAAATCTGGCGGAGAGGGGGAGATTCGAACTCCCTAGACGCTTGCACTCCCAATAGTTTTCGAGACTACTGAAATATATGTAAGTCATTGTTATATATGGTATAATTGACGGTGTTGGTAACATTGTTGGTAAGTCAAGTTACCAAACACAGTGCGACAACGGTAAATTATACGGGAAGGGTTTGGCGGAGAGAGAGAGATTCGAACTCTCGATACCCTTGCAGGCATACTAGTTTTCGAGACTAGCGCATTCAACCACTCTGCCACCTCTCCGCTGGGTGTCTTAATATCAGATTTCTGCCGTCGGACAAGTTCCAAGAAACCACGCCAGATAGAAACCCGGTCATCCGGCGCCGGATTTCGCCGCAAACCCGCTCCACCGGGGTTCGCCTGATAAAATTTAAGGCTACATCCCGGAATTCCGGGGAAATTGAGTAGGTTTTGCCCGCCAAAAATCGTTGACATCGAACAATCTGGGCGTATATTCCCGCCTCTCTCGAAATGAGCGCGCGGCCCTGTGCCCGGAATTATGCGGCACGGCGTTATTTTTGCGGTTATTTTTTTGAATTACAGTTGCTCCACCGGTCCTGCCGGCGAGCCGAAAGCGGATAACAACCATGTACGCAGTGGTCAAAACAGGCGGTAAGCAGTACCGCGTCGCCAAAGACGATGTTCTGACGATCGAAAAACTCGACGGTGAAGCCGGCGCGGTTATCGAACTTGAACAAGTTCTGGCAATAAATGACGGCAAGGGCCTGACGATCGGTACGCCGATGGTCGATGGCGCGCGCGTCGCAGCGACGGTGCTGGAACAGAAGAAGGGCGAAAAGGTCCTCATCTTCAAGAAAAAGCGCCGTCAGAATTACCGTCGCACGAAAGGCCACCGTCAGCAGCTGACGGTCATTCGTATCAGCGATATTCTTGCCAAGGGCCAGAAAGCAGCGGCAGCGAAAGCAGCCCCGGCTGCCGACGCAGACGCGCCGGCGAAGAAGGCCCCTGCAAAGGCAAAGGCGAAAGCCCCCGCCAAAGCGAAAGCAAAGACCGCGGCGAAAAAAGCGCCCGCGAAAGATAAATCGGAAGACTGAGCCCAAACGAATTTTACTGGACGGCTTACGTCCACAGGAGATTGAACGATGGCCCATAAAAAAGCTGGTGGTAGTTCCCGTAACGGTCGCGATTCCGAAGGTCGGCGCCTTGGCGTCAAGAAATTCGGCGGCGAGCAGGTAATTCCGGGGAATATCATCCTTCGTCAGCGTGGCACGAAGTGGCATCCCGGCACCAATGTCGGCATCGGCAAGGACCACACGATCTTTGCGACGACCGAAGGCAAAGTGGCCTTCACACGCAAAGCCGGTGGACGGGTCCTCGTGTCGGTTGCCCCGGCGGCCTGAGCAGGCCCGATAGTATCCCGGTCCGCCCTTTGAGACGGACCGGAAACATGCCAGATTTCGACATTTTTTAGGCCTCGTTCTGCCGGACGGGGCTTAAGCGTGTTTGGAATTCAGCGAACCGGATGACAGGACCATGAAGTTTCTCGATACCGCAAAAATATTCGTCAAAAGCGGTGACGGCGGCGCCGGGTGCGTGAGCTTCCGGCGTGAAGCGCATGTCGAATATGGCGGGCCCGATGGCGGTGATGGCGGTCGCGGCGGCGATGTCATCGTCGAAGCGGTCGACGGCCTTAACACGCTGATCGATTTTCGCTACCAGCAGCATTTCAAAGCCAAAACCGGCGGCCACGGCATGGGCAAGATGCGGTTCGGCGCCAGTGGCGACGGCATCACCATGAAAGTGCCTGTCGGCACCCAGATTTTCGACGATGACAACCTGGTGATGCTCGCAGATTTCACGCGTGTGGGCCAGCGCGTCATCTTGCTAAAAGGCGGGCGCGGCGGGCGCGGCAACACGCGGTTCAAATCTTCGCGCAACCAGGCGCCACGGCGTTTCGGCACCGGCGAGGAAGGCGAGGAGCGCTGGATCCGCCTACGCCTGAAGCTGATTGCCGATGCCGGTCTGGTCGGCCTGCCCAATGCCGGGAAATCGACCTTCCTGTCCGCCGTGTCGCGCGCAAAACCGAAGGTCGCGGATTATCCGTTTACAACGCTGACGCCGGTGCTTGGTGTGGTCTATGTGGATCAGACTGAATTCGTCATTGCCGATATTCCCGGTCTGATCGAGGGTGCCCATGAAGGCGCCGGGCTGGGTCACCGGTTTCTTGGCCATGTAGAGCGCTGCGGCGCCCTGCTGCACCTGGTCGACTGCACCGAGGACGATATTGTCGGCGCATGGAAAACGATCCGCAGCGAGCTGGAAGCCTATGGCGGTATTCTGGCGACGAAACCCGAAATCCTCGCGCTGAACAAGGTCGATGCCATCCCCGAGGAGTTTATTGCCGAGAAAAAGGCCGAGCTCGAAGCGGCATCGGGACGCGAGGTCATCGCGATCTCGGGCGCGACCGGCGCCGGTATCGATAACGCATTGCGCATTCTTCGCCGCACCATCGATCAGAACAGGGCGGATGAACTGGCAGCCGAAAACACCCATATTGCGCCGTCATGGGCGCCGTAAGCGCGCAAACGACCGGGCCCTCGGCGGGGCAGACGGCGGGCCGGATGGCAGCATCACGTTGCCTGATCGTCAAAATAGGCTCCGCCCTGCTGGTCGACGACACCACCGGTGAAATCCGTACGGACTGGCTGACCGGGCTCGGTGCCGATATTGCGCGCCTGAAGGCACGCGGTGTGCATGTCGTTATTGTCTCGTCGGGGGCGATTGCCGTCGGGCGGACGCATCTCGGGCTGAAACCGGGCACGCTCGCGCTTGAACACAAACAGGCCGCCGCGGCGACCGGTCAGATCCGCCTCGCCCATGCGTGGCAGGAAACGTTGGCCGCCCACGATATTACCGTCGCCCAGATTCTGCTGACACCATCCGACACCGAAGAACGCCGCCGCCACCTGAACGCCCGGGCGACGATCGGGACACTGCTTGAGATGGGCGCAGTACCCGTGATCAATGAAAACGATTCCGTGGCGACCGAGGAAATCCGCTATGGCGATAACGACCGGCTGGCCGCGCGCGTCGCCCAGATGATCAGCGCCGATACGCTTGTGCTGCTGTCGGATGTCGACGGGCTGTACCGGGCGGATCCGCGCCACGATGCGAGTGCCGAGCTGATCACCGAAGTGGCCGAAATCACACCCGAGATCGTGGCTATGGCCGGGGCCGCACCGGCCGGCTATTCGTCGGGCGGCATGGTGACAAAGCTGGACGCCGCTAAAATCGCAACCACGGCAGGCTGCGCGATGGTCATTACCGACGGCAAGCCCGCAGACGCGCTGACCCGGCTCGAAGCCGGTGCGCGCTGTACCTGGTTCCTACCCGCCTCGGAACCATTGACGGCACGCAAACGCTGGATCGCAGGCGCGGTCGATACCACGGGCGCGATTACCATCGACGATGGCGCAGTGGCGGCACTGCGGGCCGGTAAAAGCCTTCTTCCCGCAGGAGTCACTCAGGTTGACGGCACCTTCGACCGGGGCGACGCCATTGTGATCAAAGCCATGGACGGGCGCATTGCAGGGCGTGGATTATCAGCGTATTCATCGACGGATGCGCTACTGATCATGGGTCGAAAAAGCCGTGATATCGAAAACATTCTGGGCTACCGTGGCCGGGATGAAATGATCCACCGCAACGATCTTGTTACGGAATTGAGCGCATC
>CAJIYX010000132.1 GCA_905181725.1 Alphaproteobacteria bacterium UBA830
TGTCGCCCCCGCCTTGGCCATCGAGGCGTCCACGGCGGTGAAAAACCCGTCGAGCAGGTCGCCATATGTGGTCAGGGTCTTGTCGACCCAGGTTCGCCCGTCTTCATGCCGCAGCACGATGTCCGTGAAAGTGCCGCCGATATCGACGGCGAAAGAGTATCCACCCATGGGTATGCATCCGGTTCTGATTGTTATCTGCCGGAAGTGTAGCAGTTATATGTACCGTTACAAGTTACGCTGTCTCGCATTGCGTTACATAATCCGAGGTGTCGCTGGCCATTCCCGTCGGCGTTCGATAGCATCAGGGCATAAATCACAGCGGGAGAGCAGGAAATGGCACGCGTACAGATGCCGCAATTCGTCAAGATACCGGTGACGGCGGACTGCCCGAACCCCACGCGGTCCGATACTACCGCCGGCAATCACCGCATGATCATCGACGAGCCGACGTCGCGCCATGGTAATGACGAGGGAATGCTGCCGCTCCAGGCGCTGATGGCGGCACTGGCGAGCTGTACACATGGGTTGCCAACTAGATCGCGAGCGAACTGGGTATCGTGTTTCGGGATTCGCATATCGCCATTACGGGCACGTTCGATACGCGCTGCTCTACGGGGGAGGCCAGGGTCGATCCGCCGTTTCCCGAGATCGATATGACGGTCACGCTGGCAACTGATGCAACAGACGAACAGCTCGAAGACCTGAAAGTGCAGCTTCGCTGGCGCTGCCTGGTCGCGGCTACGTTTTCCGGGGCAGGGACCAAGATCAACGAGATCTGGAACGTAACGCCTGCCTGAGAAAGCAGAGCATACGTGGCAGAATCCAGCAGGGGTATTGCGCTCACTCCAGTAGAAATGGGTGATGTTGTCGATATCCCGGGATTTTGCCCCACGCATTCATCACGAAAGCACCGTTGACCGACACGCGGGCGATGTCATCGACGTCTTCCAAGCGAAATAATTCAAATAATTTTTAAAATCGGGCAACTGATCGATCTGACAGGTCGGTGTGAAGGTGCCAGTAGGGAGAAAAGGACATTTTTCTGCCACTGAAGTCGTCGGCTGTGGTCTTGTCTTCCGAACGGGGTCCGATGTGCAGCAGGTCGTCAGTGACGGACAGCGCGAATACCGCACGCCGGTCAGCATCAAGATCGACGGTGGCTTTGTGCGCATTCACATCGACGAGAAGGTTTACCCTTCCCGTCTGCCAAGCCCTGATCGCCTCGAAGCGTTGCAATACACGGATTCACGAACCGGTCTGACGGCGAATTTCGCGCCGCGCACCTGGTTTCGCTGCTCGTAATGGATGAGGAGAAGAGCACAATGTCCGGTCCCAAAGCGCGTAAAGCGGTGTTGTTCCAAAGAGCGGTTCTGAAGAACCGCCGCAGAGAACAGGCCGTGCGGCGGGAACCGGACAGTGCGTTCGACCAGAGCAGCAAGAGCGAAGATGAGGGCGTCGCAGATTCAGAAGTCAGGGCGCAGCAGATGAAGATCAGGGCGGCTTTTGGAGACGACGACGCCGCCTGAGGGAGATTATTCGAGGCACCAGAGCGGGACGGGGTTGTCAGGTTCACCGTCCCTACCACCCTAGGGACGATCCGGTATTTTTCCCTCCATACTCGGATCGTCCCCTTTTTCTTTTTTGGGCCGGATCGTCACTTTTTCTTTTTTGGGAAAGTGATCGATCGTGGCGGGCGGGTTTTCATTTTCCCGGCCGCTTCGTATTGTCGGCAATCAGCAAAACACGCCCTGCCAATCGGCGATTAACAGAAAGCGGAAATATGCAGCGCCTCGATCCCCCAGATCCGTCGACCTATGATGAAGACCAGAAACGCATCGCCGACTCCATCTCCGGCAGCCGTGGATCCATCCGCGGGCCGTTCGGCGTTTGGCTCCACGCACCGGGGCTTGCCGATCCGGCACAGGGCGTCGGCGCGTTCATCCGCTATGGCTCGAAAATGCCGGGCAACCTGCGCGAACTCGCGATCTGCACGATCGGCCAGCACTGGCAGGCGAATTTTGAATGGTTCGCCCATGCGCCGATCGCGATTGAAGAAGGCGTTTCGGCCGATGCGATCGAATTGCTCAAACTCGGGAAGACGCCCTCGCCACTGAAAGACGACGAGCAGCTTGTCTATGAGCTGGCGACCGAGATCGTCACGTCGGGGCGGTTGTCAGAGGCATCTTATGGCCGCGGCATCGATGCGCTGGGGAATGAGCTGATGGTCGAGTTTGTCGGTATCTGCGGTTACTACACCCTGATTTCGTTTACGCTGAACGTCTTCGACGTCCCCGTTCCCGACGGTGAGGAAGTGCCGTTTTCAGGATAGAGCGCTACACAGATCGGGTTGCCGCTGCTACTTTCCCTTGAAATCCGGGTCGCGTTTTTCAAAGAACGCGGCCATCCCTTCCTTGTGGTCCTCGGACTGCACGAGCACGGATTGCGCAAGCCGTTCTATATCGCGCCCGGTATGCATGTCGGTATTGACGCACATGTTGACCACGTGTTTCGCCATGCCCATCGCAAACGGTGAGTTCTTCAGCAGACGTTCGGCGTAGGTATAGACGCGGTCCATGAATACGTCGTGCTTGTAGACTTGGCTGATGAGGCCGATACGGCGCGCTTCCGCCGCGTGGATCGGATCGGCCGTGATAATCAGTTCCTTGGTCTTGGCGAGGCCGACATGATGGATCATTCGGTTGCACGCGCCGGAGGCCGGGATCGCGCCGAGCTGGTTTTCGACCAGGCAGAACGTCGCGTTTTCCGATGCCAGAACGATATCGCAGCTCAGTCCCAGTTCTACGCCGCCGCCGTAACACAACCCGTTGATCGCCGCGATCACCGGGACTTCAAGTGTTTCCAGGTCGTCGAACGCCTGATGGGCCTGGCGGTAATAGAACCGGAAGGCCGGCGGTTTCAGCTCGTCGCTGCCGAGGGCGGTGAGATCGACGCCCGATGAAAACGCACGTCCTTCGCCGGTCACGACGAGGACACGTATTTTTTCGTCGAATGCGCAGCGGGCAATGACGTCTTTCCATTCATCGAACATCTTGCGGCTGAAGCTGTTCAACCGCTCGGGACGGTGCAGTGTCATTGTCGCGATTCCGTTCTCGCGGACGTCAAATTTGATTTCGGTGTAGTCCATGGCTTGCTCCCGCTGTGTTTTGCCGGATGGTATGAGGCGCGGGAGCGGCGGGCAAGGCGGTCTTGATTTCCCTCTGCGGCGGCCTCACGATTGACGGAAGAACAAACCAGGTGAGGGCAGCCGATGTATCCGGCGTCACGTATTCTATCGAGGGCAGTTGCGTATTTCCCCGACCGGCCGGCGCTGGTCGACGGTGATGTGCGGCTGACATACCGCGAGTTGGGCGAGCGGGTTAACCGGCTGGCAAACGCGCTCGGTGATATGGGGCTGAAGCGGGGTGACCGGGTCGCGATCCTCGACTGGAATTCCCACCGTTATGCCGAAGCCTATTACGCCTGTGCCGTCGCGGGGCTTACATTCCTGCCGCTTAATTCGCGTCTGGCTGCGCCGGAACTGGAATACATCTTTAATGATTCAGATGCGCGCGCAGTGCTGTTATCGGCACCGTTCGTCGATATCTATGAAGGTGTCCGCTCAAAAGCACCCTCGCTTGAATACTCCGTCGGGATGGGGCTCGACCAGACGCCGAATGACTTTCACGATTACGAGGAAATGCTGGCGTCTGCGTCGCCGGAGGCCGTACCTGCCGATACCGGTATCGATGACATCATCCAGATCTATTACACATCGGGCACGACCGGCGATCCGAAAGGCGTCTGTCTGACCAACGGCAATGTCTATTGGTGCGGTGTCGACTGTACGGCGGCGATGGATTTCCGCCTTGGCTCCGTCTGGCTTCATTCAGCCCCGATGTTTCACCTCGCGGACGCGGTCGCGTTCTGGTCCGTGCCGCTGGTCGGCGGCGTCCAGGTCTGTGTCCATTTTCAGCCTGACCGGGTGCTGGAGCTGATCGAAAAAGAGCGGGTGACGATTACCTCGCTGCCCGCCACCCTGATCGCGTTGATTGCCAACCATTCGGACACGTCGAAATACGACCTGTCGAGCCTCACCCAGATCATGTATGGCGGATCGCCGACATCGCTCGGGGTGTTGCAGAAGGCCGAACAGATGTTCCCGCCGGACATGTTCCTCCATACCTATGGCATCACGGAGACCACCGGCATTGCCTGCTGCCTGCACCCGGCCGATCACGATCTGGCCCTTGGCCCGGACGGAGTCCACCGGGCCGCATCCTGCGGTGTGCCGGCACCGCTGGTCGATATGCGGGTGGTTGATGGCGACGATAATGATGTGCCTGTCGGCGAGATCGGCGAGGTTGTTTTTGGCGGGCCGAAAATCATGAAGGAATACTGGCGTAAACCGGAGATGACGGCGGAAACCCTGCGTGGCGGCTGGTATCACACCGGCGATATCGGGTATCTCGACGCGACCGGGCACCTCTATCTGGTCGATCGCAAGAAGGACATGATCATCTCGGGGGGCGAAAACGTCTATTCGGTCGAGGTTGAGAACGTTCTGTCGATCCACCCGGCGGTGCTGGAGGTTGCGGTGATCGGCATTCCGCACGAGCTTTGGGGTGAACAGGTCCACGCCGTCGTGGTGAGACGCGACGGGTCGAAAAAGGCGTCCGACGCCGATATTCTCGACTATTGCCGTGGCAAGATTGCCGGATACAAGATTCCTAAATCGCTCTCGTTCGTCGAGGGGCCGTTACCGACAACGGGGCCCGGGAAGATCGCCAAAAGGCGCTTGCGCGATCCCTATTGGAAAAGTGTCGAACGACAGATTTGATTCCCGCCGGATATGCAATAAAGTTTGAGCTTATCCGACGAAATGTACCCTGAAGAAAGTCGGTTCATGACGAATTTTATCCGCAATGCCTGGTACGCGGGGTGCTGGTCAGACGAGCTGGAAAGTCAGCCGCAGGCGAAGACTATTCTGGGCGAGGAACTCGCGGTATATCGCACGGAATCAGGCGTCGCGGCGGCGGTCGAGGATTGCTGTCCGCACCGGTTCGCGCCGATGTCGCTCGGCAGCATCGCCGGGGAAAACATCGCCTGCGGTTATCACGGCATGCAGTTTGATTGCGCCGGGCTTTGCGTTGAGATCCCGGGCCAGAAAAACATACCTGGAAGGACAAAAATCCGGGCCTATCCGGTGGTCGAAAAATACACTCTCGTCTGGGTGTGGATGGGCGATGCCGACAGAGCGGATGACGGGTTGATCCCCGATCTTCACTGGCTCGATCACCCGGACTGGACGGCGGTGACAGGCACCATGCGGTATGACAGCAACTGGGTGCTGCTCGTCGATAATCTACTCGACCTGACGCACACGACGTTCGTTCATCAATCGACGATCGGCACCGAAGACGTCGCAAACACGCTGGTGACCTCGGAACGCGTCGGCGATATCGTGACCGTGACGCGGATTATGAAGGATGCCGAGCCGTCGAATTTTTATAAACGCGTTGGTGGCTTCGAGGGCAAGATCGATCGCTGGCAGAAGATATGGCTCGACCCGCCATCCACCGTCATCATCGATGCCGGCGGCGTGCCGGCGGGCACGAGCGACAAATACTCGAATGACACGTATGGCGGTATCGATACGCGTATTATCAGTGTTCTGAAGCCGGTCGATGACGGCACGGTCGATCAGATCTGGGCCTTCGCGCGTGATACCTGTCTGGACGATGCGGAACTGGACGCCGATATTGAGAAATCGATTACTCATACGTTCAATGAGGATATCGAATTTCTCGCCGGCCAGCAGCGCAACATGGATAAGCGCCCTGACCGAAAGATGCTGAACAACACCGCAGATTCAGGTGTTGTTCAGGCGCGCCGCGTGATCGATGAATGGTTGGCCGCAGATGCCAGCCCGGCGTTTGCCACGCCAATCCCTGCTGAATAATCACCCCCTGGAATTTGTAGCGCCCGTGAACAAAACAACCCTCCGGCTTATCGTCACCGCCGCGCTCGTCGCTTTATCCTGGCCTGTCACGGCACAGGTCACGCCGGATGGGAGTTTTTCAGAGCCCCTGAAATGCACGCTGGACCGCGATTGCTGGATCATCAACGTCCCCGATGCGGATAGCGGCCCAAAAGTTACCGATCATCGCTGCGGTTTCAGAACCTATGGTGGACATAAAGGAACCGATTTTGCCATCCGCGATTTTCGCGCATTGGATAGCGGGGCGGCAGTGGTTGCGGCCGCGCCGGGAATTGTCACTTCTGCTCGAGACGGCGCCGACGAGCATTTTTTGCTAAATGCAGAGGTGCGCAAGTCGATCGGGCGCAAGGCGTACGGCAACAGAGTAATTATCGAACACATCGGCGGTTGGGAAAGCCAGTATTGGCATCTTCGCAAAGGTTCTATTGCCGTCAAGCTGGGGGATCGCGTTGCGCGGGGTTAGAAGCTCGGTCTGGTAGGGATGTCGGGCCGAACAGAATTTCCGCATGTTCATATCCAGTTCCATAAAGACGGCAAGATAGTCGAACCCTTTACCGGCGAAGCGGTCGGTGCCGGGTGTGGCCGGCCGACGCGTCCGTTATGGGCAAAGAGCGCCCGGGTTCAGTATCCGTCATTCGCGCTGTATGCCGCCGGCTTTTCCGACCATTCGGTCACCGGGAATGCTGTGTATTCTTCTGCCCGCAGCCTGGTCAGCCTTCCACGCCATGCACCTGGTCTGGTGCTGTGGGCCACGATGTTCGGCGTTCAGCGGGGCGATTTGCTGAAACTTCGTATTGTTGACCCGGCGGGCGGGGTACTTTTCGTACGCGAAATCCGGTTTGACCGCGCCCAGGCAAGGCGTATGGCATTTACCGGGCGGAAGTTACCGGCCCGGGGTTGGGCGCTAGGCGGCTGGAAGGGCAAGGACGTGTTGCAGCGCTTTGTGAATGGCCGTACGGTTTCACGCTCGATCATCGTTCCACTCATCATCAAATAGTCAGGACTGGCCAATGCCGGGCATCGAAATTCATATTGGCTGCGATATCGGCGGCACGTTCACGGATATTGTCGCCCAGATGGGCGACGGCGCGCTGCATGTGCGCAAAGTGGCGTCCACGCCGGACGATCCGGGCGAGGCGGTTGTCGCCGGTCTGGCCGATCTGCTCAAAGATGTCGGCGCGTCCCTGTCGGATGTTCGCGAAGTGGTCCATGGCACGACCGTCGGTTCCAATACCATCCTGCAGAAAAAAGGTGCGAAGACCGGTCTGATCACGACGCAGGGTTTCCGCGATATCCTAGAGATTGGCCGTATTCGAACGCCGACCATGTTCGACCTGACCTGGGAAAAACCCGAACCCCTTGTGCCGCGGCGACACCGGCTTGAAGTCAACGAACGGATGGGGGCCGATGGCAGCGTGGTGCGGCCGCTTGCCGATGCCGACGTGATCGCCGCCGGCCAGTATCTGATCGATGAGGGTATCGAAGCGGTTGCGATCTGCTACATCAATTCCTGCTTCAATGCAGCGCATGAACGGCGTACCGCCGATATCCTGGCGGAAAAATTTCCACAGCTACTGGTCACCGCATCCTGCGACGTGCTGCCGGAAATGAAAGAATACGAGCGCACGTCAACAACCGTGGTGAACGCTTACCTGCTGGCCGCAATGCGCCGTTACCTCGCCAATCTGACGCGTAGTCTCGGTGAAGCGGGGATGACCGCACCGTTGCTGGTCGTCGCATCGTCGGGCGGTATGATGCGGGTCGAGACGGCGAGCGAGATACCGGTTTTTGCCGTCGGGTCGGGACCGGCCGGTGGCGTGATGGGGGCCGCGCGTCTCGGTCAGGCGAATGGCCGGCCCGATGCGATTGCCTTTGATATGGGCGGGACCACCGCCAAGGCCTCAATCATCGAAGACGGTGCGCCGATGCTGACATCGGAATACGAATTCCGCGACGGTATTTCGACGCCGAGCCGCTTTATCAAGGGCGGCGGCTATATGCTTAAAGTGCCGGCAATCGACATCGCCGAGGTTGGTGCCGGCGGCGGGTCCATCGCGTGGATAGACGATGGCGGACTTCTGCAGGTCGGGCCGGTCTCCGCCGGCGCCGACCCGGGCCCGGCCTGTTACGGTCGCGGCAACGAACAGCCGACGGTGACGGACGCGAACATGGTGCTCGGGTATCTGAACCCCGCCGGACTCGCGGGCGGTAGCCTGAAAATTGACATGAGCCTGGCCGAGAAGGCGATCATGACCCATATCGGCGATCCGCTCGGGCTCGATCTTGTCGGGGCGGCATCCGGTATTCGCAAGATCGCAAACGTCGCGATGGCGCGTGCGATCCGCTCCGTGACCGTGGAACGTGGGCGTGACGCCCGCGACATGGGTTTGATGGCCTTCGGTGGCGGCGGACCGGTGCATGCGGTCGAGGTCGCAGGGCTGCTGGGCATCCGCGAGGTGATCGTGCCGGCGATGTCGGGCGTGTTCTGTTCCGTCGGAATGCTCGCATCAGATGTCGAACATAATTTTGTCCGCAGTCTTCTGGGGCCTCTGGCGAAGACAGACCCGGCGTCATTTGCCGCGGCCGTCACTAGCCTGCGGGCTGACGGCGAGGCACGCCTTCGCACTGACGGTTTTCCCGATGAGCGGATCACGCTCTTCTTTTCGGCAGATCTTCGCTATCTCGGCCAGTCCTCCGAACTGACAATCCCGTTCGATCCGGACGCGGTGCTGAACGATGGCTTCGACGGGCTCGCGGCAGCGTTCACGGCGAGCTATCACGACACGTTCGGTTATACCAATGATGAACCGGCGGAACTGGTGAATATTCGGCTTGCGGCGCGCGGCATTCGGGAAAATCGCCTGACCTTCGAAGGGGTCGAAAAACATGTCGTGGCGCTGGATATCCCGGACGGCGAACGGAGCGTGTGGTTCCCGTCCGTGGGTGCGTACGCCACGATACCGACCCGGGCGCGAACCGTGGTCAGCAGCGGCGCAGTGACCGGTCCCGCCATTCTGGAAGCCTATGACACCACGGTCGTTCTGCCGCCCGGCGCGGTCGCCACATCCGACGGCTGCGGCAGTCTGGTGATTTCGGTCCCCGACAGCGAGATGGAGCAATAATATGGCAATAGAGATTGATCCGATCACCTTCGCGGTGATCAAAAACGGCCTCGACGCGATCGTCGACGAGATGGCCTATGACGTCATCCGCACGGCGCGTTCCGAGATCGTCAAGGACGTGATGGATTACTCCGCCGCGATCTGCGACACGGACGGCAATATGATCGCCCAGGCAAAGACGGTGGCACTTCATCTGGGTGCCGTGCCCGAGGCGATGGGCGTCGTGCTCGAACAATATGGCGACGGGCTTGTACCCGGGGATGCCGTGATCCTGAACGATCCCTATCAGGGCGGGATGCATCTGCCTGATATTTTCATGTTCATGCCGATCTTTGATGCCAATGAGAACCTTCAGGGCTTTTCCGTGGTCATCTGCCATCACACCGATGTCGGCGGCCGGGTGGCAGGGTCGAATGCCAGCGATTCCACCGAAATATTTCAAGAAGGGCTGCGGATTCCCGCGCTCAAACTGTTCGAAGCAGGCGTGCCTAACGATACGCTGTTTAAGATGATCGACATAAACGTGCGCCTGCCGGACCGGGTCATCGGTGATCTGAAGGCGCAGTTCGCCGCCTGCCGAACCGGCGCGCGCGAGCTTGGCAAGATGTTCGACCGCTACGGGTCGGAGATGACATCGACGTATTTCGCCGAACTTCTGGACTACGCCGAACGCATGACACGCGCTGAGATCGCCGCATGGCCCGACGGGACATACAGTTTCACCGACTATATCGATGATGACGGGTTTAACGACGAACCGCTGCCCATCGCGGTGGCGATCACGGTGCATGGCGACAGTGTGACGGTGGATTTTGAGGGCTCGGCCCCGCAGGTGCCCGCGGCGCTGAACTCGACGAAATCCTATACCAATTCCTGCAGCTATCTATCGGTCCGCTGCTGTCTGAAGGGCGATATCCCGAACAATGCCGGTGTGTTCCGCGCCATCAATGTGACCACGCCTGATGCCTCCATCGTGAATCCGAAGCTCCCGGCGGCTGTCGCGGCACGGGCATTGACCGGGTACCGAATTGTAGACGCTATGTTCGGTGCGCTGGCGCAGATCGTGCCGGATCGCGTGCCGGCAGCGGGCGAGGGCGGTAATACCGTGGTCTGCCTCGGCGGTTATCGTGAGGACGGCGCACCCTTCATTATTGTCGATATGATCTGCGGCGCCTGGGGCGGGCGCCCCGACAAGGACGGGATCGAGGCGATTACCAACCCGTCGCAGAACCTGTCGAACACACCGGTCGAGACGATGGAATCCCAGCATCCTGTGCGGGTCGAGGAATATGCGCTGGTGGCGGACAGTTGCGGGGCCGGAAAATGGCGCGGCGGTCTGGGTGTGGCGCGGTCCTATCGCTTGTTGGCACCCGAAGCCGGACTTCAGCTTCGGGCCGACCGGATGAAAATACTCCCCTACGGGCTTGCCGGTGGCGGACCGGCGACGGGTGCGATCAACGAGATCACGACCAATACGGGCGAGCCTATCTATTTGCCAAGCAAGATTAACCGGCGGATGGCGCAGGGTGATCTAGTTCGGCACGTTCAGCCGGGTGGCGGCGGGTTCGGCGATCCGCTGACGCGGGATCCGGCGCGTGTCGCGCGCGACGTGTGGAATACAAAGATATCGGCGGCTTACGCGCGGGAACATCACCGGGTCGTAGTGGATCCTGAAACCGGTGTGCTGGATGCGGTGGCGACGACGGCATTACGCGCCCAGTAATTGAATATAGAGCTGCGCCGTATTTGCCTAAAAAAGGCGACCGGAAACGCGGTCGCCCTTAATATTTGTCGGTCGGATATTTAGTCGAGGGCGACGAGATTGTCGGCGCTCTGACGTCCGTCTCGGCTGGGAGCAAGTTCGAACTCAACCTTCTGGCCTTCGCGGAGACCCGGAAGTCCCGCACGTTCAACGGCTGAAATGTGCACAAAGGCGTCTTTTCCACCATCATCGGGCTCGATAAAACCAAAACCTTTGGTTGGATTGAACCACTTTACAGTACCTGTCGGCATAGTTAGTCCTTTTTGGTAGTCTGTGCGCTCCCCGCCGAAATCGTTAAAATTCCGCTGGTTACGCGGTCCTGATCGTACTGTCCCGGTGTCGCTGGTCAGTTGTCGCAAACGTCGACAAGCTCGCCTAGTCAAGCATAGATCACAATCAGGTTAGCATTGATTCGGGTTTGGAGGCAAATTTATTCATTCAAACGCTTGTATTGCGATTGTATTAAATATTTACGCTGAAAACGGTTTGCGGTGTTCGGATACCGTTTGTGCGATGCGCAAATGCGTCGGGCCGCGGGCGAATATCGGCGTTACGCAGCCATAGCCGCCAAAGTCGGCGCCGTTTCTCCGGTTCCGGCCAGTCTTCATATGCGGTACGCGAATGCATCGTGACGTGGCTGTTAAGGATCTGGACGTCGCCGATCTCAAAATGCATAGAAAGATGGAGATCTTCGTTTAACTCCGCCATTAGTGCGAATGCGGCCATTTGTGCTTCGGTCAAAGGCGGGTTTCCGGGTAGGGCATGACCTTTTTCTATGTGCTTGTAGCCCCCTGCGGTGGTTAGGTAGCCGTCGAGATAATTGAATACTGCCATCCGGTACCACGGGTCCTCACCGGGTGAGACTTCGCCGTGTTTGGTCCAGAACATGTCGGCGGTCAGTTCGGCGACGAGGTCGGGGTTTCGACGCAGCATTTCGTTATGGACCGCAGGCGCGCTGACGATCTTGGAGCTGCCACCGGTCATCGATGTCTGGAGGCAGAGCAGCGTGACCACGTCGCACTGGTCGGTGTGGAACAGCATATGAGCGCTGGTCTGATAGCCGCGGTGGCTCGGGTTGTTGTAGTCGAGGCCCATGTCGGTCACGTGCCCGATCATGTCGCCGTCGGGATTGTTGGACAGCGGCGTGCCGATCTGCAGCCCGATCAGCCAATAGGCGATTGCAAGGTCGAGGCGGTCCCAGTCGGCGACGGGCATACCGCGAATGAGCTGGAAACCACGCCCGTCCTTTATCTGATGAAATACCTCTGCCATCGGCGCGCCGAATGCGCCAAGGTCGATGCTCGTAGGATCAAGCCCGATCAGCCCGTCCGCATCGTCACCGATACGGGCGCGCACCTGTTTGGCGATATCGCCGAGCGCCGCGATATCGTCACCGCCGAGGGTGTAGATCCAGTCGTCACGGGCGGCCATGTCCTGGCCGGTCCAGACAGCGGCATCTGTGACCGGTTTTTCGGTTTCTGCGGGCGCGCGGCTTGCTGACGGTCGTCTTGAATCATCGGACATCCGTAAACTATAGGCCCGCTTTTCCGGTGGCGACAAGGGCAATACGCAATGTTCGCCCGTTGATACAGATCAAGGCATGCCGGCGGCAGCAGAACAGAATGGTTGAGGTATCCTCCCACCGGCATGAAAGGATCTAACGGATGATCAAAAAAATTCTCGTCCCGCTCCCCGTGGAGTCAGCCAAAAACGGCGCCAGCGCGACCGCCATTGCGAAAGATATCGTCACGGCGCAGGGCGCCAAAATCATCCTGCTCCATGTGGTGGAGGAAATGCCGCCCTATGTATCCGTTCATCTGCCGGCCGATCTTCGCAAGAACGCCGCCACCGCGGCGCGGGACGATATGCGGGCCGCCGCAAAGGCGCACGGCATCGACGATATCACCGATATCGTCGTGCGCGAGGGCAACCCGGCGGCGGATACCCTCGATTTTGCAAACGATACCGGGGTCGACATGATCGTCATATCGTCCCACGATCCGGGGTTCGCGGATTATCTGCTGGGCTCGGTCGCCGCCCGCGTTGTGCGCCACGCCCATTGTTCGGCGCTGGTTGTCCGGTTGCGCACGGGCTGACGACTTTGGTGGCAGGAAACGTCTACGCGCTGAACTCGTCGAACGCTTCCAGCGCCTTCGCACTGTAGGTGACTGCGGGGCCGCCACCCATATAGGCGATCATCGTCAGCGCATCGACCATTTCCGCGCGGGTGGTTTTCAGGTTCACCAGGGCGCGGACGTGAAAGCCGATGCAGCTGTCGCAGCGGGTCGAGACCGCCATGCCGAGCGCGATGAATTCCTTGGTCTGCTTTCCCAGCACGCCGTCGCGCTTGGCGCGCTCGGCCATGGTCGCGAACCCGGCGAAGGTCTCCGGCGCTTCTTTCTCAAACGTGCCGAGCCTGCTTACGGTCTCGCCCAGAAATTCTTTCCAGCTCATTGTCGCCTCCTGTTATGTCGGAGATGTTGTAGGCGGTATCGCCGATATCCTGCAAATCCTCAGGATTTCAGGAACGGGTTCCCGGCTTTGGCCGCAGGGCTGGTCGCGGGGTCGGTCACACCGCCGGGGGGCGCCATCAGGCCGAGGTGATCGATCAGGTCGATCAGTTTGCGCAGGGTTTCCAGCTGATAGGCATCGACGTCGATATCGCGGTAATCGTAAAAGCCCCGCCCTTCGCGCAACCCGTTGCGGCCTTCCTTCATGTATTTCTCTGTAATGGCCGGCACTTCGAAACGGTCGGAATCGAACGCGTCTTTCATGTAATTGCCGGCGTAGTACAGAATGTCGTTGCCGCCCCAGTCGATAAACTCGATCAGCCCGAGGATGGCAAAGCGCAGACCGAATCCGACGCGTACCGCCTTGTCGATTTCTTCCGGCGAGGCAATACCGTCTTCGACCGCGCGGGCGGCCTCCGACATGGCGAGCGCCTGGATGCGCGGCACCACGAAGCCGGGCTTGGCTTTGAGCACCACCGGCACCTTGCCGACGGCCTCCAGCGTCTGCTGCAGGCTGTCGACCACGGCGGGGGAGGTCTCGGAGCCGACGCTGAGTTCGACCAGCGGGATCAGGAAGGCCGGGTTCAGCCAGTGGGCGTTGAGGAAGCGTTCGCGCCCGGTGATGAAAGCGGCCAGCTCATCGACCATCATGGTCGAGGTTGTCGACGCGATGATGGCATCCGGGGCTGCGTGTGCGCAGGTAATGGCAAACGCGCGCTCCTTTGCGTCCAGCACTTCGGGCACGCCTTCGAATATCAGCGGCACGCCGGACAGCGCGTCCGCGGCTTTATCGAGCGGATAGATTGTGATGCGGGACATCATGGCGTCTATGTCTGTCTGGTCGATGCGCCCGAGGGTCGCCATCAGCCCGACGGTGCGGCCGATATCGGCGAGCGCGCGGGCTTCAAGTGCCGCAAATTCGCCTGCCTCGCGCTCCTTCACATCTAGCAGGCGGACTTCGTGACCGGCATAGGCGAACACATGCGCTAGCCCGACGCCCATACGCCCGGCGCCAACCGCAGCGATGACCGGTTTATCGGTCATGCAAGGCCGTCGTCTAGCAGGCCACGCAGTTCGTCACGGCCCAGCCCGGCAAGTCCGATATTCTCCCATGTCCGCCCCGTTGCGCGAAAATCCTTTCCGGTCGCTGCACCGCCGATGGCGAGCAGACCGGCCGCAATCGGGCAGGGCACACCGGCCCAGTCACCGAGCGACACTAAAAAGGTGAGGCCGAGCGCGATGTCTTCGAGCATATAGCGGTGGGTGAACAGATCGATGTCTTCGCGCCAGTCGCTCGACCCCACCAGCTCGTCATGGGATGTCACCGAATACATGGTGTCGCCGTTCGGGTCGCGGTTGTAATGATCGGCGAGCGGGAAGTGAGGCGCGCCGTAGCCGAGGGCCTCGCGGATGGCGATACGTTCGGCATCCAGCGCATCCTGGGTGTTGCGGATGGTCGTCTGGGTGCCTTCGTTATGAATATCCCAGGCATCGAAATGGGCCAGCGGACCTGCGTTCATCAGGATCAGCGGCGGATGGATAATCGGCCCGTAATTCAGCAGCGCGGCATCGAGTGCATCGCGCCGGCGTTCGGTCTCGGCAAAGACCAGTTCGATCAGCCCGAACGCATGATCCGACAGGCGGGCAGGAAATATGCCGGACGGCAGACGGACCGTCCGCGTGGTAATGCGGGTGGAGCCATCCGGCTGTTTGCGCACCAGCCAGGGCAGCGTGCCGGCATCGCCAAACGCGACATCGGCGGTATTGCCGCTGTCACGTACCTGTTTTGCCATCAGATAGCTGCCGAACGTGCCGGGCGGTATGAAAACCACATGGCCGTCTTTCAGGTGCGGTGCGATGGTCTCAGCCAGACCTGCCTGCGTTGTGCCGGGCAGGGGTGACAGGATCAGCTCCGCGCCTTCCATTGCTTCGGCGACATTGGTGGTGGCGAGGGCGAGCGGCACGTCGCGCCGGCCCTTTCCGTCGGAGACAAGGAGGGAGGTACTGTCGAGAACGGGTTTAAATGCGTCGGCGTCGCGGCGCCAGAACCGGACATTGTGACCGGCTTCGGCCGCGTCGGCCGCCGCGGCGTAACATCCGTGGCCGCCGCCCAGTACTGCTACTTCCATAATCCGTGCTCCCAGGAGAGTGAGGTCTTTTTATATTCTTTTTCATATAAATAGGTCAATCGACCGTGGGAGGCGAGTTCCCCTGCCGGTGAAATACCGACCGCAGGCCATTGCCGTCGCATATCCGAAGTATCAGACTACTCGACAGACCTAACAATCAAACCCGGCAACACACGGGGAATAGTCTCGCGGATGGTATCGATAAAGGCGAGGAACATGTCGTCGCTCGACAAATCCGGCTGTTCGACAAAAAACCGCGCAAAGTGCCAGGTCAGCCCCTCGGGGGTCATCTGCTGGCAATCGTATTCGACCGAAATATTGGTGGACGGGATGATCACGCCGATACGTCCCCGCGATCCGACCCAGGGTTCCGGCGGTTTGGTCAAAGTCTGCGTCGTGGTCATGATTTTTCAATCGTCCGTTAATAAATTCGCGGATGCGCATACCCGCAAACAGGTTAGACGGACAACGTCGAAACGACATTGATCAGGGTCAAGATTGTAGCGGGGTTTGGCTATTCCGCCGCGTGGCCCCGGAGACTGCTCCCGCTGCGCCGTTTTCCGCCTCGATCATTGCTTCCAGCATGCGGATCGCCTGGATCGCTGCGCCGTCATGGTTGATGTCGATACGGGGATGGGTGGTACCGGTATCCATGTTTTCCTGTTGCAGGCCAATAATCCACAAGTCTTCGGAGAATGCTTCGTGGGTGGACTGGACGAACAGGTCCGATATCCAGTCCTCGTCGACACGGAAATCGCGTGCCTGCGCCCAGAAATAGTGACTGGTCCCATCGGTTTCCGGCGTGATGGCGTTGAGATTGCGGTAACCGAATCCCTGCGATCGGTCGCCGTCGATGGCACCGGTATTTGCGCGCGCCGCACCGACGTCGAGTTTGACGAAGGCGGGCGGTGTCCACGTGACGCGCTGCCAGCGGTCGACATGTTCGTTCGGTTCGAACCCGCCGAGCTTCTGGAACATATTTGATACCGGTGAATCCATAATCCAGCGAGTAAGCGATACATCGCGATCGCCCCGGTCGAACGTCATCTGTTCTTCGGCAATCGCGCCGGTGCCCAGTGTGGTCGCGTGAATATAGGCGAGGTGCGACAGCTCCAGCAGGTTCTCGATCAGCAGCTTGTAATTGCCTTTCAGATGCATCCGTTCGCCCTTGGCGACCCAGCCGGGCGCATCCATCCAGTGGAAATCTTCTATGTCGTCGGAGTTGGCGAGGGCCGGGTCGCCCATCCAGACCCATATCCACTGGTGGCGTTCGACCGCGAGATAGGACCGCACGCGGCAATCCGGCGGCACGTTCGACTGGCCCGGTACCCGCACGCAGGCGCCCGACGCGTCGTATTCAAGGCCGTGATAGGGGCATTGGATAAAATCGCCGACCAGTTTGCCTTCCGACAGCGGCGCATGGCGATGGGCGCATTTGTCTTCGAGCGCGACCGGCGTGCCGTCCTCCTGGCGATAGAAAACCACCGGTTCGTTCAGCAGGGTGCGGCGCAGCAGGTTCTGGCGGCCGATCTCGGTGCCCCAGGCACCGACATACCAGGCATTTCGCAGGAACATTCCGGTCTCCTCCGTGTAGCGGGTAATGGCGGTGTTCAGGATAGGAAGTTCAGCGGCGGCCTGCAAATGGATCTCGGCGGCGCCCGGCGGCGGTCACCGGTGGGCTTTGCGCTTTCTGAAAGCGGGGCGAGCCGCCTCTACTTCATTCGCAACACAATCTTCCCGCGCGCATGCCCGGTCTCGCTGAGCCGGTACGCGTCGATCGCATCCGAGAAAAAGAACACCGTGCCGACGCTCGGCTGCACCGAACGGTCGGCAATCAGCGCGGCGATACGCTCGGTCCCGGCGCGGTCATAGCCGACCAGCGGCGTCTCGACCTTTATGTCATCGCGCGGCTTTTCGTCGGGCACCGGTGCCGCGTTCAGGCAGACGAGGAACCCGCCGGGTTTGAGCACCTTGTAAGATTTGAGATGCGCGTCGCCGCCCACCGTGTCGTAGACCACATCGAGCTCCGACAGCACGTCTGAGAAATCGGTCGTCGTGTAATCGATGGCCTCGTCCGCGCCGAGCCCGGTGATGTAATCCGCGTTGCGCGCACTCGCCGTGGCATAGACTTTGGCTCCGCGCGATTTGCAGTACTGGATGGCAAAGGCACCGACGCCGCCGGCGCCGGCATGGATCAGCACGCGCATGCCGGGCTCGATAGTGGCGGTGCGTTCAAGCGCGGTCAGGGCGGTGTGACCGACCAGGGCGATCGAGGCGGCTTCGACATGACTGATATTCGACGGTTTGATCGCAACCACATCGGCATCCACGACAACCAGCTCGGCATGGCTGCCCCAGCGGTTGGGTGGGCAGGTGCCGAATACCTCGTCGCCCACCTTCAGGTCGGTGACGTTGGCGCCTACTGATTTTACGACACCGGAAACATCGCGACCGAGCACGTCCGGAAATTCGAGCTCGAACCGCGCGCGCATCGCGCCGGCGCGGACCTTCCAGTCGATCGGATTGATCCCGGCCGCGTGAACCTCGACCAGCACATCGTCCGGTCCCGGTGTGGGGTCCAGCATGTCATCGAGCCGCATCCCGTCGAGGCTGCAATAGTCGTCCTGCACCAGCGCTTTCATCCCAGGTCTCCTTACTGTCCCGTCTCATACGGGCTCGGTGGCAATTCGATGTCAAAATGTGTGCGCAGAATATCGTCGATCAGATCGAAGCAGGAGCCGTAGCGGACGACCTTCATGTCGCTGACATTGATCATCGTCGATGAATGATTGTAGCGGTTCCAGCGCATCAGGCCGTAATCGATCACGATATCGGCGGCATCGAGAATCTGCTGCTCAATTTCGGTCGCCCGGAATTTGACGCCCTGCAGCGACACATTGGCCGATGAGCCAATCGCCATGCGGTGATCGGCAAAGGCGAGCCGGGCGATATTGTCCATCAGCGGGCCGGCATTCAGCAGCATCGCGAGCGTGCCATCATGGGTGGTCTGGTTCAGGGTGTCTTCGGGCAGGTTGGCGATGGCGGGGTGATCCATATGCACTTTTGCAGCGGTGCCCATGGGCAGGTCCCACTCCTCGGTGATCGCCGACACGATGGCGCGCCGGTCGTCCGGCAGATCGTGCATCGACAAGTGCATTTCGGTGCAGCCGCAGACCGCGTTCAGTTTTTCGGGTTTGCGGTTCTTGGCCTCAAAGATGCGCCAGATTGCTTCCGGGTCGCAGGCGACGATCACATAGCCGACATGGCTCGGGATAACACTGATGCCGCCTTTGTCGAGTACCTCGTAGACCCGTTTCGCGTCGCCTTCATAGTCGTGGATGGTCATGCCCGTGACGCCGCCTTTTGTTGATTGCCGGGGGAAACATTGAAGGATTCATTATAAGGCCGTCGCCGCGAAAGAGAATGCGTGCGCGTTGCCCAATGGTGATGTTTCCTGTGGCGATGTCCCAGTGGTGATGTCCCGGTGGCGATGTTATATGGGGACGAATACATTCATGCAGTTGTAAAATTTGATCGAATCAGCATTGTTTAAAGTAAAACATTGATTGAAACTGGAAAAATATGACAGATAAGATAAATATGGACGTACAGCGCGCGGCCAACGGACTTCGTCAGTCGATCGAAGAACTGCCGGGATCACTGATCCGTCACGTCTCCGAGCCCAATATGGGCCGTGAGGGCCTCCTCAAGTTGTGGTTCGGTGAGCCCGACGTGCCGACGCCGCAGTTTATCAAGGATGCCGCAACCGCAGCGCTGGACGACAACCGCGTTTTTTACGCCCAGAACCGAGGCGTGCCGCTGCTGCGCCAGACGCTTTCGACCTATGCCAGCGCCCTGCACGGCACCGATATCGGCGTGGACCGGATTACCGTCTCGGGTTCCGGCATGAACGCGATCATGATGGTGTCCGAGGCCTTGATGTCGGCGGGCGATAACATGGTTGCGGTCGGACCGATCTGGCCGAACTGCAAGGAAACCGTGCGTATCATGGATGCCGAGCCACGCCAGGTCTCGCTGCGCCTCGGCGATGACGGCCGCTGGCAGCTCGACATGGATGAGCTGTTCGATGCCTGCGATGAACGTACCCGCGCAATCTTCGTCAATTCGCCGGGCAATCCGACCGGCTGGGTGATGCCGCGCGCCGATCAGCAGACATTGTTGGATGAATGCCGCCGCCGCAATATCTGGCTGATCGCCGACGAGGTCTATATCCGCCTTGCCTATGAGACCGACCTGCAGCTTGGCCGCGCACCGTCCTTCCTCGATATCGCCAAGGCCGATGACCGGTTGATCGTGATCAACTCGTTTTCCAAATCCTGGTCGATGACCGGCTGGCGGCTGGGTTGGATCACGCATCCGGTCGATTGCGGCGAGGCGTTCGAGAAACTGGTCGAATACAATATCGCCAACCCGACGACCTTCGTGCAATACGCCGGCGTGGTCGCCATCCGCGACGGCGAGGATTTTGTGACTGAGACCATCGAGCGCTACCGCCGCAACCGCGACATCGTCGTCCAGCGTCTCGGCGCCATGAGGCGCGTGACCCTGTCGCGCCCCGAAGGCGCGTTCTATGCGTTTTTCGCCGTCGACGGCATGATGGATTCGGTCGCCTTCGCCCAGAAACTGATCGACGATGTCGGTGTGGGGCTCGCCCCCGGCCGCGCGTTCAGCGACGACGGCGAAGGCTGGATGCGCCTGTGCTTTGCAGCCGATACAGCGACCGTCTCCGCCGCCATGGACCGGCTGGATCCGGTGCTGGGGTAATCAGGGTTTCGTCTGTGCGCTCACGACGCGCGCGTTCTCAATCCACATCACCGCCAAGCATGCCGCCGCGTTCCCGCCCGGGAACCAGCCATAATAAAGATAGTCATTCCCGAAACCGGGGGTGAACGGGATCACCGCGTAGCTGAAATTGATCGTTCCGGTGAGGACGTGCAGGTAGTAGGCCCAGTTCCCCCAGCTTGTGCCGAACCAGAGCTCGATAATTGGGAGTAGCCCGAACCCGCCATAGTTAGATAGCCGAAGAGCAGCATCCACGCATGCACAGGGTCCGCGACGTAATCGGCGAGAAAGACGAAAACGTCGTATCGCACCGCGAGTGTGCCAAGCGTCGCGAGCGCAATCAGTTTCGCCAGACTGTCCGGGGTGAGCAGGCGAAGTGCGTTCAGGATGATGCCGATCCGTTCAGCGCTGCAACCATCTCCTCACAAGTCGATATTCCGGAAATGGTCGAGAGCGATCCGATGGTCGACTTATGTGCGTCGTCGCTGAACGCGGCACAGCCGTCGGACAGCACGGTGATATGGAATTCCCGGACATGTGCATCGCGCACCGTTGAGGCGACGCCGCCATTGGTGACGATGCCGCCGAAGATCAGCGTCTCGATTCCCGCGCGGTGAAGCATCCATTCGAGGCGGCTCTGATAGAACGCCGAGAACGCGACCTTTTCGACCGAGAGATCGGCGGGTTGAAGCTCGTCGATCAGCGCCTGGCCGTTCGATCCCGGTGCGAAGTCTCCCTTGCCAAGGAACGGACGAAGCTGTGTCAGGTGGGGCGAGATAAAGGGCTCGCCGCCCTTGCCCGGTACTAGCGTGAAATGGGTTGAGACGATCCATCCGCCGGCTTCGCGCATCGCGGCGGCGACGCGTGCGAGGCGGGCGGGCAGGGCGGCAATTGCGTCGCAGCCCTGTCCGGCCCGGCCGTATGCGCCGTCGGCGTGCAGGAAATCGTTCTGCATGTCGACGAGAACGAGGGCGGTGGTTGCGGGGGTGAGGTCGGTCATATCCGGTGCTCAGACAACTGGTGACGCGCCGCCATCGACATTGATCGACGTGCCGGTGATGTAGCCCGCATGATCCGACGCCAGGAAACAGGCGATGTTGGCGAATTCCCCGGTCTCGCCGATACGGCCGAGTGGGATATTCCGGCCATCCGCCATATTCTGGGTGAACACCTCGTATGAGTCGTTGCTGGCGGATTTCTCGAAGGCGGTTTCCCACTGGCCGGACTTGATCAGTCCGACCATCAGCGCGTTGACCAGCACGTTATGCGGCGCGCCATCGCCGGCCAGAACCTTGGTCAGCGCAAGCCCGGCGGCGCGTGATACGGCAGTCGGTGCGCTGCCTGCCCGCGGCGCTTTGGCGCCAATGTTCAGCACGTTGATAATCCGGCCCCATTTCCGTTCCTTCATGCCGGGCAGTGCGGCCCTGCACAGCCGGATTGCGGCCATTAGTTTAAGTTCTATGTCTTCGGCCCATTCCTCGTCGGTGACGGTCTCGAACTTTTTTGCGCGCGACGTGCCGGCGTTGTTCACCAGAATATCGATCTTGCCGAGCGCCGTTTCAGTCTCGGCAAAGGCGGCCTTTGTCGCTGCGGCATCGAGCAGGTCGCAGGGCAGGGTGATGACCTTGCCTTTGCTCACAGCCTCGATCTCGGCCTTTGCCGCCGCCAGCGCGTCCGGGCGTCGCGCGAGGATCGCTATATCGGCACCGGATTCTGCGAAGCGGATTGCCATGCCCTTGCCAAGGCCTCGGCTGCCGCCGGTGATCAGCGCCGCGCGCCCATCCAGTCTGATATCCATTTTGCGTCGTTCCCCCGTGTTATGAGGCCAGTTTGCGGGAAGTAGTCGAAGCGCTCAAGGGGGAGCTAACGGTGCTAATAGATTCCCACCTTCGCAGGAATGACATTGATCAAATGAACCGTCATTCTCGCGCAGGCGGAGATCTTTTCGCGATGGGCAAGAATGCCGCTTAAGCCGTCGCGCCGACCGGTTCCGGCGGTTCGCTCTTTCTGGTTCTGGTCAGCAACATGCCGACGATCACCAGGTTGATGCTGTTCGCCGCGACACCGAGCAGGAACGGCGTTGTGTAGCTGCCGGTAGAATCGAACAGCGCGCCGCCCATCCAGCTGCCGAAGCCCATCGAGAGTGCGCCGAACAGGAAGACGATCCCGGTACGGCGTCCGGCTTCCTGCGGCGGCATGTATTCGCGCACGATGACCGCATAGACCGGGAAGATGCCACCATAGCCGAGGCCAAATCCGATACCGACGATATACAGAACCGCGATACTGTCGGACGCTGTGAGCAGGCCGACCATGGCCGCCTGCAGCGCCGAAAAACAAAACAGCGCCCATAATCCGCCGAACCGGTCGGACAGGAACCCGACGAGTAGCACCCGGCTGACGAAGGCGGCCATCAGGGTTACCGACAGCACCGTGACCGCATCAGTCAGGGGCAGGCCTTTATCGGACGCAAGCGCCACCATATGGGCGAGCGGCAGCGCCATTGAAATGCAGCAACCGATGATCGCCGCGCAGAGCACCATCTGTAACTGGAAGGTGCTGAGCGACGTGTCACTTTTGCGTGCACCGCGCCGGGCGTTGCCCTTGGCGTCGGTGCTGTCGAGGTCTTCGGCCGCATGCAAAGTGTCCAGTGCCGGCGGTTTGCGGGCAAAGACCATGCAGAGCGGCAGCATGATACAGGCGGCGATAATGCCAAACCCGATAAAGCCGTTGCGCCAGCCGATTTCGGTGATGGCGACGCCGAAGATGGGCGGCCAGACGATTCCGGACAGGCTCTGTCCGCTGGCGACGATGCCGACCACCATGCCGCGGCGGCGGTCGTACCATCGGGAAATATTTGCCATCAGCGGCGCGTAAAGACTGCCCTGGCCGAGAAACCCGAACAGCACGAAATAGATTGCAAAAAGCTGCCACTGCTCGTCGACGAACGTGGTCAGCACCGATCCCGTGGCGATCGCGCAGGCGGCAATAAGCGGCAGAACCACAGCGCCGACCCGGTCGAGCAGATAGCCCATCAGAATGCCACCCATACCGCCGCCGATAAACTGCAGCGAAAATGCCAGTGACGGCACCTCGCGCGGCCAGCCGAATTCGCTCGACAGATCCTTAAGCGTCACCGCAATCAGAAACAGGCTGCCCGAACCGACGAAGATCAGGGTCACCGACGCGGCAAGCACGTAGAATCGGAATTTCAGGAGGGCGTTAAGTTGGTCGGACATGGGGCGGGACTGACTACTGGTTGTTGACCCACTTTATACCGTGATTAAGGTACAGGGGACAGGGGACAGGGGACAGGGGACAGGGGCGGCAGGGGCACAGCTCCGGCAAGACTAACCCATCCGCGCGACAAACCGGCAGGTGTCGCCGCCGGTCACCGCGGCGCACTCGATTTCTTCAACCACCGGATCGACTGAAAAGATGATGCCGCCCAGTGCTTCGGCCAGACCGAGGATCGGCGCACACACGGGAACGTCCGAACTCCCGTGGCCTTCGGCAAATGGGCTGTTTGTCACGTCGATGGTCATTTCGCCCGGTGTGTGTGGGCCGAGCCGCCAGCCGCCCCAGCCCATATCGGCGGCGATGTTGATGGCGGCATTCAGAAATATCTCGCGAGCCGCGGGGCCGAACGCGGCGCGGTAATGCTCGACCGACTGGCCGGAATGCTCGGTGATCGACTTGGCGAAGGCGGCGAACATGGTGTAGCGCGCATCGTCGTTGAGGCGCTTGAACGCATCCATGAACGCATCCGCCTGCATCAGGAACAATCTTGTCTGGCCGTCGCGCAGTTCGCCCAGTGCCGGGTCGCGCGAGATGCGATCATAGAGCCGGTTGGACGACATGCCCGGTGTTATTCCGAAATGATATGCGGCACGAAGCGCGCGTTATT
>CAJIYX010000133.1 GCA_905181725.1 Alphaproteobacteria bacterium UBA830
CGGGCAGCGTCGGTTTCGGCACGGTCCGCGGGTTCTGCGGCGGGGTCCAGTCATGCAGCATGGTCTCGATCGGCACCGACATATAGACCGGGCCGGCGGGCGAACGCTGCGCCATTTCACCGGCGCGGATGAGCTGTTCGTGCAATGTGAACGGGCTACTGACAGCCTGCGACCACTTGGTGATCGCCTGCACCAGGTTTGCCGGGCCGCCGACAACGGATAGAAGCCCCTGCCATTGAGGGCCGGGCTCGAAACCTTCCTGCTCGCTATAGGTCAGGGATTCGCCGGACACGACGACCATCGGCACGCCCTGGCGGTTCGCGGCATCGATCCCCATCGATCCCTGCAACAGGCCGACACCGGTATGCAGCATCACTGCCTGCATCCGCCCGGTCATGACGCTGTAGCCCATGGCCAGATTGACCGCGAGCGTCTCATGCGCGCAGCTCAGATAGGTCGGGCCGTCGGTTTTATCAGCATCCTGTCGGGCAAAGGCTTCCCAGACGGAGCCCCATTCGGAGCCCGGTGACGCCATGACGTAATCGATATCAAGACGCCGGAACGCTTCGACAATTGCTTCGCCGCCATCGAGATAATTTTTCATGTTTTTTCCCCTGCAAAAGCCGTAATCGGTCTGTTGCGGGGAAGTCTACGCCGTGATCGGAAGCAAGGCGATCAGATACATGAACAGGTTCGTTTTTATCCGCCCTGCCCAGGTTTGGCTTCTAGATTTCGCTCCAGGTACGATAGGCGTTTTTCATCTTTTCCTGCGCGGACCTGAGATCGGATGCCTTGGCACCCGTCTTTTCGCAGAATGCCTTGTAGGAATTGCGCTCCTCGACAGAACCAACCCACAGATCGGCATGGGCAGTTGCGTCGTAGCCGCCGCGCTTGTCGCCTTTAGGGCGTTTGGCTTCGGTGACCTGCAGGACGGCGCGCAGTTTGCTTGCGACGTCGACCTCGCCGGTTGCATAGGCATGATTGAAGGCTGCCAGAACCTTGTCGCTGAGCCTGCGCGTTATCGCCAATATGCCGTTAACGCTTTCATAGTCCGGGCCGAGCCCGTCGATCTGTACCGTCGCCATGGCGTGTACCTTCCGCCGGCCCAATATGCCGGTCAGAAACATCTAACCGTAGCGCGGTTGAAATTCCCTTAATAAAACCGCATCGGGATTCACGCATTATTAAGCATGGAGGGCCGAAAATCAGACCTGACATTAACCAGGAAACGGCACCCAAAAGATGTCTATCTCGAAACGCACGGTAGAAACACTGCTTGATCTCGTCGAAGCAAACCTCAGCTTCATGCAGGTGAGCGACCGCGAAGATCAGCGCGAAAGGACCCAGCTGGAAAGCTGCCGCCGCGAACTACGCGGGCTCATGGCCGTCGTTCCGGCCGCGAAAGGCCGGCGCGACACTGCCGGCGCTATCGCACACTGATCTAGTCGGTCCCCTGCCGGACCTGAATCCGGTCAGACCGCCTCGGACAGGTTAATCCCCATCGCTTTTGCGACCGCAGGGCGCGCGCCGATGGTCTCGAACCAGCGCTTCACGTTGGGAAATTCTTCCAGCGCCACACCCTGCCATTCATATCGTGCGGTCCACGGATAAATCGCCATATCGGCGATCGAATAATCAACGTGCATGTATTCGTTACCGGCGAGATGACCATCCAGCACGCCCCATAGACGCCGGGATTCCTTCGTATACCGCCCGATACCGTATTCGACCTGGGTCTTCGCCCGGCGGAAATGATGGGCCTGGCCAAACATCGGCCCGACCCCGCCCATCTGAAACATCAGCCACTGGATCGTCGTATAGCGGTTTTGCACGTCATCGACCGGCGGCAGAAATTTTCCGTACTTGTCGGCGAGATACATCAGCATCGCGCCGGATTCGAACAGCGAGAACGGCTCACCGCCAGGCCCGTCCTGATCGATCATCGCCGGGATCTTGCCGTTTGGATTGATCACCGTGAATTCCGGTGCGAACTGGTCATCCTTGCCGATATTGATCACATGGGTGTTGTAGTCGTCACCCAGTTCCTCGAGCATGATGAACAGCTTGCGTCCGTTCGACGTATGCCAGTTATACAGATCGATCATTTATTCTCTCCTTCATTATCCTGTTTCACGACCGGGCGTGATCCTGTTGTCACGACCGGGCGTGATTTTCCATCTGGTTCCGTGTCGGCACATCCATCCCCCGCTGAACCGCGGGGTGCGCCTTGATTTCGCCGTACCATCGCCGAAGATGGGGCAACCCATCAAGGTCCAGATCGAACCATTTATGCAACGCGATCCAGGGATAGGTCGCGATATCGGCGACGGAATAATCTTTACCGGCAAGAAACGCCGCTTCCGCCAGGCGCGCGTTCATGACATCGCACAACCGACGAACCTCGCCGCCATAGCGCGCCCTGCCGTAAGCAATCGCCTCATCCGACGCGTCTGCGGGATTCTGGTGGAAAAAATGAAAGGCCTGACCGAAATTAGGGCCGACCCCGCCCATCTGCCACATCAGCCACTGGGTCGCGATCCAGCGGTCTTTTTCATCCTCCGGCAGGAACAATCCCGTCTTCTGCGCCAGGTACAAAACGATCGCGCCGGATTCGAACAACGCCAGCGGCGCCCCATCCGGCCCGTCCGTATCGACGATGGCCGGTATGCGCCCATTCGGGTTGATGGCGCGAAAGGCCGGCGAATCCTGCTCACCCGCCGTGATATCGACAATGTGCAATGCGTAGTCGAGCCCGCATTCCTCCAGCATAATCGACGCCTTGCGCCCGTTCGACGTACGGTAGGTATAAAGGTCGATCATCCGTCAGCCGGACAGCACCCCGAAATTCTACTCCGCCGCCGTTCCCTGCGAAGACTGGGTCTTGCCGTACATCATCTCCCAGCCCTTATCGGAAAAGGAATGATCCTTCCGCCCATCGTTCTTCAGGGTCTCAAGTGCTGCGAGCACCCGCGGGCGGGCCCACATTTTGTCGCGCCAGCGCAGCAGGTTCGGGAACTTGTCGCCATCGATGCCCTGTTTCACCGGGTCACGCAGCCACGGCATGATCGCCATGTCGGCGATGGTGTATTCATCCGCCGCGATCCAGTCCTTGCCGTCGAGCTGACGGTCGATGACGCCATAGATCCGCGTGCCTTCATTGGTGTAGCGGGCCTGCGCATATGCCAGGCGCTCTTCCGGTTCCCGCAGCGGCGCGTAGGCATTGAAGTGATGACACTGGCCGAGCATCGGGCCGACCGAGCCCATCTGGAACATCAGCCATTGCAGCACATCATATTTCTTGCGCTCATCTGTCGGCATGAATTTGCCGGTCTTGTTGGCCAGGTAGATCAGGCAGGCGGCGGATTCGAACACCGAGATCGGCTTGCCGTCCGGCCCGTCGGAATCGACGATGGCGGGCATCTTGTTGTTCGGGCTAATCTTCAGAAAAGCCGGCTTGAACTGATCGCCTTCCTGAATGTTGATCGGGATGATGTTGTGCGCGATCTCCGCTTCGTGAAGCATGATGTGCACTTTGTGCCCGTTGGGCGTCGGCCATGTGTAAACGTCGATGGTCATCGGGATTTCCTTCCGCTGAATTCTGTTGGAACGAACATAGCGCGCAACCGGCGCGGCGCGAAGGGCTCGAAGTGGTCGGCTGAGGCAAAAGACTTTTGCAAAAGATACACTCGGCCCGTCATCGCCGCGAAGGCGGGGATCTCCTGAAAGAGTAGCCGCCACAGAGAGATTCCCACCTTCGCGGGAATGACGTCTGAGGCAGGAATACGTTAACCGTCCAGCTTTTTCCGTAGAATCTCGTTGACCACCTGGGGGTTCGCTTTGCCCTGGGTCGACTTCATGACCTGACCAACAAACCAGCCCAGCACCTTTTCGTTGCCGCCCTTGTACTGTTCGACCTGGGCGGCCCCGGCGGCGATCGCGTCATCGACGGCAGCTTCGATGGCGCCGGTATCGGTGACCTGCTTCATGCCCTTTTCCTCGACGATCTTTTCGGGATCGTCGCCGGAATCAAACATGATCTCGAACACCTCCTTGGCGAGGCGGTTGGACAGCGTACCGTCGGCGATCAGGTCTACCAGATTGCCAAGCATGTCAGCACTTACGCTGGAGGCCGAAAGATCGGTATCAGTCCGGTTGAGCGCACCGAACAGCTCACCCGTCACCCAGTTGGCCGCAATCTTCGGGTCGCGGCCCTCGGCGACGGCCTCGAAATAGGCCGCTGTTTCGCGCTCGGCGATAAGCTGTGCTGCGTCATCGACGCTCAGCCCGTAGTCACTGATGAACCGGTGTTTCTTCTGGTCCGGCAGTTCGGGCAGGGACTCGCGGATCGCGTCGACCCAGCTCTGTTCCAGTTCGAGCGGCAGCAGATCGGGGTCGGGAAAATAGCGGTAATCGTGGGACTCTTCCTTGGACCGCATCGACCGCGTCTCGCCACGGTCGGGATCGAACAGGCGGGTTTCCTGATCGACGGTGCCACCGTCTTCGATGATCTCGATCTGGCGGCGCGCCTCATACTCGATGGCTTCCCGGATAAACCGGATCGAGTTCACGTTCTTGACCTCGGAGCGCGTGCCCAGTTCACCGCCCGGCTTGCGCACAGACACGTTCACATCGGCGCGCATGGAGCCTTCCTGCATGTTGCCATCGCAGGTGCCTAGATACCGCACGATGGAGCGTATCTTGGTCACGTATGCGCCGGCTTCCTCGGCCGAGCGCATGTCGGGTTCGGAGACGATTTCCATCAACGCGACTCCCGACCGGTTCAGATCGATCAGCGTCTTGCGCGGGTCCTGATCGTGGATAGATTTGCCCGCATCCTGTTCGAGGTGCAGCCGGGTGATGCCGATGGTCCGGCTCGTACCATCCGCCAGATCAATCTCGATCTCGCCCTTGCCGACAACCGGATCGAGAAACTGCGAAATCTGATAGCCCTGCGGCAGGTCGGGATAGAAATAGTTCTTCCGGTCGAAAATCGACACCAGGTTGATCTGGGCGTTCAGGCCGAGACCGGTGCGGACAGCCTGTTCGACCGCATGTGCGTTGATGACCGGCAGCATGCCCGGCATCGCTACATCGACCAGCGAGACCTGAGAGTTCGGCTCGGCGCCGAATTCAGTCGATGCGCCGGAAAAAAGTTTCGACTTCGACGTTACCTGGGCGTGGACTTCCAGCCCGATGACGATTTCCCAGTCGCCGGTGCGACCTTCCAGAAGGCTCATGCGTCTATCCTCTCATCAGCCAGGCGACGAATAGTGTCAGCAGCGAATACGCGCTGGAGCGGAACAGCCATAGTCGGCTCAGACGAACCCAGTAACTGCGCGTTTCGCGTTTGCGATCCTCCGCGCCGGTCAGGCCGGACCGCATCGAATTGAATTTGTCCCAGCTCAGTTTGTAAAATTCGTACATCGGCCATGTCTGCACGCTGCCGCAGACGGCCAAAGCGGCGAGCACGCCCAGATTGGAAATCGTAAAGACCTGCCAGCCTATCAGTCCGAGACTGATATGGATCAACACGTACCAGATGGTCTGCATATTCATGCGGAGGGACCATGGTTCTGCCTCATCGCCATATCTTAACGCTGCCCCGGGCGGTCATCGAACCCGGCGGCGTCTTCCAGGGCCTGCGCCGCGCGGAACATGGTTTCCTCGTCAAACGCTTTGCCGATCAGATGCAGCCCGAGCGGCAACCCGTCACCGGAAAGCCCCGCCGGCACGGAAATCGCCGGCAGGCCTGCGAGCGACGCCGGCACCGTCAGTACATCATTCAGATACATGGCGATCGGATCGTCCGATTTCTCGCCTGCGGCGAACGCAGGGCCCGGCGTCGTCGGTGTCAGGATGACGTCGCATTTCTCATAGGCCTGCGTAAAATCGCGGGCAATTAGCGCGCGAACCTTTTGCGCCTTGATGTAATAGGCGTCGTAATACCCCGCCGACAGCACGTAGGTGCCGATCAGGATACGGCGGCGGACTTCAATGCCGAACCCGGCAGCGCGGGTGTTCTCATACAATTCGGTCAGGTCATCGCCTTCGACGCGCTGGCCGTAGCGTACCCCGTCATACCGCGCGAGGTTCGACGATGCTTCCGCCGGGGCGATGATGTAATAGGCCGGCAATGCGTATTTGGTGTGTGGCAGGCTGATATCGACCAGCTCCGCGCCGGCGTCTTTGAGCCAGGCCTTGCCCTGATCCCACAGCGTCGAAGTCTCCGAGTTCATCCCGTCGACCGCATATTCCGCGGGGATTCCGACCCGCAACCCCTGCACACTAACCTTTAGCGCCGCTTCGAAATCGGGCACGGCCCTGTCGGCAGAGGTTGAATCCTTGGGATCGAACCCGGCCATGCCGCCCAGCAGTATTGCCGCATCGCGCACGGAGCGGGTCATCGGTCCTGCCTGATCGAGCGAGGACGCAAAGGCAACAACGCCCCAGCGTGAACACCGCCCGTAGGTCGGCTTCATGCCCACGATTCCGCAGAACGCCGCCGGCTGGCGGATCGAGCCGCCGGTATCGGTCCCCGTCGCACCAAGGCACAGACGCCCCGACACCGCTGCCGCCGCCCCGCCGGACGAGCCGCCCGGCACTAGTGGCCGGTTGTCGCCATCGCGGCGCCACGGGTTTTCGACATTGCCAAAATAACTGGTCTCGTTGGACGAGCCCATCGCGAACTCGTCCAGGTTGGTCTTGCCGAGCATCACGCTGCCCGCCGTCCGCAGATTGCCGGAGACCGAACTTTCATAGGGCGGCACGAAGCCTTCAAGGATGTGCGATGCCGCCGTGGTCATGACACCCTCGGTGCAGAACAGATCCTTGATGGCCAGCGGAATACCGTCGAGCGGGCCCAACGCCTCGCCTTTGGCCCGGCGCGCATCCGATTCATCTGCATCCTCCAGCGCGCGGTCGGGTGTTTCGGTGATAAACGCGTTCAGTTCCCGCGCTGCCTCCATGGCCGCGATATGCGCTTCGGTAAGTTCGCGGGCGGAAACGGTGCCGGCATTGAGCGCATCACGCGCTTCGGCAATCGTGAAATCTGTCGGGGCGGTCATTATTCGATCACCTTCGGGACCGAGAACATGCCGTCGCGAGGATCCGATGCGTTCGACGTGACCTTATCGCGGATGCCGCCATCGGTGACCTCGTCGGCACGCCAGCGCAGTTTCATGTCGGCGACCGACGCCATCGGATCGATACCGTCGGTATCAACCTCTTCAAGCTGTTCCACCCAGCCGATAATATTCGATAACTCACCCGCCAGCGTGTCCAGGTCACCTTCCGGCACCTTTATTCGCGCCAGACGCGCGACGCGTATGACAGTATCCCGATCGACAGCCATGTCGTTGAATTCTCCCGCAAAAGCGCGCGGAAACTATCATCGGTCCCCCGGATCGGCAAGGGATCGGCCCAACACAAGCAAGAACACTTCCCGTCAGCCCCGTCCTCCGTTATGAACGCGTCCGTGATCATCGAACACATCCGGGAACTGGCCCCCGGCGAAGCATCGGCTTTGCCGCCACGCACATGCCTGCTTGGCCTCGATCTCGGCGAGAAGACCATCGGCATGGCGATCTCCGATGACAGCCGGATGATCGCCTCGCCGCTGGACACGATCCGCCGCACCAAATTCACCAAAGATGCCGAAGCGCTGCTCGCCGTATTCCCCGACTACAATGTCGGCGGCATCATCCTCGGCCTGCCGGTCAACATGGATGGCACGGAGGGCCCGCGCTGCCAGTCGACGCGGCAGTTCGGTGCCAATTTCGCCGAGAAGACCGATCTGCCGATCGGTTTCTGGGACGAGCGCATGTCGACCCAGGCGATGGAACGCCACCTGATCGCACAGGACGTCACCCGCAAGCGCCGCGCCGAGGTGATCGACAAATTGGCGGCGCAGTTTATCCTGCAGGGCGCGCTCGAATTTCTCCGCAACCTGGCCTCATAGCCCCCGCCTCTCAACACTGGATAGTCGTTTGCTCGTCGTCGTCACCACCATCGCGCCGATCTTTCTGATCATCGTCGCCGGGTTCTGCCTGCGGCGCACGAAGCTGTTCCCGGCCGACGCCTGGCCGCCGGTCGAGCGTATTACCTATTACGTGCTGTTCCCGTCGCTGCTATTCGGCAGCCTGGCGACCGCCAATATCGACGACCTGCCGATCGGATCACTCGCGATCGGTGTTGTCGGCACGCCGGCGCTGATGGCGCTGCTTCTGCTGATCTTCCGGCCGACAATGAAACTGGACGGCCCCGGGTTCACCTCGCTGACCCAGGGCTCGATCCGCTTCAATACCTATATCGGTATTCCGCTCGTCATCGCGTTTTACGGGCCCGAGACCATCGCCCTCGGCGCCGTGTTCATCGCCTTCATGGTGCCGTTCATCAATGTCGTCAGCGTGTGGGTGCTGGCAAAATACGGCAGCGGGAGCGCCAGCACGCTCGGCGCCGTCAAGGAAATGACGCGCAACCCGCTGATCATCGCCTGCGTCGCCGGGATCATCGTCAATGTTTCGGGGTTGGGCCTCGCCACGCCGCTGGTGACGTTTTTCGACCTGCTCGGCAGTGCTGCCCCCGCCGTCGGCCTGATCTGCGTCGGCGCCGGGCTGGACATTGCCGCCGCCCGCGCGGGACGTTCCTGGATCGGCCTGTCCGCCGTGCTCAAGCTCGTCGCCATGCCGCTGGTCGCGCTCGGCTTCGCGCAAGCATTGGGGATGACGGGGCCCGCCGCCTATGTGCTGGTCATTTTCCACGCCCTTCCGACGGCGCCATCGGCCTATATCCTCGCCCGCCAGATGGGCGGCGATGCCCGGCTGATGGCCGGCATTCTGACGACGCAGACGGCGCTCGCCATCATAACCCTGCCAATCTGGATTTCGCTTCTCGGAAGCTAAGCAATCATCCCGCTGATCTGGCGCCAGGCTTCCGTGCCTTTTTCAGTCATCAGCGTCAGGTATTTTTCTTCGTTCCAGTCGCCGAACGCGGCGGCATAGTTCGGCCTGCATGTTACCCTGGTGTGCCAGTCGGACAGGTTCGGATATCCGTCGACAAATCTCATCAGATTGAGATGATCGAGCCGCGTGATATAGGGGGTGTAGGCTGCCTCCGCGAGGGAATACGCATCTCCCGCAAGTCAGTTCCGGCCTTCGAGCGCCGCATCCATATTCCGCACCAGCGCCGCCCACATGCGGACCCCTTCGTGGAAAACCGGCGCATCCAGCCCCTTGAAGATCAGATCGCGCTGCCGTTCCCGCTTTACCGGATCGGGGACGGCGTCGATAAGCTTGATGCATTCTTCCTCGCCGCGTTCCAGAAACTGGTGCCGGAACGCACCCCCATGCTGAGCGACGCTGTCGCGAGATCATGATGGCCCTCATCCAGCCGCTTGGTCCAGAAGCGCATTTCAGCTTTGCCAAACGCATCTGACGGCCGCAGAGAATGGTCGGGAAACGCATCTTCGAGATATTCCAGGATGACGTTGGATTCACAGACAATCATCCCTTCATGATCCAGTTGTCGGCACAACGCCGCGCCGGTTGAGCTTCAAATAGTCCACGGTCTGCGTATCGCCAGCGCGAAGGTCCAGATGACGGCTTTCCCAGTCGAGACCCTTTTCCGCCAGAGACAGGCGGACCTTCTGCGAACAGGACGACATCGAATTGTGATAGAGCGCGAGCGTTGTTCTTTTCCCTGTTTTTGGCCGGCAAAGTTTTTGGCTCGGCAAATCTTGACCGGATCAGGCGCCTAGATCAACAGCTGCGCCAATTGCCGCGACGGGCGCTTTAGGATCTAATCCGTGCATGAAGTTCGGGATCAACATCGCGCCTTCCTGGGATTGCTGGAAGATCGTCAAACGGGCCGAAGAACTCGGCTTCGACCACGCCTCGTTTATTGATTCCCAACTGATCAACGCCGACATGTTCGTCTCGATGACCGCCGCGGCAATGAAGACCGACCGTATTCATCTGAGCACGGGTGTCTTGATCCCGTCGAACCGGCTCGCACCCGTCTCCGCCAGCGCACTCGCCACCCTGAATGCGCTGGCCCCCGGGCGCATCCATATGGGCGTCGGCACCGGGTTTACGGGGCGGCGTACCATGGGGCTCGGCCCGATGAAGCTCGCCGATATGTTTGATTATATCGAGGTGGTCCAGGAACTGCTGGCGGGCAGGCTGGTAGACGCCGAAATCGAAGGAGGCATGCGGCCGATCCGCTTCATGAACCCGGAGCTGGAGCTGATAAACATCCATGACCCGATCCCCGTGCATGTCTCGGCGCTCGGCCCGCGCGGGCGGCGCATGGTCGCCGAGCACGGTTACCGGTGGACAAACACGGTCGGCAACCTGGACCACGCCCAGGCGACGATGGACAACATGAAACAGGCCTGGACCGAAGCCGGACGCGACGTCGCCAATCTGTGGGCCAATGCCAATTGCGGCGGCGCGGTGCTCAACAAACCTGATGACTGGGACGCAGTTTACGTGCGCGCCGAGGCGGGCCCGTCGAGCGCGATCATCCTGCACAATCTGGCGGAGGAAGCAGAATTCGGCTCGATCGGCCATAAACCGCCGCCTGAACTGCAGAAACTCGTCGACCAGTACCGCGAAATTTACGAGGGCTATGAGCCTGTCGATGCCCGCTATCTCGCCAACCACAAAAACCACCTGATGACCGTCCGGCCCGAGGAAGAACACCTGATCACCGGCGATTTCATCCGCGCGACGACAATTTCTGGCACCCGCGAAGACCTGCGCGACAAAATCCGCGCACTCGGCGATATGGGGTACAGTCTGTTCAGCACCCATGTGCGCGCAACCCGGCCCGAAATGCTGGAAGGCTGGGCCGACGTGATCGAAGGAGTCTGACCGAGATGGCAACCAACCTGCTGCCCATGCTTGCCGATCCCGAACTGCCCGCCGAATTGCTCGCGGAGATGGAACAGCTGAACGCCGACGCCGCTATCATCGACCTCTGAATTCAAACAGGAACAAACATGTTTTTCGAACCCCCGAAGAACGACCACGGCCTGCCCTATAACCCGATCAAGGCCTGCGTTGTACCGCGCCCCATCGGCTGGATCACGACGGTCAACAAGGCCGGCGATGTTAACGTGGCGCCGTTCAGCTTTTTCAACATCCTGAGCTACCATCCGCCGTTCTGTCTGTTCTCTGCCGGCGGTCACGCGGATGACCATGAAGACAAGGACACCATCGCCAACATCAAGAAAACCGGCGAATTCGTTTACAACATGGCGACCTGGGACCAGCGCGAGCAGATGAACGAGACCGGCCTGATTATAGACCGGGGCGTGAACGAGATGTCCGAAACCGGGCTGGAGGGCATTCCGTCGAACATGGTCGCCCCGCCGCGCATCAAGGGCTCCCCGGTCCAGTTTGAGTGCAAGCTGCATGAAATCGTGGTCCTGCCCGGCGACAGTAAAATGGCGATCCACCATGCGGTTTTCGGCCAGGTGATCGGCGTTCACATCGCCGATGAAGCGATCAGTGAAGACGGTATTTTCGAGGTCGCGCGGGTCAAACCCATCGCCCGGCTCGGCTACAAGGATTATGCTTGGGTGGACGAGACCAACATGTTCGAAATGGAAAAACGCACACCCGAAGACCTGATCGGCAAACCGCAACAGGCGGCCGAGTAAGCGCCCCATGACAGAAACCCCGACGGGCACTCAGACTGGCCCCATCACCGGCATTCGCATTCTCGATCTCAGCCGTATCCTTGCAGGCCCGGTCTGCACTCAGCTTCTGGGTGATTACGGCTCCGACGTCATCAAGATCGAAAAGCCCGGCGCCGGCGACGATACGCGCAAGTGGGGCCCTCCCTTTGTGCAGGACGCGGACGGCAACGACACGGAAGAAAGCACGTTTTATCTTTGTGCCAACCGCAACAAACGCTCCGTCGCGGTCGATATATCCCTGGCGGACGGGCAGGATATCCCTGGCGGACGGGCAGGCGCTGATTCGCAAACTGCTCGCCAAGTGCGACGTGCTGATCGAGAATTTTCGAGTCGGCGCGCTGGCTAAATATGGCCTCGGCTATGACGACCTGCGCGACGAATTTCCGGCACTGGTCTATTGCTCTATCACCGGCTTCGGCCAGACCGGCCCCTATCGCGATCGTGCCGGATACGACTTTCTGGCGCAAGGCATGGGCGGCATCATGTCAGTCACCGGGGAGCCCGCGGGCATGCCCATGAAAACCGGCATCGGCATCGCCGACATCATGACCGGCATGCATGCATCGACCGGTATTCTCGCCGCCCTGCGCCACCGGGACGCAACCGAGATGGGCCAGCATATCGACCTGTCGCTGTTCGAGACGCAGATCTCCTGGCTCTACTATCACGCCGTCGAATATCTCAATACGGGCGAGAACCCGGACCGGCTCGGCAATGCGCACGCTAATATCGTTCCTTCCGAAGTGTTCGAGACCGCCGACGGCCATGTCATCCTCGCCGCCGGCAATGATGGGCAGTTCGTCAATTTCTGCGCAGCGGCAGGCGCACCCGAGCTTGCTGCAAATCCCGATTTCGCGACGAACTCCGACCGAATTCGCAACCGTGACGAATTGCTGCCGAAGATCCGCGACATATTGCGGTCGCGCACCACCGACGATTGGGTATCAACCCTGGAAACAGCCGGTGTGCCGTGCGGGCCGATCAACACCCTGGACCGGGTGTTCGACGACCCCCACGCCAAGGCACGCGGCATGGCGATCGAAATGCCCCACCCGCAGGCCGGGTCGGTAAATCTGGTCGCCGCACCGGCAAAAATGTCGGAAACCCCGGTAACCTATCGCCGCCCCCCGCCGGTGCGCGGCGAACACACGGTCGAGGTGCTACGCGACATGCTGGGACTGACAGACGGCGAAATCGTCCGGCTGCGCAATGACGGCGTGGCGGAGGGAGAATAGCCTTCCCAGATTTGCGCCCTCCTATTTGCGCCTGAATTGACGGGTCGCGAATCGGTGGGCGTTTCCGTCTCTTGCCGCTCCGGTCCGCGCCTCTTATAAACAGCTTTTAATGGCAGATACGGCAAACGATGCAGGCTTTCACCCGCCGAGAATGAATATTCTCGGCATGGAAGGCGTTCCGAAGGAGGAGATTGAAACTCTCCTCGACCTCTCGGAATCCTATATCGAGCAGAACCGGCAGGATAACAAGAAAAGCTCCATCCTGCGTGGCCGTACGCTAATCAACGTCTTTTTCGAAAATTCCACACGCACCCGCACATCGTTCGAGCTTGCCGGCAAACGCCTCGGCGCCGACGTTATCAACATGTCCGTTAGCGACAGCGCGATCAAGAAGGGTGAGACGCTGATTGATACGGCGATGACCCTGAACGCGATGCACCCCGACGTGCTCACCGTGCGTCACGGCGCGTCCGGCGCCGTGCAGTTGCTGAGCGAAAAGGTCACATGCTCGGTGCTCAACGCCGGGGACGGCAGCCACGAACACCCGACACAGGCGTTGCTCGACGCGCTGACCATCCGCCGTCGCCGGCAGTCGCTCAAGGGCCTGACGGTCGCGATCTGCGGTGACATCATGCATTCCCGCGTGGCGCGCTCGAATATCTACCTGCTGAATACCATGGGAGCACATGTCCGCCTTGTGGCGCCAAAGACACTGCTGCCCGCCGCGATCGAGAAACTCGGGGTAGAGGTCCATCACAATATGCTGGACGGCATCCGGGATGCGGACATCATCATGATGCTGCGCCTTCAGACCGAGCGTATGCAGGGCTCGTACGTACCGTCGACCCGTGAATATTTCCGGTTCTTCGGCCTCGACCGTGAAAAACTGGCCGTGGCCAAGCCGGATGCACTGATCATGCACCCGGGACCGATGAACCGCGGCATCGAGATCGATTCAGAGCTGGCCGACGA
>CAJIYX010000134.1 GCA_905181725.1 Alphaproteobacteria bacterium UBA830
CGAAACGACGAAGTCCCTGCAGGATTTCGTCAAGAATGAGATTGCGCCTTACAAATATCCTCGGGAAATCGAGTTTGTGACGGAGCTTCCCAAAACAGAGACTGGCAAGCTTCAGCGCTACCGTCTGCGCGATCAGGAAAAAATACCTCCAAGACCTGATATCCCGGCAAAAAAGGGCGGGTAAGCCGCCCTTCAGAATAGCTTGTCAGATCACGTGGTCGCTGGTCAGACCGTCTTCTTACGAAGGTGCACATATGCGAGCCCCACCGCCCACCTCGAAAAGGCCGCCCTCATGCCGGATTTCGGCATCCTGCAGCATAATCGACAGCCCCCAGACCTCGATATTATACGCACGGGGCATTGTCCCGGAAATCGTGGCATCGCAGTTCGACGCGCCTCCATGGTGACGTTAGCCCAGGCCCGGTCATGAAGAACGGCTATACGGATGCCGCGGCCAACCTGGTCCCGGTCCTGCCACCGACATATCGGCGCGGCGACCTGGTCGCCAAACCGGAGAAGAAATCCGACAAAAAGAAGCAACAGCAGCTTCCGTCAGGTATGTACCAGAACGTCATGATCGAAGACGCGATGAGCCGCTACATGTCTGAAGGGCATCAGGGATTGGTGTTTTTGTCGGTGGTCTTTTCGGCCTGACCTGAGGCTACTCAGCGACCTCATACGCCGTCGTGTTCCGGGCGAACCCGTCATACAGGTCGAGCATTCGCTCGCGCCAGGCAAAGACGGCGTCATCCGCATCGAGCAGCTTGAACGGGCTAGTCACCCGCGCCCACTGAAATTGTGAAAAGACCACGTAATCCGCATAGCCCGGCGCATCGCCGCTGATGAAGTCCTGTCCCTTACGGAACGTTGTGCGGATTGGATCAAGCGTGCGGTACAGACCCTTTACTCGATCCTCGCGGCCTTCCTGCACTTCTTCGAGAGTCCGCTTGTACAGTTTTTCCATGGACTCGCGGAAATACGTCCGGTCGTCCGGATGTGCCGCCTCCAGCACATCGCGCGCAATCAGCGGCCCGAGTGCCACATTCACTGCGCGGTCACACCATGAATTGATCACCCGCGTCACGCCGGTGCCGATCGGTCCGCCAAACAGCGACGGTGCATCCGGGTAGGCTTCTTCCAGATATGTCGCGATATCCCAGGAATCTGTCTCGATCACATCGCCGTCGACCAGAACGGGAACGCTGTTCGAATTTGCAAAAGCGATGGATTCCTTGTCCGTCAGCAACAGCGGGATCTCTTCGAATTCGAGCCGCTTATGCTTCAGCGCCATCTTCGCGCGCCATGAAAACTGGCTGTAGCGGCGACCTTCGTGGCCGAGAAGTTCATAGAGCTTGATGGTCATGGCGGTACCTCTTTTTGATAGAGGTTCGCTAAACCGGTGTCGTATTTAGGTCAAGGGGAAGCGCCAGTCCTACCGGCCGATGTGGCTGAAAATCCCTTTTAGCTAACCGGCAATCTGTTCCGGCGGATCCTCGTGGGAAAAGCTCTGGACATGGGAGCCGTCAGGGCCGATCAGGTATTTTGCAGCGGTGTGGGAAATGAAATAGGAACCGTCGGCGTCTTTCGGGCCGGGGACGGCGAGCACGCCATACCCATGCTGAACGATCTTGATCGCCGACATCGGGCCTGTCAGCGCAACGGTGCGCTTGTCGAAATGCGAAACGTAATCGCGCAGCACTTCCACGGGATCACGCGCGGGGTCGAACGTCACGAAGATCGGCAAGACATAGCGCGACAGAGGACCCAGTTGCTCCATCACGCCGGCAACATCGGTCATTGCCGTGGGGCACACATCGGGACAAGCGGTGTAGCCAAAAACAATCAGGGAAAAGTGGCCATTGAACCGCTCCGGGCCGACAGGGGAACCGTGCTGGTCGGTCAGAACATAAATGGTTGCGATGTCGGCTTTGCTGAGGGCCGGATGATGCACCGCGTCCGTCGCGGTGGCGACGCTCTATTACGCACATCCTGCGTGTGCACCGTGCCCACCGATAACACAAGGCCTGTGAGCGCTAAAACCAAGCCGATGCGAAACATTTTCCGGCTTCTCCGAACTGTATGGAGCGACACCGTCGTCGCCGTTTCGGAGATATTTACCGGTCTGCGTTAACGAAGCGTAAACCACGTTTTCAAATGGTCGTGAGCAGCCTTTGCGCTATTCCACCGCCTCGTTCCGGGACCCAGCAGCAGCCCCGACGGCCGATCCTTTGCTCTCCCAGTCATTCGACTTGTTGAGCAAAGATGCACCGGCGCGTTCCTGGCCCGAGTTCGGCTTGACCTGTTCACGAAGATCTTCGATCTGGGCGCGTTCCTTTTCGTACTGGCGGAACGCGGCAAACTTGGCGGACATGTACTGATCGGGCCAGACGACATCCTGCACTCCGTAAAAGGCTGCCGCCTGCAGCGTAAAGTACGGATTGTACAGATGCGTCCGCGCGAGCGCGACGAGGTCCGAGCGACCGGCACCGACAATGGTGTTCACCTGATCCCAATCGAAGATGTTACCGGCCACGAGGGTCGGAATATCTGCTTCGAGGCGGATCTGCTCCGAGAACGGCGTCTGGAACATCCGACCGTAGATCGGTTTTTCCGCAGAGTCGGTCTGACCGGTCGAAACGTTGATCAGATCGCAACCATGTTCCTTGAAGGCTTTGGCATAGGCGACGGCGTCCTCGGGGCTGGTGCCACCGTCGATCCAGTCGCTCGCAGAAATCCGGACTGACATCGGCCGGTTCTCCGGCCAGACGGCGCGGCAGGCATCGAAAACTTCAAGCGGGTAGCGCAGACGGTTTTCGATCGAACCGCCATATTCATCCGTGCGCTTATTAGTTACCGGCGACAGGAAGGTAGCCAGGATATAGCCATGGGCGCAATGAAGCTCGGCGAGGTCGAACCCGGAACCCGCGGCACGTTCAAACGCTGCCACGAAATTGGTTTTGACCTTGTCCATATCATCGCCCGTCATCTCACGCGGCACCTGTGAGTTTTCCAGATAGGGTAGCGGCGACGCCGCCATGATCTCCCACGCGCCGGCGTCCAGTGGCTGATCAATGCCTTCCCAGGCGAGTTTGGTCGCACCCTTGCGCCCGGCATGGCCGATCTGGATCGCCATCTTCGCATCCGTGCGTTCATGGACGAAGTCGACAATACGCTTCCACTGGGCTTCCTGTTCGTCGGTCCAGATTCCGGTGCAGCCGGGGGTGATGCGGGCGTCGGACGAAATGCAGGTCATTTCGGTAAAGACGAGCCCTGCCCCGCCCATCGCGCGGCTGGTGTAATGCGTGAAATGCCAGTCATCCGGATTGCCGTCAGTCGCACAGTATTGACACATCGGCGACACCACGACTCGGTTCGACAGGCGCATATCACGCAACTGCATCGGCGCGAACATCGGCGGCACCGGCGTTTCCTTCAGATGCGGCGCGTCATAGCGCTCCGCGGCATCGGTCGAGAACGAGCGATTCAAAGCGGCGACGAATTCCTTGTCGCGCAGACGCAGATTGTCATAGGTGATCGCCTTGGAACGCGACATCAGGCTGAACATGAATTGTGTAGCGTCCATGTCCCAGTAGCGCTCAACATGTTCGAACCAGGACAGCGAAACATCGGCCGCGTGCTGGATACGCTCGACATCGTCACGGCGGTTTTTGTCATAAAGCTGCAGGGCAGCGCGCGGATCGGATTCGATCTGGCAGCTCTCGAACAGCGCGATCGCATCTTCCATCGCCAGCTTTGTGCCCGACCCTATGGAGAAATGTGCCGTATGTGCAGTATCGCCCAGAATGACTAGGTTGTCCTTGACCCAGGTCTCGCACCGGATCATCGGGAAATTACGCCAGATCGATCGATTGGTGATCACCGGGTAATCGCCGAGCAGGTCCTTATACAGTTCCCTGATATAGGCGACGGTTTCTTCCTCGGTCGCGTTCTCCATCCCCGCCTTGTGCCAGGCTTCGTCCGTGGTCTCGACGATCCACGTGCTCATCTCGCTGTTGTACTGGTACGCGTGCAGGTTCCAGATACCGGCATTGTTTTCGCGGAAATCAAACGTAAAAGCCGATAGCGGCATGGTCGAGCCGAGCCAGACGAATTTGTTGGGACGCCAGTCGACGCTCGGTTTGAAATGATCGGCATTCTGATCGCGGATCCAGGAATTGATCCCGTTTGCGCCAAGAATAAGATCCGCACCGGGATCGAGCTGGTCGAGTGACGTGATTTCACGCTCGAATTCCATTTCGATACCGACCTCAGTGCAGCATTTCTGCAGAATCAACAGCAGGTCCTTGCGCGACATGCCGCAAAACCCGTTGCCGCCGACCGTCACTTTCTCGCCCTTGTAATAGGTGACGATATCGTCCCAGTAAGCAAAGGTTTCACGGATACGGTCGTAAGACACTTCGTCGTAATCCCGGAAATAGCCAAGCGTCTCTGCGGAGAACACGACGCCGAACCCAAACGTGTCGTCCGGCTTGTTCTGCTCGTAGATTTTGATCTGATGAGAGGGATCGGCCTTTTTCATCAAAAGTGCGAAATACAGCCCCGCTGGCCCGCCGCCCACAATCTCAATCTTCATCTCATCCTCCGAGCTCGTGAATTCGTTTCTACAAATTACTTTAAGCTTAAAATAATATTCTTCAAGCGGTTTATCGAACCCCCAATAGTTATCCACACCTGTGTGAACTCGATGCATCCAAATCCGCCGCGAATTCGCGTAAACTCTCGGCATGAGCCAACCAGCCCCCAACGAAACACTCGACACCGCCCCGACCGGAATCTTTCCGTCGCAGATCCTCCGTGGTCTGGTGGATAGCGGTACAGTCACCGCGGCGTCCCCCATCACCGACGATCTGATCCAGCCGGCCAGCATCGATCTCCGGCTGGGCGATTTCGCCTGGCGGGTGCAGGCGAGCTTCCTGCCGGGCCCCGACGCCACCGTCGAAGACAAGGTGCGCGCGTTCGAGATGCACAAAATCGACCTGACCGGCGGAGCCGTGCTTGAAAAAGGCTGCGTCTATATTGTCCCGCTCCAGGAATCACTTGACCTGCCCGACGATATATCCGCCTTTGCCAACCCGAAAAGCTCGACCGGGCGGCTCGATATCTTTACCCGTGTCATTTCCGACCGCGGCACAAGATTTGATCTGATCCGCCCCGGCTATATCGGCCCGATCTACGCCGAAGTATCGCCGAAGACATTCTCGATCGCGGTGCGCACCGGATCCCGGCTGACGCAGCTTCGCCTGCGCCGTGGCCGGGCCGAAGTATCGCCGGAAGACCTGTTGCAGCTCCACGACGAGGTCGGCCTGATCGACGCGGCCTTCGACCGCGCGGAAGTGCTCGAACACCGAAGCCTCAGCCTGCGCCTGGACCTCGGCCCGGATGCCCCCGGCGGCATCGTCGGCTGGCGCGCGCGTCATCATGCCGGCATCGTCGACGTCGACCGCCCCGATAACTACGACCCGGCGGATTTCTGGGAACCGGTGTCGGCCCGCCACGGCGGGATCATCCTGAACCCCGATGATTTTTACATCCTCGCCACGCGCGAAGCCGTGACCGTCCCACCGGATTACGCAGCCGAGATGGTCGCTTATGATACGCTGGTCGGCGAATTCCGCGTGCACTATGCGGGATTTTTCGACCCGGGCTTCGGCTGGCACCCCGATGACCGCTCGGTCGGCTCGCGCGGGGTGCTCGAAGTAAGGTCGCACGACGTGCCGTTCCTGCTTGAACACGAACAGGTGATCGGCCGGTTGCGATATGAACGCTTGATCGAACGGCCGGAGAAAATATATGGAACAGGTATCGGTTCACACTATCAGGGACAGGGCCTGAAACTTGCCAAACAATTCAAAGCACCCGAATGAGATGGCGGGTCTGATGCGGAGCGCCCGCAGGATGTTCCTAATTTTGTTACTGCCGGTTTTACTCCTGCCACTTGCCACCCCCGTATATGCCGCCGCGTCACCCACGCTCTCCACCAAGGCGGAATATGTGGTGAAGCGCAGCGGTAGCCCTATCGGGACACTCAAGATCGATTTCAAGATCGACGGCAACAGTATGGTTGCGACCTCCCATTACAGCGTGAATGTCAAGCTGATGGCCATCGTGCTCTACCGCTACGACAAGCGTATGAACGAAGAATACGAAGGCGGACGTCTGATCGCCTATGAGGCGGATATCGACGATAACGGCACAAAATCCCAAGTACGCGTTACGCG
>CAJIYX010000135.1 GCA_905181725.1 Alphaproteobacteria bacterium UBA830
CTCCGCCATCTCCTGTGCCGAGTGAGTGTGCCCCGTTCCGCCACAGCTCCCGGCGTAGGCCGAACCGGAAATTAAAGCTGTCAAGAATACGATTACCGTGAGTGACGCTGCTTCGATGGTTTTCATCTGAATGTTCCTTAATCCTGTACTTTTATTTACGCAGGCAAGCAATGACCGGATCAAAATTGATATGGGGGTGGTTTTTTCCTGGGGCGCTAGAGTGAGGCTTTATATCGAAACGTCGGGAATTGGCGACAGGGCCGGTAGCCGTGGAGAGTTCAGCCAGCCCCTTTAACCGTGGCCCGTGGATCAAGGAGCGTGATCCGTGGTGCGCGGCCCAAGGCTCAAGAAGCAGTGTTCTCGTGCTGCCCTCCTAGAGCCATGGACTCCGGCCCGCGACCCGCGGCCTACGGGACATGTCTCAGTTGTCCTAGCCGGCTTAGGCTTATAGCGAGTTAGATTATCCGCCGATCCCGACTTTAGGTGCTAGCAGTGAACAACTCATTCTACCCAGGGCACTTATTGGGAGAGCCGAATGATCGGCCGTCTTCCGACTTTTTACCGGTCGCCGCAGGTTCTTCAGCAATGCGGATGAGCCGGGGGTGATCTGTTCAATGCTACCCCAGTGCTGCCCCAGTGCTGCCCCAGTGCTGCCCCAGTGCTGCCCCAGAAACAACAAGGGCTGAGACAAACTCCGAAAAGTCCGCTAACCCGTTGACAAGAATGGTGCCGGCTAGAGGATTCGAACCCCTGACCCCCTGATTACAAATCAGGTGCTCTACCAACTGAGCTAAGCCGGCTTTTTCACGGCACTCATATAACGCCCGGACAGCGGCGCAACAAGCCTCATCTGACGCCGCTTGATCGGAAGGAGGCGGCGTGTCAGCAATGGAGGAACCAAACGATGGAGCCTGCCCGTGCACTGGACACCCCGCCGCGAGAAATTTCGTACCCTGCTAGAGACTGAAATCTGCGTTCATCCGGGATCGGTGTTCGATCCTATTTCCGCCCGTCTTGCCGAAGATATCGGGTTCGAAGTCGGCATGTTCGCGGGATCGGTCGCATCGCTCGCCGTTCTCGGCGCGCCGGATCTGATCGTCCTTACCCTGTCTGAATTCGCCGAGCAGGCGTATCGTATCAATCGCGCCGGTAACCTCCCGTTGCTCGTCGATGCCGATCATGGCTATGGCAATGCGCTGAACGTGAAGCGGACGGTCGAGGAACTGGAGACCGCGGGTGTCGCGGCGCTGACGATAGAGGATACCGATCTGCCGCAGCCATTCGGCACGGTGGGAGCGACGCGCGTTCTGTCGATAGATGAAGGTGTCGGCAAAATGAAAGCGGCGCTGGCAGGACGTCAGGATCCGTCACTGGTCATTGCCGGGCGCACGAGTGCGGCGTCGATTAACGGCCTGGACGATGCCATCGCTCGCGGGCGAGCCTATCAGGCGGCCGGCGTGGATGCGATGTTTTTCACCGGCGTGTCATCGCGCGAAGATGTCGAGGCGGTCTCGGGAGCGCTTGATATTCCGATATTCTTTGGCGGATCGGGCGGCGGTGTGCTGGGCGACCGCGAATATCTTGCGAAACACAATGTGCGGATCAGCCTGCAGGGACATCATCCCTTCATGGCGGCAGTACAGGCGACCTATGCAACGCTTCGGGCGCTGCGCGACGGTACGCCACCCGCCGAGATCACGGGCAAAGCGTCCGGTGAATTTATGACCGGCGTCACCCGCGGCGACGATTACCAGCGCTCGATGAAAGACTTCCTCGGCGGCTAGGCGTTACTCGGCTGCGAGCGCCTGAGCACCCAGGCCGGTCGCCCCGTCGCGTGCGATTCCGGCGGCACCCATTGCTTCGGCGATACGGGCGATCTCTACTTCGGTGATCTTCATCAGCGGCGGGCGTATGACGGCCGGACCATCCTGGCGCCCCAGAAGCACAAGGGCCTCTTTCATGCGGTTATGCATGTCGCCGAACGGATCACAGTAAAAAACCTGCGTGGTGTGATAGATGCGGTCGGCCAGTGCCTGTGCCGTGACGAGGTCTTTGGCCTGAACGGCACTGAACAAAGCGACCTGCAGATCCGCGATGACGGAGCCGGCGCCCGACAGAAGCCCGTCGGCGCCCATGACAAGCGATGACATTAGCCAGGCGGAATTCGTTGACAGCACATTGATCGGGCGCGACAGGGCATGCAGCGTTTTGATGTGGCGGTCGTGAACCTGCGGCGGCGACCAGTCCTTGATCGCTTTGACGTTGGAGATTTCTTCGCAGATCTGCACCAGCGTATCCAGCGGGTAGCCCAGTTCGTTGGAATACTGAAAGACGATCATCGGCAAATCGGTCGCATCCGCGATCATTTTCATGTGATTGATGCCCATTTCGGGGCGATGCTGGATGCCGCCCATGCCCATGGAATTGGGCGGGAAGCAGAGGAGGGCGGAGGCGCCGTTCGCTTCGGACATCTTTGCAAGGCGGACTGCTTCGTGGCTGCCATCGGCATAGACGCCGGCGATCAGCGGCATGCGGTCGCCGATCTCGTCGCTGGCCTCGGCCATCACCCGGGTCTGTTCGTCGAATGTGCAGGCGTGTACTTCCGACGCATGGCCGTTGACGGTAATCGCCGTGACGCCGTCTATGTCTGCGGCGAACGCCAGGTGACGCCGGGTTTCCGCCCAGTCGAATTCGAAATCCGCATCGAAGGCGGCAAGCGTCGCGGGGATCACACCATGCGGGATGTAGTCTTTAAAACGGGGCATATCGGTTCTCCGGAAATTTCCCCGATTATGCTCTCAGCGCGGCAATCCATCAATGCGTTGGCGGCCGACGCCGGCGTAACAGCAGAAACATTGCAATTGAGCCGAAAAGGAGGCCGGTTCCCGGGGCGAACACCATGCCGAGCGCATGTCCGCCATCGGCGCTGGTCGTGCTATCCCATTCGAAGCTGTCGCCGGCATTCAGGATCGGACTGATTGTTTCGCCGTTCAGCGTATAGGCATATCGCAGATCGTTGGTAGGGATCGTATGGCCGTAACGATTGAAGAAACCGGTCTGGAGCGAAACCGACCCCTGAATCTTTTCGCCGTTCCCACCGGTTTCCGGGATGGTGATGGACGGAACCGCGAGGATTGCCTCACGATTATATGGAAAAAGATTTATAGGTGCCGAGAAGGCGGGAACCGCTGAAAAACTAAAGATGAAAAACAACGATACCATGCCAAGTAGCCACAGGTGTCGTGTCGCGTTCAAGCGCAATATGCGCGGAAACGCCATCAAATTTATGGTGTTCAAGTATGCCTCCCCCGGAGTGACGGACAACAACCCCTGCCGGTCACAACAATCAAGTTCGTGCACAAACGAGATGCGTCATGCGACGCGTGCTCGTTACCGTCTGTCGATCAGTCCTACCCTCGCGACTAGATGCCAAAGCGTATCGTGCCAATGGTTAACAGGTCGTTAACAGGCTTTTGTGGATATGGTTTCTGACGGATTTTATGCGACCCGCATGAATCGCAGCTTGATTTCTTGTTATCGTTGGTACGGACTAGATCCCGGCCACAGCTCCCAGAATATCTGTAGGAGAAATTGGTATCTGTGTAATACGGCAATCACTTCCGGACAGGGCGTCATCCACGGCGGACGCAATCGAGGCGGGGACGGGGACAAGGCCGCTTTCGCCCACGCCCTTGACGCCAAGCGGGTTCTGAGACGACGGCACGACAATATGCTCGATCTTGATATTGGGGACCTCTGTGGCACCCGGGATCAGATACTCGGCGAGGTTCGTTGATTGCGGTTGTGCCTGGTCGTCCCAGATCATTTTTTCGTACATCGCAAAACCGATGCCGTGAGCGGCACCGCCCGTGACCTGACCGTCGATAACCAGGGGGTTTACCATCACGCCACAATCATGGGCGATGACGTAGTTCAGGATCCTGATGTCGCCGGTCCCCGTATCGATCTCTATCTCCGCGACATGTGCGCCATTCGAGAATGCGAGCCCGTCGATCTGGACGGCCATATGCGCCTCGAGGCCGGGGGTTTCTCCCGCCGGCAGGGCAAAGCCGGTGGCGGCGCCCGCAAGCTGGGTTGCGATCTCGCCAAGTCCGACGGACAGATCGGCAACGCCTTTAACGTTCACCCGGCCGTCGGAAATCTCCAGATCCTCTTCGGATGCTTCAAGAATATGCGCCGCAACGCGTAACGCCTTTTCGCGTACCTCGACCGCAGCGGCCTGTGCCGATGACCCGGCAGTCACGGTCTGGCGGCTCGATGCTGCGCCCATGCCGTAAGGGATTGTCGATGTGTCGCCGATGACGACGTCGATATCGGCCATGTCCACGCCGAGCGATTGCGCCACGATCTGCGCCAGCATGGTGCGCGTACCTTGGCCGATCGCGGAGACGCCCGATATCACGCTGACCTTGCCGGAGGGACCGACGCGCACCGTCGCGGCCTCGAACGGTCCACGCCCTGAGCCTTTCAGATAGACCGCAAGCCCGATACCGAGCTTCCGGCCCTCTGCCGCGGCTGCTGCCTGGCGTGCGGGAAAGCCCGCCCAGTCCGAGACTTCCAGCGCGGTTTCCATGCATTTCGGAAAATTCGCTTCGTCGATGACGATGGACGGATCTGCCCGGCTGGCAAGCGGTCTTGTATAGGGCATGTCTTCCGGCTGTATCAGATTGCGTCGGCGGATTTCGTCCCGCGGAATACCTAGCTTCTTAGCCGCCTGGTCGATCAGACGCTCCATGGCAAAGCAGCCCTGCGGATACCCGGCGCCCCGCACCGGCGTGACGCAGGGTTTATTGGTCAGGACGAGTTTTATATCGAGGTTGTAGTTGGCGACCTCGTAGGGCCCCGGCACGATGCTGCCTGCGTTCTGCGCGACGTTGACGCCGCGTGCCGTATAGGCGCCGTGATCGTGGATCATGGATCCGCGTACACCCAGAAACTTGCCGTCGTTATCGACGGCGAGTTCCATGTCCCATATCTGATCGCGTTCCTGGGTTGAGGTCGTGAAGTGTTCGCGCCGGTCTTCGATCCACTTTACCGGCGCCTGAAGAATCAGCGCCGCCGTCGCGACAACGATATCTTCCGGGTAAAAGACGAGCTTTGGTCCGAACCCGCCACCGATATCTGGCGTGACCACCCGCGTATTTGTCTCGGTGCGACCCAACAGATTGACCAGCGTCCGATGCGCCATATGCGGCATCTGGGTTGCCAGCCAGACGGTGAGCCGGTCTTCCAGCGCATCGTAGCGTGCGACGAGACCGCGTCCTTCGATCGCCATCCCGAGACCTTTATGGATGAAGAATTTGTCGGCGACCGTGTGGGCTGCATTGGCAAAGGCGCTGTCAGTATCGCCATAGCCCATGTTGAATTCGGCGAGAATATTGTGATCGGCGTCCGAGTGGGCGACGGGAGAGCCCGGCTTTGCTGCGGTCTCCGCATCTGCCGAAGCAGGGAGAATATCAAAATCGATCTCGACCAATGCGGCCGCATCTTCGGCGATATAGCGGTCATCGGCGATGACGATGGCGATGGGCTCACCCACATGACAGGCTTCTTTGTCTGCAAGGATGGGGCGGTCGCGGAGCTGGCGGTAGGCCTTGCTCGGCATCCCGACGGAAAGCCGGTCCGTTGTCAGGTGCGGTGCCAGGTCCGCCATCGTCAGGACGGCGCGGACGCCCGGTCGTTCGCGTGCCGCGGTCGCATCGATGCCGTTGATCAGGGCGTGTGAGACGGGGCTGCGGACGAATGCTGCCTGCAGCATATCGGGAAAATGGATGTCATCAGCGTAGCGACCGCGGCCTGTAAGCAGCGCAGGGTCTTCTATGCGGCGAACAGGCTCGCCGAACGGGCCGGGCGTGGTCGTGGCATCAAGTGCGGGATGTGTCGTCAAATCAATGATCCTTCTGATGCCGCAATATACCGGCACCGGGAGGAATTGCATCCGGGGCGCAGAATTTTTTTATCAGCGCGTCGTTGTTCTTTTCTGGAGCTGGTCAGTAGACCCGAAACTGGTCTGTGGGAGGGCGCGGGTGGGTCAGGTCTCGTGCCCAGGTTCCTGCGCCATGATACAGGCGCCGATTCGCCAGGAGCCGTCCGGCTGTATCTCCATAATGTAAAAGGCCGTTTCGGTGATGCCCGACGGACCGACGAGGGTTACCGGCTGAACCACTTTTCCGTCAATGCTCTGCAGGGTGCGAAATTTGTATGTCCGGGGACGGTATACCGACTGGTAAGACTTCCTGACCATGTGAAGGAATACTTCCGGTGTGCGGAATATCTTCTTAATTTTGGGCGCGGCGAACGAGAATGCCTTTTCGGCATCGTCTTTCCGAAACGCGTCGATCTGACCGATAATCATGCCTCGGATAGAGGCCGCATCTTCGGTCGCGAGATTCGCTGGTGGTGTCGGCGTTTCGGCGCGAATTTCGGCGGCGGCCGGCTGCAGCAGGAAAACAACGGCGAATAATGCCAATATCGATTTGAAAAACATCAAATGATGATGGTGTATCTGGTGCCGAAAGACAAGTTCGAGACGGCTTTTGCCGGTTTAGGGGCTTATTGCGTGTATCTGCATGTTTTTGGTTCGGAGCAACGCTTCCATGCGTTACGCCGACCGGCGGGTAGCTTAATCTGATGAAAGTTCGGCAGCCCGTCCCCACTCGTAGAGCGAGACGGCGGCGCTTGCCGAGACATTCAGGCTTTCTATCTGGCTGGTCATAGGGACACGGACCATCAGGTCGCATGTCTCGCGGGTTAGACGGCGGAGGCCGCGCCCTTCGGCGCCGAACGCCAATACGCACCGATCCGGAAGATCGGCGTTCGGCAGGCTCACCGGCGCGTCCATATCAAGGCCGACTACCCAGAAGCCGTGTGATTTCAATGTTTCCAGGGCCCGCACAAGATTGTTCGGGCGAACAAGCGGGACGGTTTCGAGCGCCCCGGACGCGGCTTTTGCCATCGCCCCCGTTGCGTCCGGCGTATTGCGGTCGGGTACGATTACGGCATAGGCGCCGAACGCTGCCGCCGAGCGCAGGGTCGCGCCGATGTTTTGCGGGTCCGTCACCTGATCGAGGACGACGACGACCGTCCGCTTCTGGCTGTCGGCATGCCGGGCGATGTCTTCAATGGTCTGGGACGCCAAATTAGATGTCAGCAGGGCGAGTCCCTGATGGACTGCGCCATAGGGCAGGGCGCGATCGATCGTCTCCCGGTCGACGATCTCGGCACCAATAGTGTCTTCAGGCAGGTTTGCCGCGGCACCAGCGGTCGCCATCAGCCGAAGGCACTTTCTGCCGGGATTGCTCAGGGCGGCCGTCACTGCGTGAATTCCGTATAGCCACAGGCCATTCTTGGGCTGCGCGTGTTTTTCGGATGTAGGGTTTTTTTCGGATGTCCGGTGTTTTACAGGGGGGCGTCTTCTCGAAGGATGTTTTCCTGTTATCGGGGCGTTTAGTTTCCCCGTTGTCGGGGCGTTTGAAGGAGAACGGGGCGCGGCTTCGATCGACTCGCGCGGTGTCCGATCAGCTGTTCCTTTGCGGGGAATGGCTGTCTTTCGCCCTTTTGGACGGCGATTTTGACTCGTCTTGCGTGGTGCCATGCCTACACTTATACTCCTATTCTTTAGGCGGGCAATCCGGCTATTTCTCTGTGGGGCTCTCGGGCGACATGCGGAAACGGCTTATTGCGCGTTTTTTGACGTTGACAAACGGTGCTTAATCCCATAATTCCGCACGTTCTCAGCGACGTTCGGTCTGGCTTTTAGGAGGGGTGCCCGAGTGGTTAAAGGGGACGGGCTGTAAACCCGTTGGCTTAGCCTACGTTGGTTCAAATCCAACTCCCTCCACCAGATCGGTTCGTTGTAGGGTATGTGATACGAGCCGGGTTCGAGACCGGAGACTTGGTGAAACATCTGCAGACAGGGTCTTGCAGGCAGGAATATCGGGCAGTGAATGTGGCAGGAAACCCACAGGAAGTGTCCTAAAGCGGGTGTAGCTCAATGGCAGAGCAGAAGCCTTCCAAGCTTACGACGAGGGTTCGATTCCCTTCACCCGCTCCAGAATCGTCGGATCGGGTCTGAGGACCGGGCCGGAATATTATGCGCAGAATTGCGTCAGATTAACTAAACGCCCGAAGCGCCGGGTGCCAGGCAAGGAACGAGACGAATGGCTAAAGCGAAATTTGAGCGGACGAAGCCGCATTGCAACGTTGGCACGATTGGTCACGTTGATCATGGCAAGACGTCGCTGACGGCGGCGATCACGAAGATTCTTGCCGAG
>CAJIYX010000136.1 GCA_905181725.1 Alphaproteobacteria bacterium UBA830
AAGAGGCGCAGGCTGCCGCGGACACGCATTACGGCGAGGCCGTGGATATCATCCGTGATCCGGACGTGCTCGATACCTGGTTTTCGTCCGCACTCTGGCCGTTCTCGACGCTCGGCTGGCCTGAAGAAACACCCGAACTGGCGCACCATTATCCGACGAGCGTGCTTGTCACCGGATTCGATATCATTTTCTTCTGGGTCGCCCGGATGATCATGATGGGGCTGAACTTCCGCGATGAAGTCCCGTTTAAGGACGTATATATCCATGCGCTGGTCCGGGACGAAAAGGGCCAGAAGATGTCCAAGAGTAAGGGCAACGTGATGGATCCGCTCGTCCTGATTGATGAGTACGGCGCCGATGCGCTGCGCTTTACGCTGACCGCACTGGCGGCGCAGGGGCGCGATATCAAACTGTCGACCGGTCGAATCGAGGGCTACCGGAACTTCGTCACGAAGATCTGGAATGCGGCGCGCTTTACCCAGATAAACGGCTGTACGCCGGTGGCGGGGTTCGATCCGGCGGCGTGTACGCTGACGGTCAATAAGTGGATCGTCGGTGAAACCGCAAAGGCCGGCGCAGATATTGTGTCGGCGCTGGAAAACTATCGCTTTAACGAGGTTGCGCAGGTTGGTTATCGGTTTGCCTGGAACCAGTTCTGCGACTGGTATCTCGAATTCACCAAGCCGATCCTTCAGGACGGCAGCGAAGCGGACCAGGCCGAAGTGCGGGCGACCACGTCATGGGTGCTGGATCAGCTTCTTAAATATATGCAGCCGATCATGCCGTTCGTGACGCAGGAACTCTGGGTGCAACTGGCACCGCCGGAAGGCCGTGACGGTTTGTTGATGCTGGAATCCTGGCCGGCGCTTGGCGACGAATTGCGCGCCCCGGATGCCGAAGACGAAATGGCCTGGGTGGTGCGCATGGTCAGTGAAATCCGAACCGTCAGGTCGGAAATGAATGTCCCGCCATCGGCAGAGCTTCCGCTCACATTGACGGGGGCATCTGACAGCACGATTACGCGGCTTGAAACGCATAAAAACCTGTTGGCGCGTCTCGCACGTCTCGGGGAGATTTCGATTTCCAATACCGTGCCCGCCGGCGCCGTTCAGGTGATTGTCGATGAAGCGACGGCGGCGTTGCCGATTGGCGATGTGATCGATGTTGCCCAGGAAGTCGCCCGGCTCCAGAAGGAAATCGGCAAGGTCGATGGCGAGATCGCCAAAATCGAGAAGAAATTGACCAATGAGAGCTTTATCGCGAAGGCGCCGGCGACGGTTGTCGAGGAACAGCGGTCGCGCGCCGACGACTACCGCCAATCCAGAACCAAGTTGAGCGAAGCGCTGGATAGGTTATCGACGCTCTGAGCATCTGATGGGAATATACGGTGGGAGGAGACCGCTTTGACGCAATATTTCTTGGCGCCGTTTCGTTTTCTGCTCAACTGGTTGGTCTGGTTTATCGAAGATGACGGTCTCGCCTGGGCAGGCTACCTCGCCTATATCGGGTTGATGTCGCTGCTGCCGTTTCTGGTTTTTGTCTTTACGCTTCTGGGTTTGATTGGCCGCGCGGACGAAGGGGCGGGCATCGTTGACATGATGTTCCGCTTCATGCCGACCGAAGTTGCACTCACATTGCAGGAGCCCGTTGTTCAGGTCGTGGGAACCGCTTCGGGCGGGGTGCTCACGCTCAGTCTTGTCGTTGTGCTCTGGATCGCCGCGTCGGGCGTCGAAGGCATCAGGTCGGCGCTGAACAGAGCCTACCGGGCGCGGGAGACCCGAAGCTATTGGTGGCGTCGGGCGGACAGTTCGGTACTGGTAATCCTCTTTTCCGGCTTCATCATTATTACCATCGGTTGCATGGTCATCGGCCCGCTCCTCTGGCAGCAGGCCGAAGGCTATCTCGATTTCGGAATCGCTCTGGATTCAACGCAGTTTTCTGAACTTGTCCGTTTCGGTGCGGGTGGCGGCGCGCTGTTCATTGCGACGGGTGCGCTATAATACGCTCTGTCAAACCGGATACCGTCCTGGGTCGGTGTGTTGCCGAGGGCCCCCGCCGTTTTCGTTATGGTGACCGGAGCAACCAGTCTCTATTCGGTTTATCTCGAGCATTTCGCCCAGTACACGGCGATCTGTGGGGGTCTGGGCGGGATTATTTCCACGCGGATCTTTTTCTATCTGGTTGGGGCGATCTTCGTGCTGGGAGCTGAATTGAATGGGATGTTGTCCGAAATGCAGGAAGAAAGAAAAGAAAGAGCAGAGGAATGACCGGCGACAGGACTATCCGTCTCGGAACGTCCGAGACAGACGGTACGGTCTGGTCTCAGGGCACCACGATTGCGACATTGTTCGGCAGCGATAACGGGACTGCCGTCGATGTCTTTGATGCCGGGCAGGCCAGTATCGAGAACGCCCGGCGCCTTGATGAGGGGCTGATCGATCTCGGCTTTATGGCATCGAACTGGATCGGAGGTGCTTATCGCGGCGATGCGCCTTTTGCGCACAAAATTGCGATCCGGAACGTTGCGCCGGCCAACTCGGGCGCGATGTTCTTTGTTGTCCGCGAAGACAGCTCGTTGCGTCTGGTTAGGGACATCGTTGGCAAACGGGTCGCCATCGGTCCCGAAGGCAGCGGCATGGTGCAGCATATTCACACCATTTTTGGCGTATTGGGTATTTCGTTCGATGACTTCACGCCGGTCTACCATTCGTTCGAAGATGGCGGAAAGACGCTTGAAGCAGGGGAGGTCGACGCACAGTGGCAATGCCCTTACCCCAATCAGGTTATGTCCGACATCGCAGCGCGCATGGATGTCCGCATGCTGGGTTATGCCCCCGATGATCTCGCCGCCGTTCTTGGGCAGATCGATTTCTATCGTCCCGCAAATGTGCCGACCGGGTTTTTTCGGGGTGTCGCGCGCGCTACCAATCAGCTTGCCGTGGTGAATATCATTTCTGCGCATAAAAATACCGATGCGGAAACGGTGCGAAAGTTCGTTGAAACGATCCTGTCGAATCTCGATGAAATGGCGGAGATGAACCCCTTGTTTGCGGGGCTTGCGGACCTGTTCGAACCGTTGCGGACGCAGGGTAGTACGGCTCTGGAATTCGGCGGTGCGCCGTTACACCCGGGGGCTCTCGAAGCATACAAAAATGCAGGGTATCTATCCTGATAGATTCCCTAGGCAGGACGCAGCGACATGACTATTGTCGCGCCAAATCAGAACTGATCGATAGGAGTTATTCATGCCCGACGGAACCGGCGCCGCGAAACGCCCCGCCAAGAAACCGGCAACGAAAGCCAAAGCTAAAAGCCGCTTCAATAAGAAGAAGCTGCCGAGCCGGCACACGACGGTTGGTCCGGAACGGGCGCCGCATCGGAGCTATCTCTATGCGATGGGCCTGACCGAAAAAGAAATCAGCCAGCCGCTGGTCGGCGTCGCGACCTGCTGGAATGAAGCAGCACCCTGTAACATCTCTCTGTCGCGCCAAGCTCAGGCGGCGAAGGCGGGCGTGAAAGTCGGCGGCGGCACGCCCCGCGAATTTACGACCATCACCGTCACCGACGGTATCGCCATGGGACATCAGGGTATGAAATCTTCCCTGGTGTCGCGCGAGATCATTGCCGATTCCGTCGAACTGACCATGCGCGGTCATTGCTATGATGCGCTTGTCGGCCTTGCGGGCTGCGATAAATCACTGCCCGGCATGATGATGTCGATGGTGCGCCTAAACGTGCCGTCGGTATTTGTGTATGGCGGCACTATTCTGCCCGGCAAGTTCCAGGGCAGGGACGTTACCGTGGTCGACGTGTTCGAAGGTGTCGGCCAGTACGCGGCCGGCAATATGAGCGCAGAAGAGCTCCAGGAACTCGAAGAAGTTGCCTGTCCCTGTGAAGGGTCCTGCGGCGGCCAGTTTACGGCTAACACAATGGCTTGTGTCGCCGAGGCCATGGGGCTTGCACTGCCGACGTCGTCGGGTGCGCCTGCGGCCTATAAATCGCGTGATGCGATGGTGAAGGCGTCCGGTGTGGCGGTCATGGATTTGCTGGCTAAAAACATTCGACCGCGCGATATCGTGACGCGGAAATCCCTTGAGAATGCGGCCGTTGTTGTCGCGGCGACTGGCGGCTCGACAAATGCGGGCCTGCATCTGCCGGCAATTGCGCATGAGGCGGGGATCAAATTTACCCTTGATGACGTGGTGCGGATTTTCAAGAAAACGCCGTATCTCGCGGATCTGATGCCGGGCGGTAAATATACGGCGACGGATATGTTCCGTGCAGGCGGCGTGCCGGTGATCATCAAGGAACTGCTCGATAACGGCCTGCTGCACGGCGATTGCATGACCGTGACTGGCAAGACGCTCAAGCAGAACCACGCCAAGATCAAATTCCCGGAAAAACAGAAGGTTTTCTACCGGGTGAAAGACGCATTGTCGCCGACCGGCGGCGTTGTCGGACTTAAAGGCTCGCTTGCGCCTGACGGTGCGATCGTCAAGGTCGCCGGCATGGAAACGCTGACGTTCAAAGGTCCCGCACGGGTCTTCGATTGCGAGGAAGAGGCCTTCGAAGCCGTCATGAAGAAGAAAATCAAGGAAGGCGACGTGATCGTCATCCGCTACGAAGGTCCCAAAGGCGGGCCCGGTATGCGCGAAATGCTGTCGACGACGTCCGCCCTTTACGGACTTGGCCTCGGGGAGAAAGTGGCATTGATCACGGATGGCCGTTTCTCGGGCGGTACGCGCGGCTTCTGCATCGGTCATGTCGGCCCCGAAGCGGCAGTCGGCGGTCCGATCGGGCTGCTGAAGGACGGCGATATGATTTCGATCGATGCCAAGAAGGGCAAGCTCGACGTTGATCTCACCAAGGCCGAACTGGCTCGTCGCCTTAAAAAATGGAAGCCACGTAAGCACGACTATCAGTCCGGTGCTTTGTGGCGCTATGCCCAGACGGTCGGCAATGCGCGTGATGGCGCGGTTGTCCATCCGGGCGGCAAAGCCGAGACCCACGTTTACGCGGATATCTAGGCGCACCAGACAGCATGATCTCGGCTTCGTGAGAGCGTTTGAGTGGCTAATCGCCATTGCCTCCCTACCTGTGTTTGATAACGGGCATGAAGAAAACAGCGATAAAGATGCTTCTTGTTGCGGTGATTCCGATCCTGCTGGCTTCATGCGCCGGCGGACAGGCCGAAATCCGACAGGCCGAGAGGCAATGTCAGGCGCGTGGCATTGCGCCTGACAATCTAGCTTTCAAAGGCTGTGTCGATCAGGCCTTGGATGCAATTTATATAAGTTGGGGACGGGACAGGCTGAGCAAGGGCGACTAAGGCATGTTGACCGATAACCCGGGCGCTTAGGTCTTTCGGTTTCTGAAATAGATCACAACTTGCCGAATGCCCCACATCACCAGCCCAATGGAACCGAAGGCCAGCACCGGTCCGATCAGGACGGCGAAGTCCTTTATCTGTCCGTTGACGTACTGGACGGTCGCCCAGACTAGTCCGAACGCGAGGCCGATCGTCACGAAGCGGATGACTTCTCGTAAGCGTGGGCTCATTCGATTTCGCACCACACCGGTGTGTGGTCGGAGGCTTTTTCCTTACCGCGCGGCCCGCGATCTATATCGCAGTCTTTGAGTCGGTCGGTGGCTTGTGGCGACAGCAGCAGGTGATCGATCCGCACGCCGAAATCTTTCTGCCAGGCGCCGCGCTGATAATCCCAGAAACTGTATTTGTGCGGCTCATGGTGGATCACGCGATATGCATCTGTCAGACCAAGATGCAGCAGGCGTCTGTACCGGTTCCGGCTCTGCGGCAGGCAAAGAGCGTCATTGTCCCAGCCTTCGGCGTCATGGACATCCTCGTCCGTCGGTACGATGTTGTAATCGCCGCCGAACACGATGGCCTCGTCCAGCATCAGACGTTCTGCCATGTGGTCGTGAAGGCATTCCATCCAGCGCAGCTTGTATTCATATTTTTCGTGCAGGACAGGGCTGCCATCGTCCTGAAATTCGCCTTCGACAAACGTCGGATTGCCGTTTGGCAGATAGATCGAGGCGACGCGGATACCCGCGGTAAAACCCTCTATATAGCGCGCCTGCTCGTCGTCTTCGTTGTTCGGCAGGCCGCGGCTGACGTCCTCGATCGGGCTTTTCGAGAGAATCCCGACACCGTTGAAGTTTTTCTGACCGTGGATCTCGATATTGTAGCCGCGATCCTCGATTTCCAGTCTCGGGAATGTTTCATCCGTCGCTTTGAGTTCCTGCAAAAGCGCGACATCGGGCTTGAACTCGTCCAGCCATTCGAGAACGCGGGGCAGGCGGGCGCGGACGGAATTTACGTTCCAGGTAGCGATGATGGTCAAAGTTTACTCCGCCCGCGGTAATTTCCGCAGAAATTCAGTGTGTGGGCAGTTTTTGTAGCGCCATCGCGACGATAAGGAAACCGCTGCCGCCAGATAGGGGCAATCAACGAGCCGGAGAGAATGCCCGAGGGCGTCTAGAGCAGGGCGAAAGATGTTCCGCAGCCACAGGTCGACGCGGCATTCGGATTCTCGATCGAGAAATACGACCCGATCAATTCCTGTTTGTAGTCGATTTCGGACCCGGCCAGATAATCCCAGGACATCTCATCGATGAGGACGGAAATACCATTTTTTTCAATGACTTTGTCATCATCGTTAATCTGACTATCGAACGTAAAGCTGTACTGAAATCCGGAGCAGCCACCGCCATTGACTGCAACACGGAGCATTTGATCCGCGTGTTCGACTTCGTTGCCAAGCACCTTCAGGCGCTCCACGGCAGAACCGCTCAGTGTCACTTTTTTGGCGACCCTATCGATATGTCCGTCGGGCATCGTGCTATTTCCGTAATGATGTTCACTCTATTTAGGTTGATGCACCCGCGTCGTCAATCTGCGAGTGCGTCTTAACAACGCTTCGTTTGGCCCACATTAGGCGGGTTTCGTTACAATTTTCCTGCTTCCAACCGATTCCGTTGCAGGTCTGTATGGCCGGGTTTAGGTTGCGGCCATGAACATACCCTCCTCAATCGACCTGGTCAGCACGCCCGCATCGCTGCGCGCTCCCTATGCCTGCGACCCTGCCAGGTCACGCGGGCGGATCCATCCGGAACCGGAAAGTCCGACAAGGTCGGTATTCCAGCGCGATCGGGACCGGGTCATTCATTCCGGCGCGTTCCGCCGGTTGAAGCACAAAACCCAGGTATTCGTGTATCATGAGGGCGATTATTACCGTACGCGCCTGACACACAGCCTTGAAGTCGCGCAGATTGCCCGGTCACTGGCACGGACGCTATTGCTTGATGAGGATCTCGCTGAAGCATTGGCCCTGGCACACGATCTGGGACACACGCCTTTTGGCCACGCCGGTGAAGATGCACTCGATGAGGTTATGGCGCCCCATGGCGGGTTCGACCATAACGGCCAGACATTGCGGATCATCACGTCGCTTGAGGCGCGTTATGCAGAATTCGACGGGTTGAACCTTACCTGGGAAACCCTCGAAGGTATCGCGAAGCATAACGGACCGCTCTTCACAAAAGGCAGTGCGGGCGCGCTGCCCTGGGCGCTTGCGGAATATACTTTCCAGCACGATCTGGACCTTCATACCTGGCCCGGCGTCGAGGCTCAGGTTGCGGCCATGTCCGACGATATTGCCTATCACTCCCATGATGTGGATGACGGGCTGCGGGCGGGACTGTTTGAAGTCTCCGATCTTGCCGACGTGCCAATTCTGGGGCCGATCCTGCGTGATGTGCGGTCGCGCTATCCTGATCTGGAAGCCTCGCGGCTGATCCATGAAATCGGGCGCCGTCTGATCAATGTGATGGTCAATGATCTGCTGGCCGAAACAACTCGGCGGCTACAGGACGCCGCGCCAACGTCACCAGACGATGTGCGACAGTTCGGCGGGCCGCTTGTCGGTTTTTCGCCGGATATCGAGTGTGATAACAGGGCCTTGAAGGAATTCCTGTTTGAGCGCATGTATCGCCACTACCGGGTCAACCGGATGACGAGCAAGGCACGCCGTGTGGTCTCGGATCTGTTCACGCTATACGTGGACGAGCCCGAATGCCTGCCGGCTGAATGGCGTATAGGTGCTGAACAGGCTGACAAAACCCTGCGGGCACGTCATGTCGCCGATTACATTGCCGGCATGACTGACCGTTTTGCGCTCGATGAACACCGCCGGCTTTACGATTTATACGAAGAGAATAGATGAACGTTTTCAATACCTACCGCGTGATTATCGGACAAATCGTTGGTGATATGACGGCTGCCGGCGATCTCCCGCCGGGCCTGCCTGTCGACCGGATCTCGGTTGAGCCGCCGCGCGATGCATCACACGGTGACATCTCGACCAATGTTGCCATGGTCCTGTCGAAACCGGCGGAAAAAAAACCGCGTGATCTCGCGGAAATGATTGCGGCGAAACTGTCGGATGCTGCCGGTGTCGAAACGGTTGAAATTGCAGGGCCCGGCTTTGTTAATCTGCGACTAGAAACAGCTTCCTGGCAGGATCAGGTGACCCAGATCCTGGGCCACGGCGTTGCCTATGGCGATAGCGATATTGGTGGCGGCAAAGCGATCAACATCGAATCTGTGTCCGCGAACCCGACGGGGCCGATGCATGTCGGGCACGCAAGAGGCGCGGTGATCGGCGATGTCTTGGCTTCACTACTGAGCAAGGTCGGCTATGAGGTGACCCGCGAATATTACGTCAATGACGCGGGCGCACAGGTGGACGTGTTGGCGCGATCGGCGCATCTCCGCTACCGCGAAGCGCTTGGCGAGCAAATTGGTAAGATTCCGGACGGTATGTACCCGGGGGATTATCTCGTCGGGGTCGGTCAGGACCTGGCCGACCGGGATGGCGACAAATGGGTGGCTGCGGCGGAAGATCAATGGTTGCCCGAGCTTCGCGATTTCACGATTGATGCGATGATGGGACTGATCCGGGAAGACCTCGCGGCGCTCGGTATCGAACACAATCTCTTCCGGTCGGAGAAGGTCCTGCATGAAGACGGCCTGATCGCCGACGTAGTCTCCGTTCTGGAAGAGCGTGACCTGGTCTATTGGGGCACGCTGGAGCCGCCGAAAGGTCAGTTGCCGGACGATTGGGAGGAACGCGAGCAGTATCTGTTTCGGTCATCCCAGTTTGGCGATGATGTAGACCGGCCATTGAAAAAATCTGACGGGAGCTGGACCTATTTCGCCGCTGATGTCGCTTATCACCTAGATAAGTTTAGCCGCGGTTTCGCCGAAATGGTCGATGTCTGGGGCGCTGATCACAAGGGCTACATCAAACGTATGCAGGCAGCGGTCAAAGCGACCACGAAGGGTGAGGGCGAGCTGGACGTTCGGATCTGCAATCTGGTGAACCTGTTTGAAGGCGGCGAACCGGTTCGTATGTCTAAACGGTCAGGCAAGTTCGTAACGCTTCGCGAGGTCGTGGATCAGGTCGGCAAGGACGTGGTCCGTTTCATGATGCTGACGCGCGGTAACGAAGCGCCGCTCGATTTCGATCTCAAGCAGGCGCTTGATCAATCCCGCGACAACCCGTTGTTTTACGTACAATATGCGCATGCCCGCGCGTGTTCGGTTATCCGCAACGGCCAGGAGGCCGCAGCCATTGGGTCTGTTGATGATTCGAGCCTCTCGGAAGCGGATATGTCGTTGCTCACGGATGAGGCGGAGCTGTCTTTGATCAAGACTCTGGCAAGTTGGCCGAGATTGGTCGACGCGGCGGCTCAGGCTCGGGAACCGCACCGGATAGCTTATTATTTGAACGATGTGGCCGCCAGCTTTCATGGCCTCTGGAACAAAGGCAATGAAGATGTCGGCCTGCGCTTTATTATTGCCGGCAATGAGGCACTGACCGGAAGCAGGCTTGCACTGGTGCGTGCTGTCGCAGTTGTGATCGCGTCCGGGCTTGCGGTGATGGGCGTTAAACCGGTTGAGGAGATGCGCTAATGGCAGACGATTTTCGTTCGGACGTAGATGACCGGATTGCTTCCACGGAGCCATCCGATACCGCTACCTATAGCCGTCGTGGCAGGCGGATCATGACCGGTCTCGTCGCTGTTGCGGCCGTGCTGGGGTTCGGTGTGGTGCTGGTTTATGCCTACAACAAGGGTAAACAGGATAGCACGGGCGGAACGCCGCCGGTAATCCAGGCGCAGGAGGGGCCGAGTAAGATCCGGCCGGAAAACCCCGGCGGGATGAAAGTGCCGAACCGCGACAAAGAGGTTTTCAACCGGCTCGAAACCGACAAACAGACAGGCGGTGTGGAGCGGTTGCTGCCACCGCCCGAGAATCCGATGGCACCGCCTGCGCCGCCGCCCGGCGCCGTGCCGGAAGAACTTGCGAAAATGGCGCCATCTGCGGGCACAGGTGTCAATGTTGCCGTTCCCCTGAAACCGGCCATCGCACCGCCGCCCGCGGCCCCGAAAGAGATTAAATCTCTCTCGGTGACGCCGCCGAAGGCGCTGGCCTCACCGCCAGGGGTAAAGAAATCTCAGCCGCCGCCGAAGAAAACCGCTGCCAGAACGCCTGCGAAGAAGTCCAAATCTGTGGCTAAGCCGAAAACAACTTCGACGACGGGGGCATATCGCGTCCAGATGGCGTCTTTGAGGTCCCGTGCCGCAGTGCAGAAGAACTGGGCCACGCTCAAACGCAAGCATTCGGATCTTCTGGGCAAGCTTGGGCTTAGCATCCAGTCAGTCAAGCTCAGTGGCGGGCGGGGGGCATATTACCGGATGCAGGCAGGGCCGATAACGTCCAAGTCGCGGGCGACAGCCCTGTGTTCCAGCCTGAAGAAGCGAAAGCAGGGCTGTATCGTTGTCCGCCGCTAACCGAGAGGCGCCTGCCGCGGTTGTTTATGGCTGCGCGGGAATGGCGCTATCGGCGGCGGAGCGCCAATTTTATCGCGATGCCAACCCGCTTGGATTTATCCTGTTTGCCCGGAATATCGACACACCGGATCAGGTACGGCACCTGACGGCTGAGCTCCGCGCGTCGGTAGACCGGCCGGATGCCATTATCATGATTGACCAGGAAGGCGGCAGGGTTCAAAGGCTGCGGCCGCCGCACTGGTCTGATTATCCGGCAATGCAGAAGTTCGGGGCAAAGGCGGGTTCAGATGCCGATGGCGCGGCTGCGTGTGTGAAGCTTGTCTATCGGCTGATCGCGGAGGAGCTGTCGGCGCTTGGGATCGATGTTGATTGCGCCCCGGTGCTCGATCTGCCAGCGCCTGATGGGCATGAGATCATCGGCGACCGGGCATTTTCCGATGACCCGGAAATCATTGCGCGTCTGGGTCAAGCCTGTTGCGACGGTCTGGCGGCAGGCAGCGTCATGCCGGTGATAAAGCACATACCGGGACACGGACGTGCCACCGCGGACAGCCATATTGAATTGCCGCGCGTGGAGACGGCGCGTGACGTTCTGGAGCAAACCGATTTTACGCCGTTTCGCGCACTTCGGCACGCGCCGGCCGCTATGACTGCCCATATTGTCTATGACGCCCTTGATCCGGAACATCCGGGGAGTTCGTCTCGGACCGTCGTGGCGGATATCATCCGAAACCATATCGGCTTTGACGGTTTGCTGTTTTCGGACGATGTCTGCATGAAGGCGTTGCAGGGGCCGCTCGCGGGCAGGGTAACGTCGGTTCTGGACGCGGGGTGCGATGTCGCGCTGCATTGCGATGGGAATTTCGACGACATGATGGCGATTGCAGAAGCATGCCCCCGGATGCGGCCTGATTCCGTCGATCGGCTGAATGCCGCGAGGCCGTCCGCTACCGATTCGCAATCGATCGATCGTGATGCCGCAGAACGGCAGATTTCGGCGTTTCTGGCGGCGTAGACCGCCGGTAAATCGGCGCCCGTTCCGTTGGTGGAAGACGTTTTGAAACGTATACTTCAGTGCTTGAAAAACAGCGTCTTGTCACAGGAGTAAACGGATCGCATGGCCGATCAGGTAGATACGTTCGAGGAAGAACCCGTTCGCGAGATGTACGACCTCGTGCTCGACCTTGACGGTTTCGAGGGGCCGATCGATTTGCTGCTGACCCTCGCGCGTAAGCAGAAAGTCGACCTGGCAAAAATGTCGATCCTGACGCTTGCCAACCAATATCTTGCGTTCATCACGGCGGCCAAACATCTCCGTCTGGAAGTTGCGGCGGATTACCTCGTAATGGCGGCTTGGCTCGCCTATTTGAAATCACGGCTGCTGCTGCCCGAAACCGAGGAAGACGAAGAAGCGTCCGGCCCGGAGCTCGCGGAAGCGCTGACCTTTCAGCTGCGGCGGCTTGATTCCATGCGCGGCGCCGGCGAGAAGCTGCTTGTGATGCCACGGCTTGGGCGAGATGTATTTCGCCGCGGGGCGCCCGAGGGCATGGAAGTTGTCCGCACGGCGGTCTACGAGGTGTCGCTCTACAATCTGCTCAAAGCCTATGGCGACAATCGCCGGAGGGCGACGGGCTCGCATCTGACGATCGAGGCATCCCAGCTCTATTCGCTGAGTGACGCGATTGAGCGGTTGCGGGGTGTCATCGGCGAGGTTCGGGACTGGACCTCGCTCAGTGCATTCCTGCCGGAAGATCTGGTGGACGGCCTGTTTATGCGATCGGCTGTCGCGTCGACATTTGCGGCCAGTCTTGAGATGGTGAAAGATGGTAAGGCAAATATTCGCCAGTCCAGCGCTTTCGGTCCGATATTTATTAAGGGGAAGGAGGCCGCCGCAAATGGTTGAGGTAGCCCACGAGATCGTTGAAGAACGTGATGATGCAGCCGCTGAAGAAACGGCGGGAGAGCCGGCCGCCGAAGTGACCGAACATGCTGAAGATCGGGAACACGTCGACGGTGCGGAACGCATGGAAAACGCGGGAAACGCCGAAGAATCCGGGGACACGGAAGACGTGGAGCCGGGACATCAGGAACTGATCCAGGAAACCCGGATCGTTGAGGCCTTGCTGTTTGCGGCGACCGAGCCCGTCAGCACGGACTTTCTCGCCGAGCGCCTGCCCGAAGGGACGGATATCGGTGCCATCCTCGAAGATCTGCAGACGCTCTATACTAACCGAGGGGTGAACGTCGCCCGTGTCGCCGGCAAATGGTCGTTGCGCACGGCGGCTGATTTGTCACCACACCTGCGGATCGAGCGCAAAGTGAGCCGGAAGCCGTCGCGGGCGGCCGTCGAATCCCTTGCTATTATCGCCTATCACCAGCCGGTCACGCGCAGCGAAGTCGAAGAAATACGGGGCGTTTCCGTGAGCAAGGGGTCTTTCGATGTCCTGCTTGAAGCAGGCTGGATTAAACCTGCCGGGCGTCGCCGCACACCGGGGAGACCGACGACCTGGGGAACGACACCGAATTTCCTCGATGAGTTCGGTCTGGATTCGCTGGCGGACCTGCCAGGAATCGATGAACTGAAAGCGTCCGGGCTGCTGGATACGCGACCTGCCGGAACGATTATCGGCGATACCGGCGAGATTTATGTAGACGCGGAAGTTGAAGGTGCGCCGGAAGAAGAAGAACCCGAAGCTTTGTCCGACGAAGATGACGCCATCAACGCCGAAGACGCTGATGTAGATGCCGACGCCGCCGCCTACGCAGACGGCCAGGAAGCCGCAGAGATCGATGCGAGTGAAGACGCGCCGGAAGCTGATGCAGAAGATGCGGACGCAGAAGAAGCCGGCGTTGCGGAAGAAGAGGATGACGGTGCGCTGGAAGCGTTTGCTGAAATGGAACAAGAAGCCGAATTCGACGCGCAGTCTTCGGATGACGATGAGGCGGAGCCCGAAGAGGTACCCGACACGTCGCGCGGGTGACCGTGAAGTCCGGCTCGGGTGACAAGGCGTCACAGGCTACATTCTTCGTTTGCTATTGCGAGCCGCTCGCAATAGCTTCTGCGCACCATGACCAGTAAAATTGACGGCGATCTCAACGATTCAGGTCTGAAAGTTAGCGGGCTTAACCATCGCTATGGCCGGCAGCAGGTCCTTCGCGATATTGATCTTGAAGTTGCGCCGGGCGAAATTCTCTGTCTCTTGGGCCCGTCGGGATGTGGCAAAACGACGACGCTTCGTCTCATCGCCGGACTTGAAGAACTGCAGACCGGCCGGATTACTTGGAACGATGATGTGCTGGCCGATGCCCGGGATAACGTTCCGCCCGAAAAACGGCTTGTCAGCCTGCTTTTCCAGGATTTTGCCCTTTTCCCTCATCTGACCGTCGCTGAAAACGTGGCTTTCGGTCTGAAAGATTTCACTGCGGAAGAGCGCGACGCGCGGGTGCATGAGGTCCTCGACCAGGTTGGTATGTCGCGATATGCCGCCAAGTATCCCCATTTCCTGTCGGGCGGAGAACAGCAACGTGTCGCGCTGGCGCGTGCACGGGCGCCGCGCCCCAGAATTTTCCTGCTGGATGAGCCTTTTTCGAACCTGGATACCCGTTTGCGCAACCAGCTTCGCGATCTGTGCCTGCATGTCCTGAAAAAATCAGAATCGTCTTCAGTCATCGTCACCCATGACGCCGAAGAAGCAATGTTCATGGGCGACAAGGTCGCGGTCATGCGCGACGGCGAAATCGTCCAGGTAGGGCCGCCGGAAGAGCTGTATTTCGGGCCGAACAGCGCTTTCGTCGCGGGCATGTTCGGCGAGGTGAATGAGATAACGGGCAGGGTGGTAGATGGCCATGTGCTGACGCCGCTCGGTCGAGTCTGCGCGCCGAACCTCAAGGAAGGCATGGAAGTCGATGTTCTGATGCGTCCCGAAGCGCTTCATGTTACCGAAGGCGGAGACAGGACAGCGGTTGCGAGCGTGATTACGTCGCGGCTGCTCGGGCGTTCCAGCCTGTTGCATCTGAGTGTGCCGAATGGCGAGGATGGCGGACTGCATCTCCACTCCCGTGTGCCGGGGCGTATGCTGCCGCCGGAGGGCACATCGGTCGGGCTTTCGCTCGATGAGCAGAATGTTTTCGTTTTTCCAAGGGATTAGAAAAGGGTGTTGACCCTTTTTATTGCAGTCCGAGAGGCTTTCTGCGACTATCCGCGCTACATCAACGGATATTAGACAGGAGCATCTCTCATGGGGAGCTTCAGTATTTGGCACTGGGTCATCGTTTTGGTCGTCGTGCTCGTGCTTTTCGGCGGCGGAGGCAAACTGTCCCGCATCATGGGCGACGCAGCCCGTGGCATCAACGCCTTCAAAAAAGGCCTTAAAGAAGACAAGTCGGAAGGCGATGTTGCGGCAATGCCTGACAAATCCCTGAAATCGGATAGCGGTGAAGCCGTCTCCGAGGGCGTCAAGAAAGACGAAGCCGCGAAAAGCTGAGGCTTCGTCACAACGAGTTTTGTGAAGAAGGGCGCGCGCCGCCATGCTGGACATCGGCGGATGGGAATTCCTCCTGATTGCCATTCTCGGGATCATGATCATAGGTCCCAAGGAACTGCCGGGTGCGATCCGGACGGTGAGTATGTTTGTGCGCCGTGCACGGGAGCTAGCCCGTGATTTTCAGTCGGGTCTCGAGGAGGTCGCGCGCGATGCGGAACTCGACAAGCTGACAGATGATATCAAGGGCATTGCGGGCTCGGATTCCGGCGTCGGCAATTTCCGGAACGAACTTCAGGATGCCGTCGATCCGGATGGAAATCTGAAAGAAGCGATGGATTTTCAGAACGATTGGACGGATGACGATCTGATCGACTATGACGACCCGGAATTCGCCGATGAGAACCGCATCGCGCCCTCGGAGCAGAAAGCAAAAACAGATACGCCGGCCGATACGGGTGCGGATACGGCCGATACAAAATCTGCCGCCTCGCAAGCTACCACAGACACCACAGATACTGATGTGACGCCAGAGACAGCGATCGGGTCGGCGTCGGCGCCCGTGGAAGGTGCGGTTCCGTTACCTCAGTCCGATAAGAAACCGGATGGGGCGTCATGACTGACAAGGTGGGCGACGGCACCGAGAAGCCGGTCGGGGACGATTCTGAAGGCGAGAAGAAAATGCCGCTTCTCGACCATCTGGTCGAACTGCGTACGCGGCTTATATACAGTTTCCTGGCCTTTTTCGTTCTGTTCCTTGGGAGTTTTTATTTCGCCCAGGAAATCTACGATTTTTTTGTGCGTCCGCTGGCCCGCGCCCTGGAAGGGCGCGAAGGCGCAAGGATGATCTTTACGGCCCTCCATGAGCCGTTTCTCGCGCATATCAAAGTCGCCTTCTTCACGGCGCTGTTCATCGGTTTTCCGGTGATTTCGATTCAGCTCTGGATGTTTATTGCCCCGGGGCTCTACAAAAAAGAAAAACGCGCTTTTCTGCCATTTCTGCTTGCCACACCGGTCCTGTTTTTTTTGGGCGGCGCGCTTGTTTATTACTTCATTATGCCGCTCGCCTGGGATTTTTTCCTGGCTTTCCAGACCCCTGGTGGCGATGGAAACCTGCCGGTCCAGGTTGAACCCAAGGTCGACCAGTATCTATCGCTGGTGCTGCGCCTGATTTTCGCGTTCGGGATTGCCTTTGAACTGCCGGTATTGCTGATGCTGTTGGCGAAGGCGGGCATTGTGACGTCTGCCGGACTGGCGGCGAAGCGACGTTATGCGATCGTAGGTGTGTTTATCGCGGCTGCGATCCTGACTCCGCCGGATGTCATCAGCCAGATCGGGCTGGCCATCCCGATTATCATCTTGTACGAGGTATCCATTATCGGTGCCCGGATGATCGAGAAGAAACGGGCCAGGAACGCAGGAGATGAAGACCTGGATGATGACCCGGAACCCGATCCTGAGAATGATCGCAACACCCCCTGAAACTCGAATTAATCGGTAAGAACAGAATATTATGCACGATATCAGATGGATTCGTGAGAACCCCGATGCCTTTGATGCCGGCCTTGGCCGGCGCGGATTGGCACCGCTCTCAGCGCAGGCATTGGTCATTGATACCGATAACCGCACGATCACGACCAAACTGCAGGATCTGCAGACCCGCCGGAACGATGCATCGAAACAGATTGGCGCGCTGAAGGGCAAGGGCGAAGACGCCACCGCCCAGATGGCGGAGGTCGCGGGCCTAAAAGATAGCATGACGGCCCTTGAAGAGCGGCAGAAGGAAACCACGGCGGCCCTGCGGGCGTTGCTTGAAGGTGTGCCGAATATTCCGGGCGACGACGTGCCGGACGGGGTCGATGAAGACGATAACGTTGAACTCCGGCGTATCGGCGAAAAGCCGACCTTCGATTTCGAGGTCCGCGATCACGTTGATATCGGTGAGAGCCTCGGCCTTCTGGACTTTGAGGCAGCATCTAAAATGTCAGGTTCACGCTTTGTGGTGACCCGTGGCCCGCTTGCGCGGATGGAACGCGCGCTGGCTGCGATGATGCTCGACCTGCATACCGATGAATACAATTACACCGAGATAAACCCGCCGCTGCTGGTGCGGGACGATGCCGGCTATGGCACCGGTCAGCTGCCCAAATTCGCAGATGACCTGTTCAGGACAACGACGGATCATTGGCTGATTCCGACGGCCGAAGTGCCCCTGACGAATCTGGTGGCTGGCGATATTCTGGACGAGCCTGATCTGCCGGTGCGGTTTACCGCACATACGCCTTGTTTCCGGTCCGAAGCAGGTGCTGCCGGCAAGGACACCCGTGGCATGTTGCGCCAGCATCAGTTCACCAAGGTGGAGATGGTCAGCATCTGTCATCCCGATAAATCTGCCGATGAGCATGAGCGCATGACGGCGTGTGCTGAAGAGGTGCTCAGGCGTCTTGGACTTCACTACCGGGTTGTCGTTCTGTCGACCGGTGATCTCGGATTTTCGGCGCGAAAAACCTATGACATCGAGGTCTGGTTGCCAGGGCAGGATCGCTACCGCGAAATCTCGAGTTGCTCGAATTGCGGGGATTTTCAGGCGAGGCGGATGCGCGCGCGTTTCCGTTCCGAAGACCGGAAAGGCACGGATTTCGTACATACGCTGAACGGCTCCGGGCTTGCTGTTGGTCGGACGCTGATCGCCGTGATCGAAAATTACCAACAGGCGGACGGTTCGGTCCGGGTGCCTGATGCGTTGAAGCCCTATATGGGTGGCATCGAGCGCATCGCCGCGACGGACGTCGCCTGATGGACCTGCGCCAGGCGCGCATTCTGGTATCGAACGATGACGGTATTAATGCACCCGGTATCAAAGTCCTCGAAAAGATTGCAAAGACACTCTCTGACGATGTCTGGGTGGTGGCCCCCGAAAGTGAACAAAGCGCTTCCGGGCATTCGCTGACGCTGACACTTCCGCTCCGGGTTCGCCGAATTTCCCGCCGCAAGTTTGCCGTCAACGGAACGCCGACCGACAGTGTACTGCTGGCCGTCCAGAATATCATCAAGGGGAAACGCCCGGATCTCGTGTTATCCGGTGTGAATGCCGGCGGCAATCTTGGCGAGGATGTTACCTATTCAGGGACCGTGGCCGCGGCGATGGAGGGAGCTCTTCTAGGGATTCCGTCGATTGCGCTCAGCCAGGCCCGGGTTTACGGCGAAAGCGTCCGCTGGGGTGCCACCGAACATCACGCAGAGAATGTGATCCGCAAACTGGTCTCGGAGGAGTGGCCGCGAAACGTGCTCTTGAACGTCAATTTTCCCGACGTTCCGCCGGATGACGTCGGTACGACGGAAATCACGGTTCAGGGGCGGCGCAAAATTGGCGACGCCGTCACGTCGGGCCGGGATCCGCGGGGCTATGATTATGTCTGGATCGGTACCGATCGAGACGAAGACCCTTCATTCAAGGGATCAGACCTGAAAGCGGTCAATGAAGGCCGGATATCGATCACGCCGCTTTGTCTGGATCTGACACACCGACGGAGCATGGCGCGCCTGCGGAAGCTGTTCCCATGACCCTGGAGGCCAACCGTATCCGGCTGATCATGGAATTGCGGGGGAAGGGGATTACGGACGCAAAAGTGCTCAGTGCGATTGAGCGTGTACCCCGGGAAGCCTTCGTGCCCGAAACGTTTAAGGATCAGGCCTACGAAAACATGGCGTTGCCAATCGGCAGCGGCCAGACGATCAGCCAGCCTGCCGTTGTGGCGTTCATGACCCAGGAGCTCAAGATCGGCGACCGGATGAAGGTGCTGGAAATCGGTACCGGGTCCGGGTATCAGGCGGCGGTGCTGGCCAAACTTTGCCGGCGGCTCTATTCCATCGAACGGCACCGTGAACTGTTGCTGGCAGCCGAACGAAAGTTCCGGGAGTTACGGATTAATAATATCACCGCGAAAACCGGCGATGGGACCAAGGGATGGCCCGAACTGGCGCCGTTCGACCGCATTATCGTGACCGCTGCTGCGACAAGCGATATTCCGCACGCCCTGCTGGATCAACTTGCGCCCGATGGCCTGATGATTGCCCCTATGGGCGATACGGCGCGGGATCAGCATCTTTTCCGGTTCAGCTTCGATGTAGATGGGAACCTGGAGCGGGAAAAAATGTGGCCTGTACGCTTCGTTCCGCTGATCGGGGACGATGAGGCCAAAGCTTCAGGTTGATGTTGCCGGTAAGCGAACCTAGGTTGACGACCATGGATCTAAACACGTTCGCCTTTGGCCGGTTTGGCGTCGTCGTCGGGCTCTTGCTCGTTCTGGCGGCGTGCGGCCAGCGTATTGGCTCGGCACCTGTCGTGAACGGCGCGA
>CAJIYX010000137.1 GCA_905181725.1 Alphaproteobacteria bacterium UBA830
CACCGCTTCTAGATGATCATCGGTCGTATGACAGATCGCCTGGAGGGCCGCACAATTGTCGATGAAGTCGAACAGGCCGGAGCTCAGCGATTGACGGAGGAGCGATTTCAGCATGCGGGCAGTCACAGGCGGACGTCCGGCAATGGTTTCGGCAAGCCCCATAACGCGCGGCATAAGCTCGTCCGGCTCGACGCATTCAAGGGCGAGACCGATCTCGGCCGCTTCAGCACCGTCGACGATCCGGCCGGTAAAAATAAGTTCGGCGGCACGCTGCAGGCCGACGCGACGGGGCACGATCCATGCACCGCCATCACCGGGAATAATACCGACATTGATGAATGTTTCGCCGAACTTGGCCTTGCTCGACGCGATGACGATATCGCAGTACAGCGCAAGATCGCACCCGGCACCGACGGCGGGGCCTTGAACGGCAGAAATCGAAGGAATATCAAGGGTATACAGCGCTTTCGGCACTTTTTGAATGCCCTCGATATAGCCGCGCCTTGTACCAGCCGCGCCGCCGCCAAATATGCCCTTTTTGTCCCTCATATCCTTGATGTTGCCACCCGCTGAGAACGCGGAGCCCTCCGCCGACAGAACGAGAACGCGCGCATCGTCGCTCAGCTGGGTCCGCTCGATCGCGTCGACGATCTCATCGGTAAAATCCTGCTCAGAGAATGCATTGCGGATATCGTCGCGTGCGAGGACGAGATGTGCGACGCCATTTTCGATGCTAAACTTAATATTTGTGTAGTCCATGGAGGCGGTTCCCTGTGTTAAATCGTTGCCCCGCGGATAGGGGCGAGACAGGTTCGTGTCAAGCAATGCAGCGGTGACAGCGCGCCGCCAGGGTGCAGGAACGGTAAGGAACGATGAAGAGCTTGCAGCAAAATGAACTTCTGACGACGCAGCAGATGTATGACGCCGACAGTGCGGCGATCGAAGGCGGCGTCAGCAGTGAGCGCCTGATGGAGGCAGCAGGTGCTGCCGTTGTCACTGAAATCCGACGGCGGTGGGCGAGCAGGCCGGTGCTGATTGTCTGCGGACCCGGCAATAACGGTGGCGACGGGTTTGTGATCGCACGCCTGCTGAAAGAGGCCGGTTGGCCGGTTACGCTGAGCCTGCTGGGTCAAAGGGACGCCCTTGAAGGGGATGCCCGTCTGAATGCAGACCGATGGGACGGCGACGCGTTTCGGCTATCGGTCGACGTACTTGAAGGGGCCGCTCTATACGTCGATGCGCTTTTCGGCGCAGGGCTTGCGCGTCCGCTGGAGGGCGTCGCGCTGGCAGTCATTTCTGCGATGGAAAAAACAGGTGTGCCTTGCGTCGCCGTCGACGTGCCCAGCGGTGTCCATGGCGATACGGGCATGGTTCTTGGGGGCGCTGTGACAGCGGCCCTGACCGTCACTTTTTTCCGCCGAAAACCCGTGCCCTTGCTGATGCCGGGCCGGGCGCGCTCGGGAGAGATCATTGTCGCCGATATCGGTATTCCGGAAGACGTGCTGAATACCATCGAGCCGCGATCGTATGCGAATACGCCGATACTGTGGTTGCGGAATTTTCCGTGGCCGCGCGCTGAAGATCATAAATACACGCGCGGTCATGCCGTGGTTGCCGGCGGCGCGGCGATGTCAGGCGCCGGGCGGCTGGCGTGCTGGGCGGCGCGGCGGATTGGGGCAGGGTTGGTGACGGCCGCTTGCAGCCCGGAGGTTTCGCCCCACTACACGGCGGACGCCCCGGGCCTGTTGACGCTGCCGTTCAGAACCGCCGATGAGTTTGGCGAGATTCTTGCCGATCCGAGAAAGAACGCCGTGCTTGTCGGCCCGGGGAGCGGGGTGAATCGGACGACCCACGATATCGTTCTGGCGGCGGCGAAGGCCGGGAAGTCACTGGTGATCGACGCCGATGCCCTGACAGCCTTTCGAGAATCGCCGAATGAGTTGTTTGACGCGTTAGGCGGGACGGCCGCAGTGTTGACGCCACATGAGGGAGAATTCTCGCGGCTGTTCAAGATGACAGGCGACAAGCTGACGCGCGCCATAAAGGCTTCACAGATGGCGGGTGTGGTCGTTTTGCTCAAAGGTGCGGACACCGTTATTGCAGCGCCGGACGGCCGGGCCGTAATTAATTTCAACGCGCCACCAAGCCTTGCGACCGCCGGATCAGGCGATGTGCTGGCCGGCACCATACTTGGGCTCATGGCTCAGGGGATGCCGCCATTCGAGGCTGCGTGCGCTGCCGCCTGGCTCTCGGGCGACGTTGCCACCGCGTTTGGATCGGGCCTCCTGGCGGAGGATATATGTCAGGGGATACCGGGATCGCTGGCGCGTCTTGAGGCTATGGCCTGTCAAAATTAGACTTTATTAATAGATAACTTCTCCGGGAAAACGAACAGATTATCTCTTTTACGTGTGTGGATAACCGTAATAATTTTTGAAAAACAAGATGTTAGGGTGGTTGCGTTAACCTGTTGTTAAGAATTGGCATCCACAATCAGGGATAGACTACGGGGTGGTCCCGCATGTCCACGGAGAAGCAAAAGGTCATGCACTGGCTGAAAAACGATAACGGGCGCTCGCTCAGTGGTTTATTTCTCAAACGGGGAAGAAACCTGGATGACGTGCGGGCGGGATCGACTTTTCAACGTGTTCACCGCGACCGTATGGTTGAGACGGCTCAGGTGCTTTCGGTCGGTACGGATACATACGGCATTCCCCATGTCCGCTTTCAGGTCAGTTTTCGGCGTCCCAACCAGAGCAGGTTTGACGGCGGAGGGCGGATGCTCGCCCTGAAATCCCTCGCCGATCAGTATCGGGAGCACGTATCGGCACTGGAAGCCTGACGCCTTCCTCGAGCGCCCCGAAACCCTCGACTGCCACGGAACCCATTGTTCAGATGTTTGGGACCGCCCCGAGTGGCAGGGCGGTCTCGTATTTCACCCGGTTGAGCGCGAAGCTCGATTTGATACTCGAAACCCCTGCGATGCGGGTCAGGTGGTTTTTCAAGAATCCCTCATAAGCTGTGACATCCGGCACAACAATGCGCAGCAGGTAATCTGAATCGCCCGTCATCAGATAGCATTCCATAACCTCGGGCCGGTCGGCGATGACCCGCTCAAATGCTTCGAGAGCCGTTTCCACCTGGCGTTCCAGCGTAACCTGGACAAATACGCTCAGCGCATAACCGGCAGCGCGCTGGTCCAGGATCGCCGCATACCGGTCGATAACGCCCGCGCTTTCCAGCTCCCGGACACGCCGAAGGCACGGTGAGGGAGACAGCCCCACCGCGGCCGCAAGTTCGACATTACTAATCCGCCCGTTGCGTTGAAGTTGATCAAGAATTCGGTTGTCGATTGTATCAAGTTCCATAAGGCGCGTTTATGCCATAAAATGGACATAAGTCGCAATTATATTGCGTAAACTCTCGAATCAAACGCCCGGTTCGCAAGATACTGAAGGCCGCAGCCCGCTAATATCGCGCGAGAATATGATCAGAAAGCACCGGCATGGCCACGAACCTTTAAATGGCAGACACGAACGCGGCAACATCTTTTGCAGCGGACAAAATGGCGGCCCTCCGCGCGCTCGAGCGCAAAGTGCTGTGGCTGTCGAGCTGGATGATCCATAACGCCAATCATATCCGCCCCGCGCGGGACGGGTTGAAAGTCGGTGGACATCAGGCGTCGAGCGCGTCTGTCGCGACGATGATGACGGCGCTGTATTTCGACGTTCTCAAGCCGCAGGACCGAGTGGCGGTGAAGCCTCATGCATCGCCCGTCTTTCATGCAATCCAGTACCTGCTGGGTAATCAGAGCCGGGAGAAGATCGAGCAGCTTCGCGCATTTGGCGGCGCCCAATCCTATCCGTCGCGGACCAAGGATACCGACGATGTCGATATCTCGACCGGTTCCGTCGGTCTTGGAGCCGCGCATACGGTTTTCTCGTCAATCGTGCAGGACTACGTCCGCCTGAAGGGGATGGCCCGCGAAGGTCTCCGCGAGGGGCGTATGATCGCGCTGGTGGGTGATGCAGAGCTTGATGAAGGGAATATGTACGAAGCTCTGCTCGAGGGCTGGAAGAAAGATATCCGGAATGTCTGGTGGGTGATCGATTACAATCGGCAAAGCCTGGATTCAGTAATCTCAGACCGCCTGTTCGGCCGGATCGATCACCTGTTCGAGAATATGGGCTGGCGGGTGGTCACCCTCAAATACGGGAAGCTTCTGGAGCGCGCCTTTGTGCAGCCGGGTGGAGGCGCCCTGCGGGACTGGATCGATACATGCCCAAATTCGCTCTATGCAGCGCTGACCTTCAAGGGCGGGGCTGCCTGGCGCGAACATCTCAAACGGGATCTGAAGGGTGTTGCCGGCATCAAGGGCCTGCTCGACGACCATGACGATGCGTCGCTGCACCGGCTACTGATCAATTTGGCCGGGAATGATCTGGAGGCGTCGCTCGAGGCGTTTCATGACGTCACGGATGATATGCCGACCTGTTTCATCGGCTATACCGTGAAAGGTTTTGGCCTCCCATTCGCCGGGCACAAGGATAACCATGCGGGGCTGATGAACGTCGAACAGATGGAGTCTTTCCGCGCCGAGATGGGCATCGATGCGGGTGACGAATGGGAGAGATTCGCCGGGCTTGACGTCGGTTCCGAGGCGCTTGAAAATTTTCTCGACAACATTCCATTCCCACAGGCATATCCTCGGCGCTTTGAGACCCCGACGATCGATATCCCGGCGCGTCTGGACGTCCAGCTTCGTTCCAAAATGGCGACACAGGATGGTTTCGGGCGGATCCTGAACGAAATAGCAAAAAGCGAGAGCGAACTGGCCGATCGGATTGTCACGACATCGCCCGACGTCACGGTCTCAACCAATCTGGGCCCCTGGGTGAATCGTCGGGGCATTTTCAGCCGGTCGGAAACGTCAGATACATTTGCCCAGGAATCCGTCGTGTCCGCGCAGAAGTGGCAGATGTCGCCCGAGGGACAGCATATCGAACTGGGCATTGCCGAGACCAACCTATTCCTTCAGTTGTCCGCGCTCGGTCTGTCGTCCAGCATGTTCGGGGCACGCCTGCTGCCGATCGGGACTGTCTACGATCCGTTTATCCGGCGCGGCCTGGATGCCATGCATTACGGCTGTTATCAGGATTCGCGCTATATGCTGGTTGCGACGCCGTCCGGCATCACTCTTGCGCCCGAAGGCGGGGCGCATCAATCGTCCGAGACGCCGCTGATCACGCTGGCGCAGCCCGGCATGGCCGCGTTTGAGCCCGCCTATGTGGACGAGCTGGCGGAGATCATGCGTTGGGGATTCGAATACATGCAGGCGGATGATGGCGGGGCCGTCGCACTTAGGCTGTCCACGCGTGTGTTGGATCAGCCTGACCGCGAGATGACGGACGATCTCCGCGGCGCCGTGACCCGCGGCGGATACTGGCTGAAAGAGCCGGAGGAGGGGGCTGAGCTGGTGATCGCTTATTGCGGGGCGATCGCGCCCGAGGCGATCGCGGCGCATCAGGACCTTCTCGAAGATATTCCGGGTGCCGGCCTACTGGCGATCACATCGCCGGACCGGTTGCATGCGGGCTGGATTTCCGCCCGTCATGCGCGGCGCACCGGGAATCAGGCGACAACCGCCCATGTAGAGGATTTGCTCGATGTGATCGCGGATGATGCGGCGCTTGTGACCGTTTGCGATGCACATTCGGGCACGCTTGGCTGGCTCGGTTCGGTCGCGGGGCACCGGATTTATCCCCTTGGCGTAGACGGATTCGGCCAGTCCGGCGACTTGCAGGACCTTTACGCCCATTATGGAATCGATTCCGATGCCATCCTGGACGCAGCGGCCAGGGCCTGTATCCGGCGTCTGGCCTGAGAGCGGCGGCCGTTAAGAATTAGCCACGATACCATTGCCCGCGCGAGCCGATTGATGTAGACCCCCGCCACCATTTTCAGTGGTTGACGGAAACTGACGTGACCATTAGGTGTGAGCTCCGTTCTGCGGGCGTGGTGGAATTGGTAGACACGCCAGATTTAGGATCTGGTAGCGAAAGCTGTGGGGGTTCGAGTCCCTTCGCCCGCACCAAATCTAGGTCGGATCAGTACATAAATAGTCGGTCTTCGGACCGACGGTGAAAGAGAGATTTATGCAGGTTATAGAAACCAGTAGCGAAGGCTTGCGGCGCGAGTTTTCGGTAGTCGTTCCCAAGGAAGATATCGCGGGACGGATGAACGCCCGCCTGACCGAAGTCGGCGCATCGGTGAATGTGCCCGGCTTCCGGCCCGGCAAAGTGCCGCTCGCGGTTCTGAAGAAGCGCTACGGAGACGCGGTGCGCGGCGAGATCCTGGAACAGACGATCCAAGACACCGTACAGAAGGCGATGGAAGAGAAAGAACTCCGCCCGGCAATGGAACCGAAGATCGATCTTGTGACCTTCGAGGATGGCGTGGATCTTGAATACAAGATCACGGTCGAGGTGATTCCGGAGATCGCGCCCATAGATTTCGGTGCGATTGAGCTGGAAAAGCTGACAGCGGAAATACCGGACGACGATGTCGAGCAATCGATGAAGCGGCTGGCCGAGCAACAGACGACGTTTGCCGCCGAAGAAGGCCGCGCGGCCGCCAGTGGCGACCAGGTCGTGATGAATTTTGTCGGCAAGATCGACGGTGAAGCTTTTGACGGTGGCTCCGCCGATGGCATGGAGCTGGAACTCGGCAGCGGGCGTTTTATTCCGGGCTTCGAAGATCAGCTGATTGGCGCCAAGGCCGGTGAGAAGAAAGAGGTCAACGTTACCTTCCCGGACGATTATCAGGCGGAAAACCTGAAATCCAAGTCAGCGGCTTTTGACGTAGAAGTTACTGAAGTCCGCACACCGGCGGCGGTCGAGATCAATGACGCGTTCGCGACCTCCATGGGAGCGGAAAATCTTGATGCGCTGAAAACGATGGTTCGCGATCAGATTGGCAACGAGTACACGCAGGTGTCGCGCGCACGTCTGAAAAGGGAACTGCTGGATCAGTTGGCCGAGAAGGCCGATTTCGAAGTGCCGCCCGGCATGTTGGATGAAGAATTCGAGAGCATCTGGAAGCAGCTCGAAGAAGCCAAGGAGAAGGATCAGCTCGACGAAGACGACAAGGGCAAATCGGATGATGAGCTGCGTGAACGCTATCGTGAGATCGCGGCGCGCCGTACCCGGCTTGGACTGCTCCTGTCTGAAATCGGCCGGGCCAACAATCTGACCGTCAGCCAGGACGATCTGAACCGGGCGATGGCCGAACAGGCTCAGCGCTTCCCGGGACAGGAAGCGATGGTGATGAAGTACTATCAGGAAAATCCGCAGGCCATGCAGGAACTGCAGGCACCGATCTTCGAAGAAAAGATCATCGATTATGTCCTGGAGCTCGCAAATGTGACCGAACGCGCGGTCTCGACGGAGGAACTGCTGGCCGATCCCGAACAGGACAGTGCGGCTGAGAAAAAAGGCAAGGCCAAAAAGGCGAAGAAGAAAAAAGCCGCCAAGGCCAAAGGCAAATAGGCAGTCTAGGTTGGGATGACGACCTGAAGGTTGAAACCGGCAGACCCGATAGGTTCGGGAACGCCATAACATCGCTGGAGATCGAATGTACCCCGCTAACGAAACCCGCATGAACGGCCTCGTCCCCATGGTGGTCGAGCAGACCAACCGTGGTGAACGCGCCTACGACATCTATTCGCGCCTGCTGAAGGAGCGGATCATTTTTCTGGTTGGCCCCGTGGAAGATCACGTCTCAAGCCTGATCTGCGCGCAGCTTTTGTTCCTTGAATCGGAAAACCCGACCAAGGACATTTCGCTCTACATTAATTCGCCGGGTGGTCTGGTGACTGCGGGTCTCGCGATCTACGACACCATGCAATATATCCGCCCGGACATCTCGACAGTCTGTATCGGTCAGGCAGCTTCGATGGGCTCTCTGCTATTGGCGGCAGGTGCCGCGGGCAAGCGTTCTTCGCTGCCCAACTCCCGGATCATGGTGCATCAGCCATCAGGCGGTTATTCCGGCCAGGCGACGGATATCGAGATCCATGCCAAGGAAATTCTGTCCCTGCGGGAGCGGTTGAACCAGATTTATGTCAAACATACTGGGCAGAAAATTGGTGCCATCGAAGAAGCGATGGAACGTGATCGTTTTCTTGCGCCTGAAGACGCCAAGGAATTCGGCATTATTGACGAAGTCGTCTCAGATCGACCGATCCCGGCGGATGCAGATAACAGCCCTGCCGATAAGAAAGATTGATCGGATTCGTTACCTTTCGTTAACGCATTGTTGATGTCTATTGACGCACACTGCCTCTACACGGGAGAGATTCGCGAACTATATGAGATTTTCCGGAATGTGCGCATGGACCAAGGAAATTCGCCGACTTTCACCGCTGGTTTGCGGATGGACGCTTGCGGCAGGCTTGGTTAATATGCGCCGGCACCACCTAGGTTTTCAGGGGTTTCTATGAGCAAGTCCGTCAGCGGCGACTCGAAAAACGTTCTCTACTGTTCATTCTGCGGCAAGAGCCAGCACGAAGTCAGGAAACTGATTGCCGGGCCGACAGTATTCATCTGCGATGAATGCGTTGAGCTCTGCATGGATATTATACGCGAAGAACACAAAACCACACTCGTACAATCGCGCGAAGGCGTCCCGACACCCAAGGAAATCTGCGGTGTTCTGGACGATTACGTCATCGGGCAGTCCCACGCGAAGCGGGTATTGTCTGTCGCGGTGCACAATCATTACAAACGATTGTCACATGGCCAGAAAAACGGTGAAGTCGAAATTGCAAAATCCAACATCATTCTGATTGGTCCGACCGGCTGCGGTAAAACGCTTCTGGCACAGACGCTAGCCCGGATTCTGGACGTACCATTCACGATGGCGGATGCAACGACAT
>CAJIYX010000138.1 GCA_905181725.1 Alphaproteobacteria bacterium UBA830
CCCGCATCTTTCCGCGAAGCGTCCCTCGCCTACTACGCCGAGATGGAACGCCTGATCCACGACCTTGGACGGATCGCCGCCACGGCGCTCGATCTTCCGGAGAACTGGTTCGAGGACAAGCTCGACAAGCATGTGACGGCAATCCGGCTGAACTATTATCCGCTACTGGCCGATGGTCCTCCACCCGGTCAGATACGGGCAGGCGAGCATACCGATTACGGTTTTCTGACCATCCTGATGGGTGAGGACGAGGCCGGCGGCCTGCAGGTTCGCACGCGGAAGGGTGACTGGATCGACGTCGAGACACTGCCCGAGTTCTTCGTCATCAATATCGGTGATCTTCTGATGCGGTGGACCAACGATACCTGGCTGTCCAACATGCACCGTGTCGTAAATCCACCCGAGAATTCAAAACCGACCCGTGGCCGGCTGTCTGTCGGATTTTTTACACAACCCAATTACGATACGCCGATCGAATGTATTCCGACCTGTGCCGGGGCGGATAACCCGCCAAAATACGAGCCGGTCGTTTCAGGTAAATATCGTGATCTGAAATACGAACAGGGCAACGACGTCGGCGACGCAAAAAGCGCCCCGGCGACGGCCTAACCAACTGGCGGCGGAGCAAGCGTCGTGGCATTGTGAAACTACATGAACAAAGACATTAACAATGGAGGCCGAATTGGCTGAACCGACAACGGTGGAGATCTTCACCGACTACGTTTGACCCTGGTGTTATCTTAGTGCCGTGCGCATTAAAAAACTGCAGGAAAACTTCAACGTCGACGTGAAATTCATACACTTTCCGCTGCATCCCGACACGCCTTCCGAAGGAACCGAAATGGCGGGATTCTACGCCCAACGGGGCTTAGATCCTGAAAAGATGTATCACGACATGAAGGAGCGGATGGATGCCGAAGGCCTGCCCTATGGCAGACGCACCCATACCTATAACAGCCGGCTGGCACAGGAACTTGGCCACTGGGCGGAATCCGTCGAAGGCGGTGCCGCGCTGCATGACGCGCTGTATCAGGCCTATTTCGTCGATTCTAAAAACATCGGCGATACCGACGTGCTGCTTGAAGCTGTCGAGTCCGTTGGGCTATCCGTAGAAGACGCCCGCGCCGCGCTTGAGAACCGCACGTTCGAACAGGCGGTCGACGCGGACTGGGAGAAATCCAAGCAGTACGGCGTAACCGGCGTGCCGACTTATGTCGCGGGCGGCTACGGCGTCGTCGGCGCGCAGCCCTACGAAGCGTTGGAACAGCTGATGACCCAGGTCGGGGCCGAAACACACGCATAATGTCGCTGGCCCAATAACAATAAGAGACTGACATGGCCGTAAAAGATGCCGCTAAAGGTTACGACTACATCATCGTTGGCGCAGGATCGGCGGGCTGCACGCTCGCCGCCCGCCTGACCGAAGACCCTGCCGTATCGGTTCTGCTGCTTGAAGCAGGTGGGCGCGATTGGGATCCACTAATCCACATCCCGATCGGCGTCGGCAAGATCCATCAGCACAAGCTCCACGACTGGGGCTATATGAGCGAGCCGAACGAAGCGATGAACGGCCGCCGCCTGCATATCAAGCGCGGCAAGGTTCTGGGCGGATCGTCCTCGGTGAACATCATGGCCTATACCCGAGGCCATCCGGGCGACTACGACCGGTGGTCGCGCAATGGCGCCACCGGCTGGTCCCATGCCGAGGTTCTTCCGTATTTCAAACGCTGCGAGACCTGGGAAAAAGGCGCCAGTGCCTGGCGCGGTGGCGACGGCCCGGTCGGTACGCAACATGCCAAGACCATCGACCCCATTTTCGAGGCATGGATCGAGGCGGCACATGCCAAGGGCCTGCCGGTCACCGATGACTATAACGGCCCGCAACCTGTCGGTTTCAGCAAGGGGCAGTATACGATCCGGAACGGTCGGCGTTCTTCGTCCGCCAACGCGTTTCTTAAACCGGCACGCGGTCGCGCCAACCTGACTGTCCATACACGTGCCCATGCATCGCGCATTCTGATGAACGGCACGACGGCGACCGGGATCGAATATTTCCGCCTCGGAAAATCGGTGACCGCCATGGCCGACCAGGAAGTCATTCTGTCAGGCGGCGTCTTCAACACGCCGCAATTACTGATGCTGTCAGGGATCGGACCCGCGGCACACCTCAAGGAATTTGGGATCGACTGTCTGTCGGACCTGCCGGTGGGGAAAAACCTGCAGGACCATCTGGTTGTTTCCAACTTCTGGACACGACCGACAAATCCCAGCCGGTTCCGCGACGAGCTGCGTTTCGACCGGCTCGCCGTCAGCATGGTGCGTGCCTATCTGTTTGGCACCGGACCGGCATCAGTCGTCCCGGGCGGCATGCATGCGTTTCTCAAAAGCTCACCCGATCAGGAAGTCGCCGATCTGGAATTCCTGTTCCGGGGTGCACCGCTCGACGCCAACCCATGGTTCCCCGGCATCAAGAAGAAATACGAGGACGGATTTGCCATCCGCGCCGGGATCGTACATCCCAAGAGCCGCGGCGAAGCGCGGCTGCGGTCAACTGATCCGTGCGATCCTATGGTACTGGATTTTCGTTTTCTATCGAACAATGACGACCTGGTCCTGCTGCGCGAGGCCTTCAAGCTGGTACGTGAATGCGCCAACGAACAGGCGCTGGCTCCTTACCGGGGTGTCGAGCTGACACCCGGTGCCGACATTCAGACCGACGATCAAATCGACGAATACGTCCGCAACACGTTGGGGACGATCGAACATCCTGCCTGCACCTGCCCTATGGGAACAGGCCCCGAATGTGTGCTCGATCCCGACATGAAGGTGCGCGGCATCGAGAAGCTACGGGTGGTCGACGGCTCCGCCCTGCCCGACCTGACATCGGCGCATATCAATTCGACGATCCTGATGATGGCCGAAAAGGCATCCGACATGATCCGCGGGCGGGAGGCCCTGCCGGCAGAAAATGTGAACTGAGGTTTTATTGAAACGATTTCGATGTAAAGGAGACTGCATACCGACAATCGAAATTTCAGATGACGTCCACGCGTTGATGCGGTCCCTTGCACGGAAACCGGATGAAACCGACGATGCACTGCTGCGGCGCGTCCTGTCCGCTGCCTCGGAAGATCGGAAAGCTGCAATGAAGGCTTATGAGCAGTCGGAGCAGGACATCGCCTCGACCAACTAGTTTTTCTCGAGCGTGTTTGGGCCCGCCATATACACTGCAACCCTGTTGAACTGGTCGCCGGAGACCGCGAAAAAATTGCAGTTGGATTTATACGTCAGGCTGCCGTCGTGCTCCGTGTTCACGACGGTGAATTGGCTAGCGACGCGACCGTCCCCGGTGTCGGGCACATGGGTAAAATCCTTGTGCTGAACCGATGCATGACCCGCCCACAGCTTTTGAAACATCCCGTTTATCGCCTCGATTCCGTGGAGCTCAACACCGTGGGTTTCCACCGAGAACACGCAACCTTCGGTGAGAACGGCGCGCAGCGTATCAAAATCTTCCCCGTCTACTGCGCCAAAATAGCGTTCGACCAGCGCCACAAGATCGTCCCGTTTCATCATTCTCTCCCTGGGTTTTGCCGAGTATAGCGAAACCCCAACGGCGATACTGTATGGTGCGACCACAAAACAGGGGATATCGATGAAGGTCGGCGTAAATCTGGTCAATTTTGGTGCAGCCGCGACACCGGACACCCTCGCGAGGTGGGCCGATCTCGTCGAAGCGCTGGGCTATCACCACCTGATGACGTCCGACCATGTCACCATCACGCCCGATGTCGGCAGCCGGTTCCCGGCGCCGTTTTATGAGCCACTCACGACCCTCGGCTGGCTTGCCGGGATCACCAGAGATATTTCGATCGGTGCGTCGGTCATTATCCTGCCCTATCGCAGCCCGTTGGAAATCGCCCGTGCCTTCGCCAATATCGACCAGTTAAGCGGCGGGCGCTGCATCCTGGGTGTCGGCGTCGGCTGGTCAAAGCAGGAATATGCGGCGCTGAACGTGCCGTTCGAGAAACGCGGCGCGATCGCCAACGAGTATCTCGCCGCCATACGTCAGATGTGGACCGACGAGGTCTCATCGTTCGACGGCAAATTTGTACAGTTCATAGACGTGGATTCAAAGCCGATGCCGGTTCAGTCACCTCACCCGCCGATCTGGGTCGGCGGTGGCAGCGATGCGGCATTGCGCCGTGCCGTGCTATTTGGCGAGGCGTGGCATCCGTTCCAGGCAACGGTCGCCAGTCTGCGGGATACCGGCATTCCCAAACTGCGCGCCATCGCGGATTCAGAAGGCAAACCGTCGCCGGCTGTCTGTCCACGCATCCTTCTGCGGATTACCGATAACGACCTACCTGAGGATTCCCGCGTCGCCGGCGAAGGGTCGCTCGACCAGATTCATCGCGACCTTGCCGGGCTCGAAGAGCTTGGCTGCACTGATGTCCTGCTAGATGCCTTTACCGATGACGGCCGCGCCGCCCGCGAACCGGCATACGCCTGGCGTATGCTGGAGACCATCGCTGAAAAGGTTGTGAATCTGAACCGAAAGACGGTCCGCTAAAAGGGTTGCCCGCTACGCGGCGGACAAATCGTGCACGGTGCCGGGGGCCGCATATTCCGTATCGTCGAACGGATAATCGGCTACCGGCTTTCGCGATCCCCACATCCGATAGGCCCATGGGTGTACGCCCAGCTGGTAGGACGGTCGCCGCTTGAGGCCGTCGAACCACGTCGTCACGCCGGGCAGATCCGACCACAGATGGTCCCGGTCAAAAATTTCGACCCGGTCAAAGATAACGCCGCCACAAATATCGGCGAGCGTAAACTGCTCGCCGCAGATCCACGGCCCTGGCGCTTCGGCCAGATCGGCCTCCAGCCATTCGGCATGGCGGCCAAAATCTTCCTCCGTGCGGCTCACGGCATCCATATCTGCAGGGGGCCGCGACGCGTTTCAGGTAATCCTGCGCTCTGGTCTGATCGGGGTGCGGCTTCGACCATGCCGTCATCCGGTCCAGCCCGAACGCCTCAATACGGAGTTTCATCATCGTGTTGAAACTAAGCACGATTATCTGCCTGAACAGATAATCGTGCTCCTCCACCATCCATTTCCGTATCTTCGCGGCCAGCAAAGGATCGTCGGGTTTCAGGCGGACCGGTTCTGGGTACTTGTCGTCCAGGTATTCGACAATGACATTCGACTGAATTATCGGTCGACCATCATCGACCAGCGTCAGCACGATACCATGCGGGTTGAGCGCGAGATATTCCGGCAGATAGTGATCAAACTGCCAGGACCGCAAAAAGTGCTCCGCCCAGCCGAGTTTTTCTCGGCCAAGACGATGCGCACTTTCATACAGCAGGGAGAATCCCCGAACTGGTATAGTTCAAGCGCCATCGTGCCCGGCTACAAACCGGCGACGGCTTCCAGGTGAACACCCTCAGCGACGTGCTGGGCACGGGTCGCATCGAATTTTTCCTTCACCGGCGGCGGCAGCGTGATCTCTTTCTTGATCGCCGGAATCTCTTCGATCCGGGCGTACCAGGCACCGAGCTTCGGATGGTGTTTCGCAATCGGATACCCGGCCAATGTCAGGCGGTTGGCGTAAATGAACCACGCAATATCCAGAACGCTCATGCTGTCGCCCAGGAGGTATTCCTGTCCGTCGAGGCGGTCGTTTAGCTCGCCGAATATCTTGCGGAACTTCGCGGCGGCGGCCTGTGCAACCTCGTCGGTGATGCCTTCTGAAGCGATCGTTTCCCAGAAATCAATCTCGACACCGACACGACCGTCTTTCTGGCCATTCACCGTGCCTGAACCCGTATTGGCGTATACCTCAAGGTCTTCCGCGGATTTCGGCGCATGCGGGGGATTAAAGACAAAGCGGAAGCTGAGCGCCCGCAGATCAAGATGCAGTTCGTCTTCATGCTTCAGCAGCGCGGCGACCTCGTTCTCCGACCCCTCGGGGATCAGGCGCGGTTCCGGATAGACGCTTTCCAGATAGGTCAGGATATCGTTGCTTTCGATATGCACGTCGCCGTCATGGACCAGCACCGGCAGAAGCCCGCGCGGATTGATGCCGAGGAAATATTCCTGAAGATTTTCGTTGCCCATCAGATCGATGAGATGCGAGTCCCACTCAACGCCCTTAAGCGCCAGAAAGATGCGCAGCTTCTGCGAACACGACGAAAAGGGGAAATGGAAGACGTGCAGTCCCTTCCAATCCAGAACGTCGCGCGTCTTGATGTCGCTATCTGCCAGTTTGACCATATTTTTAACTCCCTGATATTTTCGTTACCCGCCTGCCCGGCGGTAATTTCTCTAAATGAATTCCCGATTTGCTATCACGCCCCGGAGCGGATGACGATCTTGCCGAAATGACTGTCGCTTTGCATGCAGTGATAGGCCGCGCGGGCATCGTCAAAATCGAATGTGCGGTCGATGACCGGTTTCATGCCGTTGGCGCCGATGGCCGCGTTCATATTCTGAAACATCTCACGGCTGCCGACATAAATGCCACTGATCCGGCCTGATTTCCCCATAAGCGGGAGCGGATTCAGCTCTCCCTGCGTCAACACACCGATCAGCGCGATATGCCCGCCGAATGCCAGCGCGTTGACGGATTTCTGTATCGTGCCCGCCCCGCCGACTTCGACCACATGATCGACCCCGACCCCGTCGGTCAGATCCATCACGGCTTTGTCCCAGTCAGGTGTTTCGGCATAGTTGATCGTCTCATCCGCGCCGAGCGCGCGCGCACGTTCCAGTTTCTCGCCGCTCTTGGATGTGATGATCGTCCGAGCGCCCATCATCTTTGCGAACTGCAGAGCGAAGATCGACACGCCGCCAGTGCCGAGCAGCAGCACGGTGTCCCCGGCCTTTAGCCCGCCCCGCGCGACGAGCCCGTGCCAGGCCGTAACCCCGGCGCAGGTCAGCGTACCCGCCTCGTCCCAGCTCAGATGGTCCGGCAGATGGACCAGCGCAGCTTCGGGCAGAATGGTTTCTTCCGACAGCATGCCCTCCTCGGCACCGCCAAGAGCGCTTCCCATCACGGCAGCCGAAATCCGTCCCGCCTGCCAGCGTTTGAAAAAGCAACTCGCGACGCGGTCGCCCGGTTTGAATTCGGTGACGTTTGCACCGACCGTGACCACTTCGCCTGCGCCGTCGGAATTCGGTATGCGCGGCAGCGGCGTGTTGCGCGCACTGGGGGCCAGAACCGTATTCATATCCCGGCGGTTTATCGAAGATGTCATCATCTTCACACGTACCTCACCCGGGGCCGGACCGCCGATTTCTAAGTCCGTCAGATTGAGGGCATCAATGCCGTCGTCGTTTTCGATAAGCCAGGCTTTCACCGTTCATGCTCCTTCTTTTAAATTCGATGTGTTGAATTCTAGCGTTTCCGCCAGCGCGCAGCGCCGCGGTGCATTTTACCAGCCAGCAGAATAGGGCCGGTTGTCTGAAGCTGTAATTCAGCGCCGATCATGGATGCGAGGCGCACCTGTTTGCCGCCGACCCAGTTGGGGAAAAGGCTGTAGGTAATCCCGAACGTGATTGCGTCGCCGTCAGACGCCCATGCCCCGCCAAAGGATACATAGCCGTCAGCCGCCTCGCCTTTTTCATCCGGGGTTCCGCCGAGCAGGTCACCGCTGGCATACGCGCTGCGCCCGGTCCGCATCATCGTGAACGCATAATTTCCATCCGCGCCGAGGATCAGATTACCAACTGGCGCTGTCCCGAGCGGGTCCATTTCGGCACCGTCATCGCCGGTAAACCAGAAACGCTGCAGGTCCCAGGTCCCGAGAAGATCATCCCTATTCATTTTATTTGCCTGTTTTCAAAGATCGCCGCAGAATATGCGCCATGGATACTCCCGAAAACTATATCTCCGCCGACGAAATCGCCAGCCGTATCCCGGACGGCGCGTTGATCGGTGTCCCGAAGGAAGACGGCGGCGTTGCCATGGAGGTCACGCGCGCGCTGATCCGGCGCGGCGCACGGAACCTGCGGCTACTGACCGTGCCCGTCAGCTCGATGCAGGCGGACATTCTGATCGGTGCCGGCTGTGTCTCGGAGATTGAGACCAGTGGCGTCTCGATGGGGGAATTTGGCTACGCACCGTGTTTCCGCAGAGCTGTGCAGGACGGCGCCATCGCTATGCGCGACGCGACCTGCCCGGCTCTTTATGCGGAATTACAGGCATCGGAAAAAGGCTCCCCGTTCCAGCCGTTGCGCGGAATCATCGGGTCCGACGTGTTGGCCCACCGGGCCGACTGGAAAGTCATCGACAACCCCTTTGCCGAGGGTGGCGGCGACCCGATCGTTCTGCTCCCTGCGGTCCGCCCTGACGTGGCGCTGTTTCACGCCCGCTATGGCGACCGCCACGGCAATGTATGGGTCGGCCCGAAACGCGAATGCGTCCTGCTGGCCCATGCATCTGCCAGTACATTCGTTACGGTCGAGGAAATCTGGGACGGCAATCTGATGGAGGATGACCGCATGCTGGCCGGCACGATCCCGCCGGTATACGTCGATGCCGTCGCCCATGCGAAACGCGGCGCGTGGCCCCTGTCACTTGCCAATTGTTACGGGCGCGACTGCGAACATCTGCGCGATTACGTGAAAGCCGCGAAATCACCTGAAGGTTTTGCCGATTATTTGAAACAGCATGTCCATGCCGAGCAGGCAGTAGCCTGACCGATACAATGGGATATACCGGGGAATATGCTGGGGAATATACCCGCGAAGAATTGCTTATCTGCGCCATCGCGCGGATGCTCGAAGGCTGCAGGAACATCGCCGTCGGCACGGCATCTCCCATCCCGGGCAGTGCCGCATTGCTGATGCAGGCGCTGACCGGTGGCACATCGCGGGCGAGTATTCTGGGCAGCAATATTCACAATCCGTTCAACGATGGTGGCCCGGAGCTGTTCGACCGTGCCGGACAGGGTCGCGTCGATGCATTTTTCCTCGGCGGCGGTCAGATCGACGGCGAAGCAAATATCAACCTGGTCAGCACCGGCCCCTACCCGGAACCCGACACCCGCTTTCCAGGCAGTTTCGGCTCGGCCTATCTGTATTTTTCCGTCCCGCGGGTCATCCTGTTCCGCGAAGAGCATTCGCGCCGGGTGTTTGTCGACAAGGTCGATTTTATCAGCGCACCGGGCTGGTCTCCGCCCGGGGTGCACCGCCCCGGTGGACCGCATGCGCTGATCACCAGTCTGTGCATCTTTCTGTATGATAAGGAGCATCGTCGCTTCCGGCTGGATGGGCTGTTACCGGGGGCCACGCTCGAGCAAGTCCGTGATAATACCGGGTTCGACTTCGACTGTCCGGACGATGTCGGCCCCGTCGCCCCGCCCGAGCCGGACTGGATCGCCCTGATCCATTCGCGCATTGCCGAGGAAATATCAGAAACCTACCCCGAATTCGCGCGCAACCGGCTGGACTGGCAGGGCTGACAGACCCGGTCCGCCCCTGCTATCCGGTCCCGACCCTGCTATAGTGAGTGGAACAATAAGGGAGGGATGGCGTGACGACTTATACGATGGCGCTTGAACGCTACGATCGGCACGTACCGTTTTTTACCGGCGCGATCACCCCACCAGCGGGCATCGAAATCGAACCGCTTGAAGTCGGCATCGATCACACCCACCGGGATGGGCGCGACAGGCATGAACGCATGCTGCGAAACAACGAGTTCGACATCTGCGAATTATCGTTTTCATCCTATATCATGGCCGTCGACCGGGGTGCGGACCTCACCGCCACACCGGTATTCCCGCGCCGGCTGTTCAGCCAGAACCACATTTACGTTCGCGCCGATTCCGGGATTCAGACCCCGGCTGACCTGGCCGGGCGCAAGGTCGCGTTGCGGGCCTTTCAGACAACGATGTCAGTGCTGGTCAAAGGCGACCTCAAATTCTTCTACCGCGTTCCCTGGGAAAATATTCACTGGATAATGGAAGCCGAGGAAGCGCTGGCCTGGACACCGCCCGAAGGCACGAAGATCGACTGGCTAACTGACGGGCGACGTGGCGCAGACCTTCTTTTATCCGGCGAGGTCGATGCGATGATCTTCCCGCATCCCCCACGTGAGGTGCTTGAGGCCGGCGACACAATTCGTCGCCTTTTTCCTGATCCGATGGCCGAAGCAAAACGCTATTACAATCAACTCGGCTACTTTCCGATCATGCACATCATGGCGTTTCGAAACGAAATCGTTGAACAGAACCCTGAACTACCCCGTGCGGTGATCGAAATGTGGGACTCCGCCAAGCGCATCGCTGCCGACTATTACGAAGACCCGGGTTATTCCGAGATCGCCTTTGCCCGAAACGCGATGGAGTATCAGAATGACATGTTCGGCACAGATATCTGGCCGTCGGGCTTCGCCGTAAACCGCGACAATATCGCGAATTTTATAGATTACAGCGCGGATCAGGGACTGATCGGCGCATCCTACGAGCCGGAACGATTGTTCCACGCATCCGTTCTGGATACCTGACCAAACGAAGGAGAATTCCACGTGGAGAATATCTACGAGCTATATCGCGCTGTCGTGTTTCCGTGGCACTGCGACCATATCGGCCACATGAACGTGCGCTGGTACGCCCATCACTTCGACGATGCGGGTTTCCACCTGTGGACCGTCGCGGGGGTCAGCCAGAAGGAAATGCACGAAAACGGGGCGAGCCTCGTCGTCGGACAGATCAAGATCAACTATGTCCATGAAATGAAGGCCGGAGACCTGCTCGTCATCCGCGGCGGGTTCAGCCATGTCGGTGGCAAATCGATCCGTCATCATCTGCGTCTGTATAACGCGGACACGAACGTCCTGTGCGCAACCCAGGACACCATCGAGGTTTTCTTCGATCCGGAGACGCGGACATCCGCGCCGATGCCGGATTTCTATCGCGAAAAGCTGACGCCGCTGGTCGTCGATTTTGATAACTACGAGGACTGATAAAATGGTCTCACTGACAGGTAAAACGGCCATCGTGACCGGTGCGGGGCGCGGCCTTGGCAAGGCAATGGCTCAAGGATTAATCAATGCAGGCGCGAATGTCGCGCTGGTGGAACTCGACCAGGATGTACTCGATCAGGCCGCTGCGGAAATCGGCCACGGTTGTATTGCGGCGCCGGGCGATGTCTCGAATCCAGAAGACGTAAAAAGGATCGTTGAAGACACCATAGCCGCCTTCGGCGGGGTGCATATTCTGGTCAATAACGCGGGACTGGGGCCGGAACGCTTCCGCGATACCGACCGCTCCAACGCAAAGATGATCTGGGAGATCGACCTCGCCGACTGGCGGCTGTATCTCGACGTCAACACAACCGGTCATTTCGTTATGACACAGGCCGTGATGCCGCACCTGCTGGCCCAGGACTGGGGGCGTATCGTCAATGTCACGACCAGCCTTAATACGATGACCAATTACACAAACGGCGCATACGGCCCCTCCAAGGCAGGCGCCGAGGCCCTGGCGACAATGATCGCAGGCGGCGTCGCCGGCACGGGCGTGACCTGTAACGTGTTGATCCCCGGCGGTCCGGCCGACACCAGAATGATTTCCGCTACCGGTGTTTATGAGAACCGCGACAAGCTCATTCAACCGGATGTCATGGTCCCGCCCCTGCTCCATCTCCTGTCCGACGACGCCAGCCATATAAACGACCGGCGGTTCCGCGCAGCCTTGTGGGACACGGCAATCGATGCCGCGAAGAACGTGGAGACTACCGGCGATCCGATCGCCTGGCCCCAGCTCGGCGGAAAGACGATCCGCCCTACCGATGACCCTCGGGGTAACAGAAACATGGGAAATGAAAATGGCTGACGGAAAACTTTCGGGAAAAGTTGTCCTGGTTACTGGTGCTGGACGTGGGCTCGGCCGGGCAATGGCGTTGGCAATGTCCGAACAGGGTGCACACCTGGCACTCATCGATCTGGACGGCGAAGAACTTCAACAGGTCGCGCATGAAATTCAGGACATCGGCGGCGCAGATTCCGTTATCCCGCTCGGCGCCGATGTCTGCGATCCGGACAGCGCCGCGACTGCCGTCCATTATGCCGCGGAGAATTTCGGACGCATCGATGTCGTCTTTAACAACGCAGCGCTCGGCCCGCAGGCCGTCACGGAAGACCCTTACGGTGCGCCGCCCAAATTCTGGGAACTGAACCCCTATATTTTCATCCGGATGATGGACATCAATGCCGCCGGACCGCAGCTGGTCGCAGCTGCGGCAGTACCGCACATGCTGAAGGCCGGCTGGGGGCGTATCGTCAATATCACGACGGCGCTGGATGCCATGTGTGTACCCGGTATGGGCGCATACGGGCCGTCAAAAGCAGCGCTCGAAGCCCACACGGTGATCATGGCAAAAGACCTTGAGGGTACCGGTGTGACCGCCAACGTGCTGATCCCGGGCGGCCCGGCCAATACCCGTATGATCCCCGACGCGACGGGAATCCCGCGCGCGGCGCTCATACAGCCGGAAGACATGCAGGCGCCGGCAGTCTGGCTCGCGTCAGACGAGTCCGACGGTCATAACGGGATGCGCTTTATCGCCGGACACTGGGATGCGGGGCTCGAAAAAGCCTCCGCGCCTTGCGCCTGGCCACAGCTTGGGAAGCAAGCGATTCTGCCGCAATCCATCGAACGCTGACATCCACAAAAACAATCTCCAGAAGGAGGCATCATGACGGGCAGAACACTGGAAGGTCGCACGGCACTGATAACCGGGGCCGGGCGCGGTCTTGGAAAAGCCATGGCGGAGGGGCTGGCAGCCAGAGGAGCTAAAATTGCTCTGGTCGATCTCGAACGCGACGTTCTTGCAGCGGCGGCGGCAGATGTCGAGACCGCAGGCGGACAAGGGTGCGCTCTTGTGCTCCCGGCCGATGTTACCGACACCCAACGTGCAGCCGAGGTCGTTGAGGAAACGATCTCGTCCTTTGGCAGCCTCGATATCCTGATTAACGACGCCGCGATGGGGCCCCAGTTCTTTACCGAAGATTTCACCGGGGACGGCCCACGATTCTGGGAAGTCGATAATGATCTCTGGCTGCGCGTACTGACCGTCAATGCGTTTGGCCCGCAACTGATGGCAAGCGCCGTCGTGCCACACATGGTGGATCAGGGATGGGGCCGGATAATCAACGTCACAACCAGCCTCGACACGATGTTTCTGCCCGGCTGTGGGGCTTACGGGCCGTCCAAGGCGTCACTCGAGGCGAATACCCACATAATGGCGAACGACCTGGGCGGAACCGGAGTGACGGCCAACGTGTTAATTCCGGGCGGGCCGGCAAACACACGCATGATTACAGAGGCGACAGGAATACCGCGGGAAGATCTGATCCAGCCTGAAGTCATGCAAGCACCATCCGTATGGCTGTGTACGGACGAGGCAAATGATACCAGCGGTATGCGGTTTATCGCGGCACTGTGGGACGAAAATCAACCACTCGCCAAACGGCTGGAACAGGCAGGTGCGCCGACTGCCTGGGCGCAAATTCCCTCTAAGGCAATTCGCCCGGACAGCGTCGCGTCGCTAGACCGGTAACGTCACACACCACGGGTGCGATAGATATGACCGACCGTATTCTCGAAGGAAAAACCGTTCTTATGACCGGTGCCGGCCGGGGTATGGAGCGATCCATGTCCGTCGCACTCGCCGCGGCGGGCGCAAAAGTCGCGATGATCGATATCGACGAGTATGTCCTCGTGGAATCAGCGAAAGAAGCCGAGGACGCCGGCGGCCAGGGTTCTACGAAAGCGTTTGTCTGTGATGTAACCGATGCCACCCGGGCAAAGGCCACTGCCGAAGAAGTCATCTCCACTCTCGGGTCGATTGATGTTCTGGTCAACGATGCGGTCGTCGGTCCGGAACGGATCCGTAACTTTTTCGTCGAGCCCGCAAAGTTCTGGGAACTGGACGACGACCTGTGGAATGCCATGCTGTAGGTGAATGTCTTCGGGCCTCAGCTGATGGCGAAGACCTGCGCGCCTTATATGTTCGAGCGCGGCTGGGGGCGCATCGTCAACGTTACGACCAGTCTCGACACGATGTATCTGTCAGGAGCCGGCGCCTATGGCCCGACCAAGGCGGCGCTGGAGGCCCTTACGGCGATTATAGCCAGCGACCTCGAAGACACCGGCGTGACGGCCAACGTGCTGATCCCCGGCAGGCCGGTAAACACCCGCATGATACCCAACGCATCCGGGATACCGCGCGAAAAGCTGATATAGCCAGACGTCATGCAGGCCCCGATAACCTGGCTTGCCTCCGACGATTCCGACGGTATCAACAGCATGCGTTTTATCGCGGCATTCTGGAATGATGCCCTGTCCCGGGAGGACCGGATCGAAGAAGCTGTCGCACCCGCGGCATGGACACAAATTCCGTCGAAGGCTTATTACCCGGAGGACTAGCGACCTTTAACGACGCGCGATGCCCGGATCGCGATCAGGAATCCGATAAACAGGATAATTGCGCCGACGAGATAAGGCGCATCCCGGCCGAAACTGGTGAAGGCCGCACCCGCCATTATCGGCCCTAGAATCCGGCACAGGGATTGTACCGACTGGGAGGCCCCCATCGCCGCACCCTGATGTTCATCGGGCGCATTCTTCGAAATCAGGGCCGTCAGTGACGGGTTGGCAAGACCGAACCCGACCGCAATCAAGGCGCCGCCAACGAAGGCCAGCGGTGGCGCATAAACAAACAGAACCGTGGCATAGCCGATCGACATCAAAAGAGTACCGGCGATTACCAGCTTTGCCTCGCCCATTCTCTTTGCCAGAGGCCGGACCATGCCGCCCTGCACCAACACCATGATGCTGCCGATAAAGAGGAAGAAGATACTGACCTCGCGCACACCCCAGTGAAGCTGGCGTTCGGTCCAAAGGGCAAACGTGGCTTCGAGCCCTGCCATGCAGAACGCCAGAAGCGTCAGGATAACGAGCGGATACAGAACGCCCGGCGTTGCCCCGGCCACCGAAAATGCTTTCAGGCGCGCGGGGAAGCTGCGTTGATCCTCTAACTTCGCCTTCGCCGGCGGTTCGCGGAGCAGCAACATGGCAGCGACAAAACCCAATGCACCGACGCCCGCGGCTATCATAAACGCTGTCCGAAAATCCGCTTCGCCGGTGCCCAGGCGGGTCAGTAGCCAGCCTATTCCCGGGCCAAGAACGAAACCTGCACCGATTGCGGCCCCCATCATTCCCATGCGCCCGGCACGATCTTCGGGTGGCGTGACGTCCGCGATATAAGCCTGTGCAACGGGCAAGGTGCCACCCATGAGCCCACCGAATGCACGAGCTGCAAAAAGCATCCAGAGCGCATCGGACTGACTGACGAGGGCGAAGGATATTGCTGTGCCCAACATGCTGAAGCACAGGATGGGACGACGTCCCCATTTGTCACTGATGACGCCCCAGGGGAACGATGAAAGAAAGGCAAAGAACGAGTATGTCGAAAACAGCAGCGTCACCTCGAACGGCGACGCTCCGTACCTTTCGGCCCAGAACGGCGTAAACGGGATGATGATCCCGAACGCCAGCATGTCGAAAAATACGATCAGCAGAAGTACGCGGATCGCTCCCTTGCCGGGGGGCTTATTAATCATAGCCGCAATCTAGACGGAGTTTCTCTGACTCACCATGTCTCTGAGCTCGAATTTCAGCACCTTGCCCATCACGTTTCGCGGAAGCACATCGCTGAAAATCACGTCGCGAGGATGCTTGAACCGCGCAAGTTCGCCGTTGAACAGGCTGAGAACCCCTTCCCGTGTGAGTTTGCTGCCTTTGCCAAGCACGACAACAGCAACGGGCACTTCACCCCATTTATCGTCCGCGCGCCCGACAACCGCGGATTCGGCTATTTCGTCGCACCGGTCGAGAACCATCTCCAGCTCCGCCGGATAGATGTTTTCCGACCCTGAAATAATCACATCCTTGACCCGGTCATCGACATAGAAAAGCCCCTGGTCGTCGATATGTCCGATATCGCCGGTGTGAAACCAGCCATCTTTCAGGACTTCCTCGGTCGCCTCCGGATCGTTCCAGTAGCCGGACATGATGTTCGGCCCCCGCACGACGATTTCGCCGCGTTCGTCAGCACCAAGTATTTTACCCGACGCATCCTCGATCCGCGCATCGCAATGCAGCGCCGCCCGTCCGGTAGAGCCTTTGGTCGTCCAGGCATCGGGAATGCGCTGATGAATGACGATCGGCGCCGTCTCAGTCGAACCGTAAACCTGAATGATCGGCACGCCCCGACCCAGATAGGCATCGACGAGCGACATGGGGATCGTCGTCGACCCGGTATTGATGGCGCGCAACGATGAAAAATCCAGATCCACCCAGGCCGGATGCTGCTCAATCGCCGCCATAAGTGCCGGCACCAAAATCATCAATGTCGGCTTCTCAGTATTGATAACCTGAACTGTCGCATCGGCATCGAAACGGCGATGCATGATAACGGTCGCGCCTGCGTGCAGTGCCGGCGTCGTCTGAATATTCAGGCCGCCGACATGGAACATCGGCAGATTCGTAAAAATGATGTCACTGCTGGTCATGTCGTGCATCGCGACAGAGTTGATCGCGTTGAACGTCATCGCATTCTGCGTCAGGATAGCGCCCTTGGGTCGCCCCGTCGTGCCCGATGTATAGACGATGAGCAAAGGATCATCCGGACCGACCGCACGATCGACCGTGTCATCGGGCGCGGCCGCAACAAGGTTCTCGAACGCATCATTCATTGCCAACACCCGACAATCAGCCAGATCGTCTTCAATCGACCGGGTCCCTTCCGTGAACTCGTCCTCGCAGAACAGAACCTTCACATCCGCATTCTGCAGAATGTAGAGATGTTCGGGCGGCGCGAGACGCCAGTTCAGCGGGACCAGCAGCGCACCGATGCGCGCGCAGGCGAACATCAGCGCCAGCATGTCCGGTGAATTCAGTCCGAGAAACGCGATCCGGTCTCCGTGTTCGACATCAAGATCATGATGCAGCATCCCGGCAACCCGGCGGATGCGGTCATCAAACACCTTGTAGCTGATGTCCCGGCCTTCAAATCGGATCGCCGTTTTATCAGGCTGGAAATCGGCCCAGCGTTCAATCCAGTGCGACAGGTTCATCAATCGTCGTCCGTCTCACCCGGCTCGTACAGGGTTTCGCGCCCAAGCCGGTCGAGGCACAACTCCGCCGTCCACGGCAGCATCAACGATCCGAGCCGGGAATCGCGATACAGACGTTCCAGCGGCAGGGATTTGAGCATCGACTGGCCGCCGCAGGTGCGGATGGCGAGCCGGCACATTTCGTTGGCGTTCTCCATCACCGCGTATTGCGCCGCGTACGCCCGCAGGCGATCTTCCTTCGACGGATCGACCCGTGCCTCGCCGGTCGCCTGTTTGAATAGCGCCCATGTCTGCTGCAGCTTGATCCACATATCGGCGACGGTAATCTGCTTCGTCGGATACATCCGCCGCTTAACCGGAATGCCTTCGATATCGCCCCGCAGGTACTCCACCGTGAAGTCGTAGGCCGCCTGCGCGAGCCCCATATAGGTCGGGCACAGGGTCAGAAACATATGCGGCCAGCGCCGGGCCGCCTGATAGTAGACGCCGCGCGGCAGCAACATTTGCTCGTCCGGAATAAACACATCCTCCAGCAGGAGCGTGCGCGATACGGTCGCCCGCA
>CAJIYX010000139.1 GCA_905181725.1 Alphaproteobacteria bacterium UBA830
GCGACCCGGCCAGCCGATTTCTGCCGTGGACCGTCGGGCTGCTGGTATTTCTGGCGACGCTCGCCTTCGCGGCGGGGATGTTTTTAGCCTCCGCGGGCGATACCTGGCGGCAGAACCTTTCCGGCACGCTGACCATCCAGATTCCCCAGTTGGATGCTTCAGACCGCCGGGTGCGGGTTGATGCCGCTGCGGAACTGTTACGGACGACGCCGGGAATCGACTCGGTCCGCCCTATACCGGATGCGGAGATCGCGGTGTTGCTGGAACCCTGGCTCGGCAAACAGGTTCTCGGTCTTGAGCTGCCAATGCCCGATCTGATCGATGCGACGGTAGCGCGCGGCGCCGAGCTAGACCTCGTGGCCCTGTCGGCCCGTCTTGCACAGGTCGCGCCCGGCGCGGTTGTCGATGATCATGCTGTCTGGTTGCGCCGGTTGACGGAATTCACCCGGATAGCCGAGACGATTTCTTTCGCAGTCATGATCGTGATCCTGATCTCCGCTGTTGCGACGGTGGTCTTTACGACGCGAACCGGGCTCGCGATCCATAGCGATGTCGTCGAAGTGCTTCATCTGATTGGCGCACAGGATTCCTATGTTGCCCGTCAATTCCAGAATCATACCCTCCGGCTGGCATCGGCGGGTGCGGCGATCGGTTTCGTGCTCGGTGCCGGTATCATATGGCTGGCGCATGTCTATGGCGGCCGGTTAAGTGGCGGCTTGTTGCCGGAACTGGCCTTTGGGCCGATGCAGTCAGTTCTGTTGGCGGCGCTCCCCGTTGGTGCGGTTTTGCTGGTGGTGTTAACCGTCGGGATTACCGTGAAACGGGTGCTCGGAAAAATGATGTGAAACGCAGGGATGTAAAACATCCGGGCAGGGCGCTGCGCCGCATTGTGGCCGTCGCGGCATTTGCGTTTCTTGTCTGGGCCGCCGGGCTTTATCTGTTCGCGGCGCTTATCCCCGAACCGGGGGCCGCCTCCGGCGAAAAGACCGATGCGATTGTGGTTCTCACCGGCGGTGCCGGTCGCGTCAGCGAAGGGCTCTCTCTGCTTGCCGCTGGGAGCGGGCGGAAACTGTTCGTATCGGGCGTCTACCAGGGGGTCGATGTACGGGCCCTGCTCAAGCTGGCGCAGCGTGCGCCCGGCGACCTCGAATGTTGTATCGCGCTGGGATATGTCGCCGACAGCACCCGGGGAAACGCCGTTGAGACGGTTGAGTGGATGACACGCGAAGGGTTCACGTCAATCCGGCTCGTGACCGCCAGTTACCATATGCCGCGTAGCCTGCTGGAATTCCGTCACGCTCTGCCGTCTGAGATAAGGGTTGTCCCCCATCCGGTGTTTCCCGCCGGGTTTTATGCGGAAAACTGGTGGCGCTGGCGCGGATCTGCGCGCCTCGCGATTTCCGAATACCATAAATACATCCTGGCCCGGATGCCTAAATGACACTGCTGCGCTCACTTTTGTTCAATATTGCCGTCTTTGTCTGGACGATTTTTCTGCTGGTCGCGTATATCCCGCTGTTGATCGCGTCCCGGTCGGCAATGTTAGCGGCAATCAGATTCTGGACCCACAGCATATTCTGGCTGCAGAGGCATATCCTGTCGCTCGATTTCGAATTTCGCGGCGTTGAAAATCTGCCTGACGGACCGTTTATAGTCGCGGCGGCCCATCAATCCGCCTGGGATACGATCTGTTTCTATGCGGTGCTGCGAGACCCGGCATTTGTGCTGAAGAAGGAACTGTACGGTGTGCCCATGTTCGGGCCCTACGCACGGAAGCTTGGCATGATCGCGATCGACCGGTCGGCGGGGGCGAGCGAAGCACGCCGCATGATCCGCAGCGTGTCGGCGCAGCTCGACGCCGGACGCCCTGTCGTCATTTTTCCCGGCGGCACGCGGTCCGCGCCGGATGAAATCGTTCCGCTCAAATCCGGTATTGCGGCGCTTTATCGGCGGTGCGATGTGCCGGTGGTACCAGTATCGCTCAATTCGGGCTGGTTCTGGGGGCGCCGTAGTTTCGTCAAAAAGCCGGGCAAAATCCTGGCGCAATTTCATCCACCCATCGCGCCGGAGCAGGACGCCGCGACTTTCGATGAAATCCTGTCGTCACGTATCCATGACGGTAACAAAACCCTGCTGGAAGAAGCCCGCAACAGTTAGGCAGCGGATGTAAACTCGTCAAACGCACCCCAGAACTGTTGGCGGATCGCATCGGTTTCGTGCAGGATTTCATGGTGCGCATCTATGACCTGAACCTGCTCGCAATCCGGCAGGGCAGCGCCCATTTCCGTTTGCGCAGTAACCGATACGACAGTGTCGGCCATCGCCGTGAACAGCAGGGTCGGACAGGTCCGGGGCGATGCCTGCGACAGGCCGCGCAGTACACGGACACTTCGCAACGTGGCATTCAGCCAGCCGAATGTCGGGCCGCCCAGTGCCATGACCGGATTGACCGCAATGGCGGCATGGATGGCATTGAAGCGTGTCCGGTCACCGGTCAGCGGATTGCCGTCGAATTTGACCCGCGCGGGATCGTAGTCGCCTGTCCCGACGACGTAGCGGCCGCCCAGGCCAATCCCGGTCATGGCCCAGCTGAGCGCCGTGATCGCGGGACGGCCGATACCGGCGACGGGCAGGTCGATCATCGGAGCCGACAGGATAAAGCGGTCGGGTTTGACGCGACCTTCAAGCACTGCGCGCAGCGTAATGTGTCCGCCCATTGAATGGGCCATCAGCAGTGTCTCGCCGTCGCCGTCGCCGTCGCCGTCGCTTGAGCCGATAATGGTGTCAAAGAACCAGGCAAGATCGGCGATATAACTCTCAAACCGGTCTATATAGCCTTTATACGGGTTTTTGAGCGCGCGGTCGGAGGCACCCTGGCCGCGCCAGTCCATCGACCAGACCTCAAAGCCGCGGGCCGCCAACTCGCCAATGGTTTCCGTGTATTTTTCGAGAAATTCCGTGCGGCCATGGCAAAGTACGATCCGTCTGTTCCCGCCATTGTCAGATGGCCAGTGACCGATTCGTAAACGCGTTCCATCGGGCGTGGTTTCGTACCGGATAGCGGTATCAAAAGATTCCATCCCCATATGTTAGGCGTGGTTTCTATTCGACGCCAGAACCTGAAGACAAACATAACATGAACATTGACCCTGCCGGCGCTCTCGATTACCGTCCTCGACCCGCAAAAGAGGCTGTTGAATGACCGCTGTTTCCGCCATTTCCCACCAGATCTGGGACATGAAATACCGCTTTAAATCGCCTTCTGGAGAGGTCATGGACCGTACCGTAGACGATACGTGGCGGCGTGTGGCGGTCGCGTTGGCAGCACCCGAAGATGCGTCCGTGCGGGATCACTGGGCGGCGAAATTCGAAGCCGCGATGACCGATTTTCAGTTCCTGCCGGCGGGCCGGATTATCGCCGGGGCGGGCACCGAACGCGACGTGACCCTGTTCAACTGTTTCGTTATGGGCACTGTTCCCGACGATATGAGCGGCATTTTCGAGCATCTCCGCGAGGCCGCGCTGACGATGCAGCAGGGCGGCGGTATAGGCTACGATTTTTCGACCCTTCGGCCGCGCGGTGCGCTGGTAAAAGGCGTCGGTGCGGATGCATCGGGACCGCTGTCCTTTATGGATGTCTGGGATTCAATGTGCCGCACCATCATGTCGGCGGGCTACCGCCGCGGCGCCATGATGGCGACGCTGCGCTGCGACCATCCCGACATCGAAGCGTTTATCGCGGCGAAGCAGGAAGCCGGCCGGCTGCGCATGTTCAACCTGTCGGTGCTCATCACGGACGCGTTCATGGATGCGGTGCGCGAAGACCGTGACTGGGATCTGACATTCGGCGACACCTGTTACAAGATGGTGTCGGCCCGCGGGCTGTGGGACACGATCATGCAGGCGACGTATGCCTATGCTGAGCCCGGCGTGATTTTTATCGACCGGATCAACCGCACCAATAACCTGAACTATTGCGAAACCATCGCGGCGACCAACCCCTGCGGCGAACAGCCTTTGCCGCCTTACGGCGCGTGTCTTCTGGGGTCGATCAATCTGGCGCGACTGGTGGTCGACCCGTTCGATCTGATCGCGCGGCTGGATGAAGACGCGCTTGCGGAACTCGTACCGGTGGCGGTCCGTATGATGGACAATGTGACCGATGCGTCACGGTTCCCGCTGCCCGCCCAGCAGGCGGAGGCGGAGGCAAAGCGCCGGATCGGGCTCGGGGTCACCGGGTTGGCCGATGCGCTGATTATGTGCGGCGCGCGCTACGGCTCGGCCAGGGCGGTTGAACTGACCGAGCGCTGGATGGGTGCTATCCGTGATCATGCGTACCGCGCATCGACGGTCCTTGCGGCGGAAAAAGGCACGTTCCCGTTATACGAGATGGATGCCTATCTGGCGGGCGAGACGATCTCGGGCCTGCCGGAAGATATCCGGGGTGACATCCGCACGCACGGTATCCGGAATGCGCTGCTCACGTCGGTCGCGCCGACCGGGACGATCTCGCTGTTTGCCGATAACGTGTCATCCGGTATCGAGCCCGTGTTCAGCTATACCTATACCCGAACCGTGCTGATGCCTGACGGCACGCGGCGCGAAGAAGAAGTCTCCGACTATGCGTACCGCCTGTGGCGCCGGCTCAAAGGCGAGGCACCCCTGCCGGAGTATTTCGTCACCGCCCAGGATATAGCACCCGGCGATCATGTCGTGATGCAGGCGGCGGCACAGAAATATGTCGATTCGTCGATTTCAAAAACCATCAACGTGCCGGCCGATGTCGCGTTCGATACATTCAAGAATGTCTATCTGCAGGCCTGGGATACTGGCTGCAAGGGTTGCACGACCTATCGGCCCAACGATGTGACCGGCTCGGTACTGCAGGTAAAGGAAACAGCGGACCCGGCGCAGCCCGAACTGCCCCTGCTGACCGGTCCCGCCCCCGTCACGGCGGAGGATGAGTTCGAATCCGGCGTTGTTTACATGACCCAGCCGTTGTCACGGCCCGAAGAGCTGCCGGGACAGACCTATAAACTGCATTGGCCTGATTCCGATCATGCCATGTACATCACGATCAATGACATCGTGCAGGACGGACGCCGGCGCCCGTTCGAGGTTTTCGTCAATTCGAAAAATACTGAACACTATGCGTGGACGGTTGCGCTGACCCGGATGATCTCTGCGGTATTCCGCCGGGGCGGCGATGTGTCCTTTGTGGTCGATGAACTGAAGGCGGTGTTCGATCCGCGTGGGGGGCAATGGATGCAGGGACGGTACGTGCCATCACTGCTGGCGGCGATGGGCGACATTATCGAACGTCACATGATCGATATAGGTTTCATACCCCGGGCCGATAAAGCCGGTCACAGCGACGGGCCTAAGACGGGTGAAGAGCGCAAGGTGGTCGGGCTTGAAAATGCCCCACGGATGCGTCAGTGCCCGAAATGCGGCCAGGCATCGTTGCGCCGCCAGGAAGGCTGTGACACCTGTACGGCGTGCGACTATTCGAAATGCGGGTGACAGCGATATCGCGCGAACCCGGAGCGGACAGTTCGCGAAGCCGGCGGCACCGCTAAGCTGGGCCGATGAAAAATCGATGGCAGCGGAGTCCTTCCGGACATTTGTCCTCGATTACGCGGAAAACAGAAACAGGATGACTCTCGCTTAGACAGCAAATATTTCTTGGCTGTTGATCGTGCTAAGTGCCATCCTGAAGCCCGGTGTAGGCATACACGTATGAGGAGTAGGCAATGTATAGTCTTGTCGTTTCGGCAGTTTCTGCAGCGATGGGATTTTCCGTCTTGGTCGCCCCGGTTCAGGCCCGTGAGGGACGCACCCCTGCGGTTCAGGTGGCGTCCGGCCACCTTACGACAGAGCAGGTCGTGGATCGCGTTTTGACGAACGTGGAGCCTCGAATTCTGCGTCGTTACTATGAAGCGCGCGGCGGTTCGGCGAGTAGCGAGTCGAGCGAGGATAGCGGTAAACATGGGCGCAAAGGCAAGAACAAAGGAAAGCGAAAAGGGTTGCCGCCGGGGCTTGCGAAGCGCGGGAGGAACCTGCCGCCTGGTCTTGCCAAACGGGGGGCAGCTTTCCTCCCGGGCTAGCGAAACATCTTCCGTCGGATCTGGAACATCGGTTGCCTCCGCGCCCGAGATCTTACCGGCGCGTAATCGTTGACAACGACATTGTCCTTATTGATGCCGCGACTAATAAGGTTCTCTATATACTAGAGGATGTTCTGACCGGAGGTGGGTAAAGCCCAGCCAGTTCAGATATCTGGTTGCTGGGTCGGCGGTCCTACAATGGCAGATAATCTACCGACACGTTCGATCTCCACTTCCACGGTGTCGCCCGATTTCAGCCATTTTGGCGGGGTGAATCCGACGGCGACGCCGGCGGGCGACCCGGTGGTGATCATGTCGCCGGGCATCAGCGTGATGAAGGTTGACAGGTAGCTGACAAGAAACGCCGCCGAGAAAACCAGATCGCTCGTATTTCCTTTCTGGCGCAGCTCTCCGTTGACCCAGGATTTAACCGACATACTCGCCGGGTCGCCGGCTTCGTCGGCGGTGGTGATCCACGGGCCAAGCATGCCGGAATTTTCCCAGTTCTTGCCGGGGGCGACCTGCGGTCCGCGTGCCTGCCAGTCGCGTACGCTGCCATCATTGGCAACCGTGTAACCGGCGACGTAATCCAGCGCATCGGCTTCGGACACATGGCGTGCAGGGCGGCCGATCACGACGGTCATCTCGGCCTCATAGTCAAAATGCTCGGAATGGGACGGCATATCCATTGTGCCGTTATGGGGCACGAAGGTCCGGGCATAGCGCGAAAAAATGCTGGGGGATGTCGGGATTTCGTAGCCCATCTCCAGGATGTGCTCACGGTAATTCTGGCCGACACAGTAAATTTTTTCCGGGTTGGGGATCGGCAGCAGGAATTCGACCTTGTCGACCGGATAATCCGCCTCAACGCCCTTAATTGCGGCCCGGGCTTCATCCAGAGCTTCCGCTTCGAGAACTTCACGCAGCGTTTGATGACGCCCGGCCAGACGTCCGGTCAATCCGATAACGCCGCTGTCGGTGACGGCACCGAATCCTTCGAGACCGCCGATAGCAAAGCTGGCCAGTTTCATCCTGATGCTCCGTTCGTTCTATTCTGCGGCGATCGGGTTGGTAAGTGTGCCGATCGGCTCAATATTGATGCTGATCGTTTCTCCAGGCTTCAGCCAGTTCGGCGGATCGGTTTCGATTGCGCTGCCGCCGGGCGATCCCGTGGCGATCATGTCGCCGGGCTCCAGCCAGGCGAATTTCGAAATATGTGAAATCACGAACGGGATCTTGAAGATCATCATGTCGCTGCCGCCGTCCTGACGGGCATCGCCGTCGACGCTTGTTCTGATCTGAAGCGCGTCCAGGTCGTCGATTTCGTCGCGGGTGACCATCCAGGGGCCGATGCCGCCCGAGCGGTGAAAATTCTTACCGGGACAGTTCTGGGTGCCCTTGGACTGCCAGTCGCGCACGCTGCCTTCATTAATGATCGTATAGCCGGCGACATAGTCGAGGGCATTTTCTTCCGGGATGTGCCGGCCTGACTTGCCGATAATCACCCCTATTTCACCCTCGTAATCGAGCTGCTCGGATACCGACGGGCGCAGGATCGCTTCGCCATGGGGCGCAAACCCTGATGCGAAACGAGGGAAGATGCTGGGCCATTTGGGTCCACCATCTTCCAGCACTTCATGATAAGCGCGATAATTGCGCCCGATGCAGAATATCTTTTCCGGCGTGGTGATCGGGAACATATATTCGATGGCGTCGAGCGAGATGTCCGGGTCCGCGGCGGCGGCCAGTTTTTCCATCTCATTGATCGACAGACCGGCGATCGCCTGCTTCAGGCTGGGATGATCCATGCGCGCGGTCATGTCGACGATGCCGCCATCCTTGACGACGCCATATGCTTCGCGCCCTTCGTGGCGATAGCTGATCAGTTTCACGGTATTTTCTCCCTTGGTCCCGAAATATTGTCGCTATCTTCTTAGTCTGAACGGCGCGTTCTGCCAACGCCTCAGCCGGTACCGCGTAGTTGTGTCGCGCGGCGCAGCAGGTGATGAAGATGGCCTTCGGCGATTTCCATGGCGTCCAGCCGGGCGATGGTATTGGCCAGATAATCAATATTCGGGCCGCGTTTCCCGGCACAGGTAGCGATACGCCGGGCGGTTTCTTCGAAATCCAGCCGGCCGGCAAAGATTCGTTCTTTCCGGTCGACCACAAGCGCGTATCCCGTGACCGTCTCGGTCGTCAGCGTCAGCCGGACGGGGCGGCAGATATAGATCGGGTCGTGGTTCATCTCCCGTGCTTCGATTTCGCGGATAGCGTGGTTGCGCGAAGCGTCGTCGATATGCAGCGCAACACCGGTACACGACCCGCCGCGGTCGAGGCCGAGGGAGAGACCTGGGCTTTCCGGCGTCCCGCGATAATTTTCCGAATTGACGCAGAATGACCGGTGATAACCATATAGCCGTGCCGGCCGGGTGTCGGCAGATTCGAACGGCGGATCCCACATCAGCGACCCGTAGGCGAAGAACCAGAACCCGCCCGGCTTCGTGATGTTCAGGCGGTTCGCCGCTGTCATTTAGCCGGACCCGAACTGCGCGTGATAAGGAACACGCCGGCGACGGCGACGGCAAACCCGCCCAGTGCAATCAGGTCCATGGTCTCGCCATAGGTGATCCACCCCAGGAACACGGCAGTCGGCGGCGTCAGATAAAACAGGCTAGACACGCGGGATGCTTCGCCGTGGCGCAGCATCAGATAGAGCAGGTTGGTCGCGCCGATGGTGAGAACAAAAACCAGCCAGATCCAGGTGAAAATCAGGGCGCTGCTCCACACGATCTCGCCGGTCTCGATCGCCATGGCGATGCAGAAATTACAGACGCCGGCGGCGGTCTGTTGGACAATCATCACAACCCGCAAATCCGAATTGGCGCAGAATTTTTTCTGATACAGGGACCCGAATGTGATGAATATCGGTGTCAGGCCGGCGAAGATAAACCCGGTCATTGTCCCCGCGCCGACACCCGTGCGTTCCGACAGAACAATAAAAACGCCCACGAAGCCGAGCGCGAAGCCCACCCATTGCACGCGGTTGACGCGCTCGCCCAGGGTAAACCCGACCACCGCGGCGGTCAGCAAGGGTTGCATGCCGGCGATCAGCGCGGCAACGCCCTGGCTGACATCACCGTCCAGCGCCATGAACATGGAGCCGAGATACAAACATTGCAGCGTGACACCGACAACGGCGATATGCGCCATTTCCTTCCAGCCCGGCCACGGGAAGCGGGCGAAGAGCGCATAGATTCCGACAAGTGCGATGACGATCGCCGACCGGACCCATAGCAGCGTAAACGGCTCGGTATATTCAAGGCCGAGCCGGGTGATCGGGAAGCCCGATGCCCAGCTCAGGATGAACAGGAACGGCATCGCGCGGACGAACATGGATTTTCTGCCAGTCATCTGGTTCTCACGGCCATGGCGACACCGGCCATCGCAACCAGCATGCCGGCAATGGCGAGCCAGGACATGATTTCACCGAACATGGCCCAGCCCATAAGGGCTGTCGTCGGCGGGCTCAGATAGATGAGGCTTGTCACCCGCGTGGCGGCGCCGCGCTGGATCAGCCAGTAGAACAGACAGCTCGCAATCACGGACAGGCCAACCGCGGACCACAGGACCGCGAAGATAAAGTCCGCCATCCATTTGATCTGCATTGTCTCGAAACTCGCGGCCAGCCCCAGCATGACCACGCAGGAAACGATGGTTTGCAGGGCAACGCCGGTGCGGATGTCGAACGGGCCGCAGTATTTTTTCTGGTACAGCGTCCCGAGCGTGATGCCGATGAGCCCGGCGAGCAGCGCGCCGAGCGCCCAAAGCGTATCGGTTGGCGAGGCGATGCGGTCCCAAACGACAAGCGCCAGGCCGATAAACCCTAGCACGAGCCCGATCCAGTTACTTCGGCTGATACGTTCGCGGAGCACGAAACCGGCGAGGACGCCTGTCAGCAACGGTTGAAGCCCGACAACGATTGCGGTCACGCCCGTAGAGGCGCCAAGCCAAAGACCGTAATAGACCCCGGCCAGATAAATGACCTGAATGCCAATTCCGGCGATCATGATGTGCATCGCCGCGCGAAAGGTGGAAGGCCACGATGCCCTGAGTATGAAACAGGCAGGCACCATGATGGCGGTGGCGACGACGTACCGTGCAGCCATCAGCGTAAACGGCTCTGCATAAGGCAGCCCGTACTTCGCGGCGACAAACCCGCTCGCCCAGAAAAAGATGAACAACGCTGACACCACGGCTAGCACCGTCCGGGAAATCTGGGGCTGTGCTGCTGAACTGTCTGTCATGGTGAAGTCTGCGGGTGTGATGTGAGCATTGGCGGTGAACAATTTCCGTGGGCTGGAAATCCGGTATGGAAAGTCTGGGGACTGTGACCATTCTGGGGCATGGTTGCTAGTGGATCGATTTAAATCCCTACGCCCGCTATATCATTGCCATGTCGTTACGGCCAATCCGGATCATCATTGTGCTCATGGGCGCGCTGCTCGTCGCAGGCGGCGCCTATACAGTCTATTGGTACAACGTCGCTGCCGAACTACGGGCCGGGATCGATCGCTGGGCGCAGGACCGCCGGGCCGCGGGCTGGACCGTTGATTTGGGTGATCCCGATATCACCGGCTTTCCGACCCGTCTGGAAGCGTTTTTTCAAACGCCGCAGATATCTGGCCCCGATTCCTGGTGGCGCTGGGTTGCCCCGAATATTCGGGCTACCGCGGCGCCCTGGTTGCCCGACGAGATTGCCGTATCAGCTCCGGGGGTACATGTCGTGACCCTTCGGTCCGGTGATGTCTGGGCCGAGCTGGATAGGGCCGAGGCCGATATCGTGATTGAGAACGCGGCGATGAAAAATATCGTCGCGCGTCTGGCGGGGGTCAGAATTCGACTCCCGGGCGGAGAGAGGCTTGTTGCCGAGTCCGCTGTTATGCGTCTGCTTGGTTCTGTACCCGCCACGCCGTCGATAGATGTCGGAGCAAACACCCCGCACCCGGACCCGTCCGATATGGGTTTCGGTGTCGCGCTGGATGTCCGGAAGATCGTTCTGCCCGACCAGTGGCGCCCCGTGCTGGGCCGGAATATCGGCAAGATCGCGCTGGATGCCGTGATCGTGGGCGAGATCGCGCCGGTGGCGTCGCTCAAAGATACCCTGACACGCTGGCGCGACGGCGGCGGCACGGTTGAGGTTGCAGCACTTGCGCTTGACTGGGACGTTCTGCGGTTGCGTACCAGCGGCACGTTCGCACTGGATGGAAAACTTCAGCCTGAAGGGGCGATGGTCGCGGATATTCGGGGGATCGAGGCCGCGATGGATCGGCTTCTTGCCGCCGGGGTGATTAATTCCCGGGCTGCATTTGCGGCCAGGATTACCAGCCGGGCGTTGTCCTTCGGTGGCGGCTCGGCACGGTTGCCGTTGAGCGTTCAGGAGCAGCGCCTTTTTATTGGGCCGGCGCCGGTCCTGCGGATCAAACCGATCAGGTGGAACTAGGGGGCTCGTCTTCGGGCGTCGGCGGGATGTGCTGGCCGGCCTCGATCACGCCGCGGCGGATCTCGCGTGTCCGGCGAAACAGCGCCTCGAGCGTATCGCCGTCGCCGACGCGAATGGCGCGCTGCAGCCCTGCGAGGTCTTCTGAAAGACGTCCGAGCATTTCGAGCACCGCATCGCGGTTTTCGATGAAAATGTCGCGCCACATCACCGGGTCTGACGCTGCAATGCGGGTGAAGTCCCGGAAACCCGATGCCGAGTACTTTACCACTTCGGATTTGATGTGATCTTCGAGATCGGTTGCGGTGCCGACAATCGTGTAAGCGATCAGGTGGGGCAGGTGCGATGTGATCGCCAGTACCTGATCGTGATGTTCGGGTTCAAGGTAGTCGATATTGCTGCCGGCGCATTTCCACAGCTCGGCAACCTTGTCGATGGCGCCCTGATCGGTCCCGGGCGGTGGCGTGATCAGGAACCAGCGTCCTTCGAACAGGCTATCGAAGCCGGATTCGGGCCCTGAGTTCTCGGTGCCTGCAATGGGATGGCCCGGCACGAAATGCGTGCCTTCTGGCAGATGTGGCATCACGGCTTTTATGGCGGATGCCTTGACCGACCCGACATCGGTGACGATGGCACCGGGTTTGAGCGACGGCGCGATTGCCTCAGCGATTGCGCCATAGGTCGACACCGGCGTGCAGATCATCACCAGGTCGGCATCCTGCGCGGCAACCGCCGGGTCTTTTGTGACCTCGTCGGCGAGACCGAGTTCCAGCACCGTGTTCAGCGTCTCGTCTGATCGCGCACAGGCGACGATCGATCCGGCAAGGCCGTCGCGGCGCATGACGCGCGCGATGGATGACCCGATCAAGCCGATGCCGATGAAGGCGACTTTGTCGAAAAGCGGAGTATTCATTATCGGCTCATGAACTCGGTGACAGCGTTGACAACCGCCCGCATTTCGTCCTCGACGCCGACCGTGATGCGGATGCCGCTGGGAATGCCGGCGCTGGCCGTGCTGCGTGGAATAATCCCGAGCGAGGCTAGAAATTCCATGGCAGAAGCGGCGTCATGTATGCCGTCTTCGGGAAACCGGACGAGCACGAAATTCCCAAAGCTCGGAACGACGGCAAGACCGCATTCCTCCATTCGCTCCGCCAGCCACGGGAGCCAGGCTGTATTGTGGTCGCGCGACCGCGTCAGGAACTCGACATCGTTTATCGCGGCAACCCCGGCGGCCTGCGCGGCGCTGGTAACGTTGAATGGCGGGCGGATACGGTTCAGCACGTCGGCGACACTCTCCGGGCAATAGGCCCAGCCGAGCCGGACAGCGCCTAGCGCGTAAATCTTCGAAAATGTCCGGGTCATGACGACATTGTCGCCCGCATCCACCAGTTCGATCCCGGCGGTGTAATCGTTCCGCGTGACGTATTCGGCATAGGCCGCATCGATGACCAGGAGGATGTCGTCGCGCAGGCCGCCGCGCAACGCAGTCACTTCGTCCTTTGTGAGCATCGTGCCCGTCGGGTTGTTCGGATTTGCGAGATACAGGATGCGCGTCCGCTCAGTAACCTTGGCGAGCAGGGCATTGACGGTGACCGTGTAATCGTTTTCCGGCGCCTTGACGGGTGTTGCGCCGACACCAAGGGCAAACAGCGGATACATCGTGAAGGCGTGTTCGCCGAACAGGACCTCGTCGCCCGGTCCGGCATAGGCGCGGGCGAGCAAGCCCAGCACTTCGTCCGAGCCGGCGCCGCAGACGATACGGTCAGGGTCCAGGCCGTGCAGCGTACCGATGGCAGTGCGCAGTTCCACGGACCCGCCATCCGGGTAGCGATGCAAAGTGTCTGCCATGCCGCGATAGGCGGCGATTGCCTGTGGGCTCGGCCCCAGCGCGCCTTCGTTGGATGATAGTTTGATGATCCGCTCAACGCCCTGGATCTTCGATGCGCCCGGCACATAGGGCGCAATATCGAGAATGCCGGGGCGCGGTGTCAGCGACGTCACTAGTCGTCTTCCCGGTCGGCAAGGTCCCCTGCGGCCAGAGGCAGCGCGTAAACGCCGATGAAATTCGCGCCCTCGACGATACCTGTGTCGGGGTCGGTGAGGCGGGCAATCCGCGCGTCGTCCGGTCCGGCATAGCCTTCGAACTCGGCAAGGAACACCGATGTATCGTCTGGCGGCGCCCCGCGCCCGGTCAGGCGAAGCGGTTTAATGCCGGCGGCGGCAATCGCGTCATTCAGCCGGGCACGGCTGATTTCGGGGCTGGTGTGCAGCACGAACAGGCTGCGGTCCAGGCCGCTTTCATCCGGCGGAATAGAGGCCACGCAGAGCGCGGAATCACCGTATCCCGGCGCGCTGGGCGCGAAAGGCAGCCGGGCGCATACGGCCGTACCGCTGCCGGACATGCCGGCAAGGAGCGGCCACCAGGGCGTTTCTTCGCTTTCTTCCGGGGTAGGCAGGACGCCGACGGTTGCGGACCCATCCTGTACCGCGGTCAGCACCGCGCGCGCGGACGAATACAGGGCTAGCGGCGTTTCGGCGCCGAAATGATCGCGGGCCATGTCGCGGCACAGCCGGTTGTTTTCGGTCGCATAGACGGCAACGGCGAATTCGCCCTGCAGGCGCACCATCGCCGAGACGATCTCGCGCCAGATCTGGACGATGGTCGTCCGCGGAAACGGGCCTTCATGACGGGCGATCAGGCGACGCAGGATCTGGGCCTCGCGCGCGGGTCGCCAGACCGGTCCGCCGTGCTTTGAATCGCGGATAGAGGTAGCGATCGCGGCGCGGCGCATCAGCAGAGCGTGGATATCGTCATCGATACCGTTGATTTCGTCCCGCAACGCGGAGAGGGGTGTTTTGCCGTCAGACATATGCTGGCCAAGTTGAAAATGAGTTTCGGTGAACGTCCCGTGGACCTTGCAGTACGGCGGAGCGCCCCTTCCGTAAAGGCGCCAATATGTAGTAGGCGGGACGGACAAATGCAAAGAAAACATTGACATAGAAGGGGGGCGACTCTAGCTATCATGGCCTTTTTCCCAAGCTGGAATGCGGTCTTACAAGACGATGGCTACCCCCGATCTCCCCAATGTTGACGGTGCCGGTGCGGCCAAACTGCCCGGGTTTCAGGTGGAGCTCGCGCGCGATATGCCCATGCAGCTCGATTCCGGGGAAACCATCGGTCCGTTTACCATGGCCTATACCACCTGCGGGACCCTCAACGCCGACAAGTCGAACGCGATCCTGGTCTGCCACGCCCTGACCGGCGATCAATACGTGCTGGAATCCCATCCGCTGACCGGTAAGCCCGGCTGGTGGGGCCTGATGGTCGGCCCCGGCAAGCCGCTCGATATCGACCGGTATTTCGTCCTCTGTGTGAACGTGCTCGGTGGATGCATGGGTTCGACCGGTCCGCGGGACATCAACCCGGAGACCGGGGAGCCATGGGGACTGGATTTTCCGGTTATCACGATCGGTGACATGGTCCGCGCGCAGGCGCTTTTGCTGGATCATCTCGGGATCGACAAGCTGTTCAGCGCTGTCGGTGGCTCGATGGGCGCGATGCAGGTGCTTGAATGGGCGGCGATTTTCCCCGACCGCGTATTTTCCGTCGTGCCGATTGCGGGCGCCGCGCGCCATTCCGCGCAGAACATCGCCTTTCACGAAGTCGGGCGTCAGGCAATTATGGCCGATCCGGACTGGCGCAAGGGTAACTATCTGAAAGAGGGGGCTATCCCCAAGGGCGGCCTTTCTGTCGCGCGGATGGCGGCGCATATCACCTATCTGTCGGAAACGGCGCTCCACCGGAAGTTCGGGCGAAAGCTTCAGGCGCGCGACGCCGTTAGTTTTGGGTTCGATGCTGATTTTCAGGTCGAGAGCTACCTGCGCCACCAGGGTAGCACGTTCGTCGAGCGTTTCGATGCGAACTCGTATCTCTATATCACCCGGGCGATGGATTACTTCGACCTCGCGGCCGGGCATGACGGTAACCTTGCCGGTGCGTTCGAGGCGACGGATGTGCGGTTCTGCATTATTTCCTTCACCAGCGACTGGTTGTTCCCGACTGAAGAAAGCCGAGAAGTCGTGCGCGCGCTGAATGCCGTGGCTGCCAATGTCAGCTTTGTCGAGATCGAGACTGACAAGGGCCATGATGCATTTTTGCTCGATGAGCCCGAGTTTTATCAGACCGTATCCGGCTTTATTGAAGGCGCTGCCGAGCATCGCGGGCTTGGTGCAAACCGCGGACAGGACACAAAATGACCGCGGATGGCGGCGCTCTTTCGGTGCTCAATGAAGGGCATGACCTGAAACGGCGCGATCTTGGAATTATTGCCGGGATGATCGCCGATGGCAGCCGGGCGCTGGATATCGGCTGTGGTGATGGCGCCTTGCTCGATTATCTGGTTCATCAGAAAGATGTCGACGGGCGCGGTATCGAGCTTAGTCAGGCCGGGGTGAATTCCTGCGTCGCCCATGGACTGTCGGTCATCCAGGGCGATGCCGATACCGATCTTGCGTACTATCCTGATGGCGCATTTGATTATGTCGTGCTGACGCGCACGCTTCAGGCGACGCGCAACCCCAAGGATGTCGTCTCTCAGCTCGTTCGGATCGGACGTTACGCGATCGTCTCATTCACGAATTTCGGTCATTGGCGCGTGCGCCTGCAATTGCTCACGGGGGGGCGCATGCCTGTTGTCGGCGATGACGGGTATGCTTGGTATGACACGCCCAACATCCATCTCTGCACCATCCGCGATTTCTCGCTAATGTGCGAAGATCTCGGATTGACGGTGCAGCGTGCGCTGTCGCTTTCCCGGTCAGGGGTGGGGCGCGAGCTTAATTCCGCAGGGGCGGCGGCCAATCTTCGTGGCGAAGAAGCAATTTTTCTGCTGACCCGGGAGTAGTCCCGGCATCTCTGCGGCCCGGCCCGGCATCGGCATCCCCGGCGACCCAGAACTCAGTCTTTGTTGACGACCGGTCCGCGCTTGGTGCTGCCTGTGCCGCCGATGACCCGAACGTAGGAACGCCTCGGTGTTTGCTGGGGGGGTCCAGTTGCCGACCCGGCATAGATCTGCTTTTGCGCTTCAATGACAAGCAAACCGCCAAAGGTTGGAAACCACCGCGCGCCGATTTTTTCGATTGCCGGGGCGGATGCCAGCGCCATCCGTGATCGGCTTGGTGGAACAAACAGCCCGGATACCGCTTGCTCCGGCTGAAACAGATTATCCCGAAGCAACCGCGAGACCTGACCCGGCGTATAAGGGTGACCGTGACCGAACGGCGTATGATCCAGTCGCGCCCATATCCCGCGCCGGCTCGGCACGACGATGAGAACCCGACCGCCCTCGGCCATAATGCGCCAGACTTCACGGAGCAATTTACGAGGCTGTTCGGAACATTCCAGCGCGTGAACCAGCAATACCCGGTCCATCGATAGGTCGGGTAGTGGCAGATCATCTTCGGGTGCAAGCGACACGACATTGGCGCCCTCGACCGGCCAGCGCATGACGCCCTGTTGAGCGGGCATCAGGGCGATGACGCGTTCGGCCTCCTCGCGGAAGCGACGCATATACGGTGTGGCATACCCAATCCCGGCAACGCTCGTGCCGCTCACATCGGGCCAGACTGCCCGGATGTAGCGTCGCACGATGCGCTGCGCCGTGTAGCCCAGCGGGGAGTTGTAGAAATCGCGAAGATCGACGACGTCGTTATACATGTCTTCAATATGCGCCGGGTCGGGCCGCAGGGGAAGAATTTCCACCGTCGATTATCTGATGGGCGAATGGCGCCGGTTGACCGTATTTGATAGGTTTCGGCTCCGAACAGTCTTTAGCCGCCCGGAGGCGCCACCGATGTCCACACTCGAAATTCACCAGATTCCCACCCGGTCCGATAACTATGTCTACCTGTTGCGTGAGAGCTCTTCCGGTAATGCGGCGGTCATCGACCCGTCGGACGCGGAACCCGTGCTGGAAACGCTCGATATGTTCGGTTGGAACCTGACCCATATTCTGGCGACCCATCATCATAACGATCATGTCGGCGGCGTGCCCGAGATCAAGGAAAAGACAGGTTGCATCGTTGTCGGCCCGAAGGCCGATCGCGACCGTATTCCGATGATCGATGTCGAAGTCGCCGACGGTCACACGTTCAAGCTTTACGATGCAGAGGCAAAAATCTGGGATGTGCCGGGTCACACGGCCGGGCATATCGCTTACTGGTTCGCCGAAAGCCAGGCGCTGTTCAGTGGTGACACGCTGTTTGCGCTGGGCTGCGGGCGCGTGTTCGAGGGAACGCACGAGCAGATGTATGAATCGATTTCCAAATTCAGCGAAGTGCCCGACGAGACCTGGGTTTACTGCGCCCATGAATACACATCGGCTAATGCGAAATTCGCGCTGCATGTCGATCCGGATAACGCCGCCCTCCAGGCCTATGCCAAGCAGATTGGCCAGCGGCGCGATGCCGGCGTGTCGACGATCCCGTCGCTGATGGGTGTTGAACGGCG
>CAJIYX010000140.1 GCA_905181725.1 Alphaproteobacteria bacterium UBA830
CCGGGGAAATCCTGGTTGCGCAGGCCGATGTGACCATGCGTCTGCCGGCGCAGATCGGCGACTACACAGATTTTTATTCGTCGATCTTTCACGCCACCAATGTCGGCATGATGCTACGGCCTGATAATCCGCTGATGCCGAACTACAAACATATTCCGATTGCCTATCACGGGCGTGCATCATCGATCGTCGTCAGTGGCGAGAGCTGCAAGCGCCCCGTCGGACAGACCAAGGCGCCGGATGCCGACGTGCCGTCCTTCGGCCCGTCCATGGCGTTCGATTACGAAACCGAGATCGCGTTTTATGTCGGGCCGGGAAACCCGATGGGACAGCCGGTATCGATCGGCGAGGCGGAAGACCACATTTTCGGGCTCAGTATTCTGAATGACTGGTCGGCGCGCGACATCCAGGCGTGGGAATACCAGCCGCTTGGCCCGTTCCTGGCGAAAAGTTTTGCGAGCCACGTCTCGCCCTGGGTTGTCACGATGGAAGCGCTGGCGCCGTTCCGCAGCAGTGCTTTCGCGCGGCCCGATGGCGATCCAACACCCTTGCCGTACCTGTCATCGGATGCGAACGAGGTAGAGGGCGGTTTCGATGTGAAGATAGAGGTGTCTATCGCATCCGAGAAGATGCGCGCCGAGGATGTGCCAGCCGAGATTTTGGCGGTAACCAACATGCAGAACCTGTACTGGACAATTTTTCAGATGCTGACCCATCACACATCGAACGGCTGCAACCTGCGGCCCGGCGACATGATGGGGACCGGAACGATTTCGGGGCCGACGGAAGATTCGTACGGCTCGATCCTCGAGATTACCAAGCGCGGCGCGAACCCGATCTCGCTGCCGACGGGTGAGGAACGCAAGTTTCTCGGTGACGGTGACGAGTTGATCATGCGCGCCTGGTGCGAACGTGACGGGGCGCGCGGCATTGGCTTTGGCGAATGCCGGGCCGTGATCGAAGGGGCGTAAGCGGAATTCCGCAAACTTACTGTCACCCCGGCCTTTTGCCGGGGCCTGGTCGCAGCGCCGATGAACAGTCTGGGTCCCGGCACAAGGCCGGGAAGGCAATGTGTGGTGGGTTGTATATAAGATTGCCGCCTTCGCGGGAGTGGAGGGCGGTTTTGTGGGTCCTCGGGTCAAGCCCGAGGATGACGGGGTCGTTGGGACCGCGTCAGTTGTCCAGCCGCACCAGCTGGCCCATGTCGGCACAGTCTTCGTCGGTCTTCAGTCCGGCGGCATGAATGCCATGGGCGGCCATGTCTTCATCCACGTCCTGGCGGTCGCCTGTAACGCCGACTGCCCCGATCACGTCGCCTTCCTCGTTGCGGATCAGCCGGCCACCACCTTCGGCAAATACCTGTTTCTCCGACGCGTCATCGATGAATTTCATGAATTTCGGGCGTTCCTCCGCGCGGACCTGGACGAGGCTCGACGAGCGGCCGAGTGCCAGCGCCGCATATGTTTTGCCGAGCGCCATCTCGAGCCGCAGAGCCGAGGCGTGATCTTCCTTTTTGAACGCTTTGACCACATTGCCGGCTTCCACCACGATGGCGGTCATCGGGCGCAGATTCAGCTCCCGGCTTTTTTCGAATATGGCGTCGATGATGATATCGGCCTGTTTCAGTGAAATGATGTTCATTTTTTGATTTCTTTCGTTGTGTCGGCGAAAACCCTTTATGGGGCAGACGGCGTGGCTGTGCTAGATTTTTGCGGAACAGATTGAGGATGTCAGGGTGATTGGGGAAAGTCTGAAGCGTATTGAAGATCCGGCCTTGCTACGCGGCAAAGGTACATTCGTCGACGATATTCATCTCGCCGGGATGCTGCAGGCGGCGTTCCTGCGAAGTCCGCACCCGCATGCGCTGATAAAATCCATCGATCCGGAAGTGGCGATGTCGGCGCCGGGTATCCGGGCGATCTACACGCTAGCCGATTTCCTGCCGCACATTGTTGACGGCCGGCTGCCGCTTCAGTTCCCGACAACCGACTTCGGACCGGACGTCACGCCCTGGCTGCTTGCCGGCGAAGAGGTCTGCCATGTCGGCGAGGTGGTCGCGCTGGTGATCGCCGAGACGCGCTACCAGGCAGAGGATGCCGCGGTGCTGGTTGAGGTGGATTATGAGCCCCTGCCGTCGGTCGCGGGGTGTGCCGCGGCCTTTGCCGATGGTGCGCCGCTGGTCCACCGGGGTAAGAGCGACAACGTGCTTGTGCGGTTCCAGCAATCCTATGGCGATGCGGATGCCGTCTTTGCCGATGCTCCCCATGTTTTTCGCGAACGGTTTATCCAGCACCGAGGTGCGGCGCATCCGATCGAGGGCCGTGGCGCGGTGGGACGCTACGACGCGCTGGACGATGCGATCACGCTCTGGTCGTCGACCCAGATGTCGCACGAGGTGCGCTCGGCGATGGTGCGGCTGTTCGATATGGATGAAGGCCGGCTGCGCGTGGTCGCGCCGGATGTCGGCGGCGGTTTCGGGTCGAAATACATTGCCTATAGTGAGGAGATCGCGGTCGCACTGGCGGCAAAACTGCTCGATGCGCCGGTGAAATGGATCGAGGATCGGCGCGAGCATTTCGTTGCTGCTATTCAGGAACGCGAACAGGACTGGACGATGGAGCTCGCGACCGATGGCGAGGGGCGGGTCCTCGCGATCCGCGGTTCCATGCTCAGCGATCAGGGGGCCTATACGCCGCAGGGCATCAACATGGCCTATAACGCATCGACCGGTGTGCCGGGTCCTTACATTGTTCCCAATTACGATATCGATGTGCATGTGGTCGAGACCAATGCCGTGGCGGCCGCTCCGGTCCGCGGTGCGGGGTATCCTGAAGGCAACTACACGATGGAGCGCCTGCTCGACCGGGCCGCTCAGGGGCTGGGGATCGACCGCGCGGAAATCCGCGACCTGAACCTGATCCCTGTCGAGCTTATGCCGTATGAGACGCCATTGAAGACCCGCTCCGGCTCCCCCGTACAGGCCGATAGTGGCGATTTCCGGAAATGCCAGCGGATCGCGCTCGACCGCATCGACTATGCCGGGTTTGCGGACCGCCAGGCGACGGCGCGTGCAGAAGGGCGCTATCTCGGGATTGGTGTTGCCAACAGCCTGAAAGGTACCGGGCGGGGTCCGTTTGAATCCGGCTCGGTCCGTATTGAGCGGTCCGGCAAGGTGCGGGTGTTCACGGGTGCGCTGGCGATGGGGCAGGGCATCAAGACAATGCTGGCGCAGGTGACGTCCGAACAGCTCGGCGTGCCGATTGAAGAGATAGAGGTGATCTCCGGCGATACGCGGACCATCGCGCTCGGCTTTGGCGGGTTTGCCAGCCGACAGACGGTGACGGCGGGATCGTCCGTGCATCTGTCGGCGGTCGAGGTGCGCGCGAAAGTCATCAAAATGGCAGCCCATATTCTGGAAGCGGCGGAAGACGATCTTGAACTCGCCGATGGCGAAGTGCGCGTGAAGGGCTCGGACCTGTCGGTCACCCTGAAACAGGTTGCAGAGATGGCGGCGGGTGCGCCGGGGTATTCCATGCCCAAGGACGTGGACCCTGGACTTGAAGCCGATCTCACGTTCAAACCAACGGCGCTGACCTATAGCAACGGCGTGCAGGCGGTCGAGGTCGAGGTCGATATCGGCACCGGGGCCGTGTCGTTCCGGAACTACGTGGTGGTCAGCGATTGCGGCAACCTGATCAACCCGATGATCGTGGATGGCCAGATTGCCGGCGGTGTCGTCCATGGCATCGGTAATGCGCTGTATGAATGGATGGGCTATGACGAGAACGGCCAGCCGCTGACCACGAATTTCGGTGAATACCTGATGCCGACGGCGACCGAGCTGCCCCATATCGACATGATCTACGAAACCTCGCCGTCGCCGCTCAATCCACTGGGGGTAAAGGGTGTCGGTGAGACCGGCACCGTTCCGGCCGCAGCGGCGATCGTGTCGGCGGTCGAGCATGCGCTGGAGCCGTTCGGTGCGCAGCTGACGGATTATCCGGTCAAACCGGAAACGCTTGTCGAGATCGTGCGCCGGGGAATGCCCGCGGCTACTTAAGCTGTGATTGGCCGCCTGTTGAGCTGCCGGGTTGGACGCCGGCTACCCCTGGGCGTCTTTCCGAAGCACGTTGAGGATCGTGTCGACTTCCGGCCGGTCCTGATAATTCCGCAGTGAAAACCGGTGTCTGATCACGCCGGCCTTGCCGACAACGAAGATGACCGGCAGGGCAACGCCGAACCACGAACTGCCTTTTGCAAATTGCGGGTTGGCGATCCCGAAGGCGGGAATGATGTCGGCCTTTGCGTCGGATAGCAGCGTGTAATCGATATTCCGGGCATCCGCGAAGCGTTTGAGCGCCGCCGGTTTGTCATGCGTAACGAGCGCGACGTTATAGCCGAGTGCACGAGATTCCTTGATCTTGGGGTTCCAGGCGACCACCTGGATCTTGCAGTGGGGTCACCAGTCCAGCTATCGTGAGAACAGGATCACCAGACCCCGGCTATGGGCCAGCGATTTAAAGTCCTGATGCTGGTTCTGATGATCGACGGTTTTCAGATCGTGCGAGATTTTGGCGCCCACTGCGGGCCCCGCTTTGAGCGTGTCGTATTTCGCCGTGTCGGTTGATGTCGTGTCGGCTGCGACCTGAAGCGGCGTGGAAACAATGCCCGCCGCCAGCAGGATTCCTGCCAGAATTGCTAAGCTGATGATGATCTTCGGTTTCCGCACGCTTTGATCCTTCATTTCCATTCAACACCGCAAATCTACTAAATCCGGGGCGGGCAATCGATTCAACAAATCGTGTGGATCGCCCGCCCTGTCCGTTTAACCGGCCTACCTAGTCTTCCATCTTCAACAGCGATTTGGCGTTCCCGCCCCAGATCGCGGCTTTTTCGGCGCTATCCAGCGTGTCTACAAGGTCGACCAGTTCGACCGGGTTGTAGTCGCCCATGTCGTAGGGATAGTCGGTGCCCATGACGATCTTGTCGGTGCCGTATTGTTCGATCAGGTATTTGAGCTGGTGCGGCGTAAACACGATCGTGTCGAGCCACATTTTTTTCAGATAGGTCGTCGGCGCCTCGGGCAGGTTTGTCCTGCCGTCTTCCCGCGCGCCCCACACATGATCGATCCGCCCGGAATAGGCCGGCAGGTAGCCGCCGCCATGTGCCAGCAGGATACGCAGGTTGGGATAGCGTACCATCACGCCGTCGAAAATCAGCCGGTGAACCGCGAGCGTGGTTTCGAGCGGGTTGCCGATGACGTTGTTGAAATAATGATCCTCGAACCGCTTGGCGGAGGTGAACCCGTTCGGGTGGATGAAGATCAGCGTGTCCAGTTCCTGCGCCTTGGCCCAGAACGGATCAAGCCTGGGGTCCGAAATCTCGGACCCGTTCACGTTGGTCAGGATCTGGAAGCCCTTCAGCCCGAGTTTTTTGACGCCGCGTTCCATCTCGGCGACCGCCATGTCGACATCCTGTAGCGGGATGTTGCCGAACGCGACGAAGCGGTCGGGCATGTCGTCGACAATTTCGGCGAGCCCGTTATTGACGATCTCGGAGGCTTTCATCGCGATATCGTCAGGCAGCCAGTAATAGGCCTGGAAAGGCGGCGGAATGATGGTCTGCAGGTCGATGCCCATTTTGTCCATGTCGATCAGCCGGTGGTCGACCGTGGTCAGGTGCGGCATGCGGTCGACATTCTGCTGCATGTTGATGTCGCGCGTCATCTCGTTGGCATACAGGATGCCGGGCTCCATCTCGGGCTTGAAATAAGGCTGGGCGAGCTCCGCCGCTTCGGGGATATGCACGTGACAGTGAATATCGATGGTGAAGGCATCCGGTTTCTTGGGAGCGCTACCCGGTTGCGGGCGGGCGGAGGTGAAAACGTAAGGCTGTGCGCCGGCCATGGTATTTGTCCTTTTAGTAAGATCAGGTGAGAGAAGAGATGCCGAGCTCGCCGGCAAGCGTGTTCAGGCTGTCGATCAGCGTGGCATGCAGCGGCACGCCGTTCATTGTGTAATCTTCGATATGCGCCGCGCGGCCATCGCCTGGCACGCGGACATTGTCGACGCCTGCCATCGGTGTGGCGCTGCGCATGGTTTCCGAGACCGCATCGACCCGCTGGCCGAAATCCAGCACATCGCCGAACCGGGCCGGGTCGACCACGATCATGAAATGTCCGTTATTGACGGGTGTTTTCTGATATTCGGCATCGCCCATGCCCTCGACATCGACGCCCATCTGCGCGCCCGACAATGTGGCCGCCAGCAGGCCGACGACGAGCGACAGCGCGTAGCCCTTATGCCCGCCGATGGGGTTCAGAATGCCTTCCTTAATGCGCGATGAATCGGTGATCGGTTTGCCTTCGCGGTCGATCATCCAGTCGGCGGGCATGTCCTCGCCGCGCTGGGCCGCTGTGCGCACCTTGCCGAACGACGACACTGTGGTCGCGATATCCATGACCACGGGCGACCCTTCTGCCGCCGGTATCGCCGCGGCGATTGGGTTGGTGCCAAGCAACAGATCGGCACTGCCCCAAGGCGCCATGTGATTGGCGCTGCCATTGGTGCCGTAGAGCGCGATCAGGTTTTTCTCCGCCGCCATCGACACGTAAGTCGCCGCCGCACCCGCATGGTTGGATCCGCGCGCGCCGACCCAGGCGCAGCCGCTCTCCAGCGCCTTGTCGATGGCGACCCGCATGGCGTATTGCACCACCAGGTGGCCCATCGCGTTATCGCCGTCGACCACAGCGGTGGCGGGGGCTTCTGTGACGGTGGTGATGGTGGGCGAGACGTTGATACCGCCGGCCCTGATGCGTTTGACGTATTGGGCGAGCCGGAAAATCCCGTGCGTGTCGAACCCGGCGAGGTCTGACCCCACCATCAGGCGCGCGCAATCGGCGGCATCGCCGTCCGGCAGGGCGAGGCTCGCCAGTGCACGGGCGACGAAATCGCGAAGATCGCCGGCGGAAAACCGGCGCGGAACGCTTTGGGTCGTGTCGGACATCGCATCCCTCCCCCGGAATTCGGGGCTGTCGCCAGTGTTTTTTGTTGATATCACCATACCGTGCCGAATGGGGGGGGCGCCAGCGCATGATTCGGCACGCAGCCTATTTCCAATTTGCCGTCGGCGTGGTTAATGTGCGACCAGCCTGACACCAGGCGCGGGCGTGGTGAAATTGGTAAACACAAGGGACTTAAAATCCCTCGGCTTCGGCTTTGCCGGTTCAAGTCCGGCCGCCCGCACCAGTTCTTATTAAATTAACAATAACAGTATGTTATAATTATCATACTGTTTATGTCTCAGCCCCAATGTGCCGCTTCAGAAGGGGTGAATCAGTACTTGTGATACTTTTAACGAAGGTATCCATAGACACCCTGATTATCTGGACAGGGGAACAAGCCATGCCCGCACCCAAAAAACGGCCCCACACTCAGATATATAGATATTAGCCCTGCCAGATACTTAGAAAAATCTACGGGTCTATTTCGTCGTGCTTATCTGCAGACCACGGTTTTCACGCCAATAATTAACCCGTAACCGCCTTTAGTGTTGTGCAGCGGGGTAAGGGCCTAGAGGTTTTTCAGGATTTCTTTCCGCTTCGCCGCCGCCTCTTCTTTGGAAATCAGACCGGCATCTTAAGGTTTTTTAAGAGCTTTCAGGCGGTCCGTTATCGAGCTTTCCCCACCATTCGTCTTGGGGGCATTCTGAGGACCACTTAGTGAACATCGGTTGTTCGGAAAAATCTGAACCGTACGACCCTCCCCAACGCCAACCAGGTATCATTTCGATGAGTCGAAAATAGGTTCTTGGCTCATCACTTCCCACCCATCGGGGACAGAAAAAAAACGTGTTCTCTTTACGAAAATCAGGAGGCGTCCCTATCCGTAATCGGCATTGATCAACAGGGGCGGGCCAACCTTTTAGCTTTATGACCGCTTCGTCAGCTGAGACGTCTTTCCATTTCCACTTGGCTGAAACGTCTGCAGGTGAACCCACTAGTGCTATTAAAAGACAACAAAGAAATGCCGATTTAGATGTGAGACATATCAGCCAAGGTCGGAAAGAAATCATTCGTGAACCCTCTGTGAACCTCTTTTTCGTATCGATGGTTGTGCCGCAGCAGCACTCCCAAGGAGTACCGCAATGGTCAGGCAAAGTGTTGCGGTTAGATTTCTCATACGGGAAGTCTGACATCCTCTGTCAGGAACCGCTACTCCTGATGCAGTTCCCTGCCTAGGTCGACGAGCAGTCTAAAACAAGAAAAGGCTTAGTAATGCTTGTCCGTCGTCATATAAATTGGAACAATCTGCGGCCTGATCTAAAGGAGGATCTGGCTCATCTGGTTCAAGATATTAAGCGGCATATTTGCGGTATTGCAAGCGCCGGGCTTCCATCGTTTTCCGTTTAATCCTCTCTCTTTGTTTTAAAATGGCCTGCCCACGCCCGAAGTAGACGGCTGCGGGCGTGAGGTTGTGGATGCTTTCGTGGTAGCGTTGATGGTTGTAGTGATCGACGAACGCCTCGATTTACGCCTCCAGATCTGCTGGAAAAAAGCAGTTCTCCAGCAGGATGCGGTTTTTCAGGGTCTGGTGCCATCGCTCGATCTTGCCCTGTGTTTGCGGGTGATATGGCGCTCCCCTGACGTGTCCCATTTTCTTATCACCCA
>CAJIYX010000141.1 GCA_905181725.1 Alphaproteobacteria bacterium UBA830
TTCTGCAGATACGGAATAAGGCCACGCGCGTAAACACTGTACGTGCCACCCTGCCCGGAGCCGACCTGAAACTGGATTGTCTTGCCCTTATAGAATGGGTCAGCGGCGCCCGCGGGGCCAGCGGCGAATAAAGCCATGCCCAATGCAGCAGCGGCCAGTCCTGTTACGACATTCGTTTTCATGGTTCCTCACCTTTTTACAGATTGTGCGGATTCTGGTCCGCATTCCGGTTTCCGAGACGGCGGCGCTTCTTGCTTATGGTGTTATTTTAGGCCGTTTCGTCAAGCGGAGTATGCCATACCCAGTGCGCTTCTGCACCTCTGAACGTGTTCACTTCTTTAAGATACCCGCAGCGATATCTTTCAACTCGCGACGCAGCACCTTGTTGGCCGCATTGCGCGGCAACGCGTCGAGAAACACGTAGTCGCGCGGGCGCTTATAGTTGGCGAGCGCCGAATTCTGGCACCAGGCATCCAGCGCAGCGGCATCGATGCCCGCGGCAACAACGCAGGCGACCACACGTTCCGTCCACTGATCGTCGGGCATACCGATAATCGCGGCCTCCCGCACGGCTTCGTGCTGCATCAGAACGGTCTCGATTTCTTCGGGATAGATGTTCTCTCCACCGGATACGACCATGTCATCGACACGCCCGCGCAGATCGAAATCACCGTCTTCGCGCCGGGCCACGATATCGCCGGTCCGGTACCAGCCATCGACCAGCTTTTCCGCCGTAACGTCCGGCCGGTTGAGATAGCCAAGGAACGTCGCATCCGCCGAGGAATCGACCAGCAATTCGCCCTCCTCACCGACCGCGCAGATATCGTCCACCGCCCCGCCGATCCGCCCGACACGCACATTCGAATAGAATCCGGGCCGATACCGGGTCGGCCAGCCGACCGGATCGCTCAGATACAGCGCATTCATGGTCTCGGTCGTGCCATAGATATTTGTCATGCGGGCACCGGCATACGCCCCGGCGACCCTCTCAAGCAGCGTGCCCGGCATGACCGCCCCGGCATAGGCCAGCGTTTCGACCGACACGACATCGGCCGGCTTGAAGTCCGGCACGGTCAGCAGTGCATGAAAATGAGCCGGTGCGCCGAACAGGAACGTGATCCCTTGATCGCGAATTGCGGCATGCGCCGCCGCCGGGTCGAACGCGGAATGAACGTAATAAGTCCCGTTCATCGACAGGGTGGCGACAAAACAGGCATGAAATCCAACCACATGAAACAGCGGCATCAGGCCGAGCCCACGGTTATGGGTACCGTGGCGCAGCCCGCACTGCAGCGGCACGAACAGGACCCGCCCGTCGGTGGCGCCGTGCGAAATCATTACCCCTTTGGGCAGGCCGGTTGTGCCCGATGTGTACATTACGAAGGCCAGTTCATCGGCCGCCGGGGTCGTCCACGGTGCGAGCGTTACCGCATCCGCCCGGCAGGTGGCGAGGTCCTGCGTATCGTTCACCGTGCCACCAAACGTGAAAACCGATGGCCCTGATGGCCCCGATGGCCCCGATGATAACGCCGTGCGCGCCGCAGTGACGATTTGTTCGTCTGCCGGACAGACAAGACCGGTTATTTCTCCGTCGGCGATCAGTGCCGCGGCTTCATCTGGTTTCAGGCGAGGATTTATCATACAGACAACCGCGCCGAGCCGGTGGAGCGCTAGGATCGCAACCGCATGTTCGAGAACATTGGGCAGCATCGTTGCAACGCGGTCACCACGGGCTACACCGGATGCGGCGAAACCGGCCGCCATGGCTTCGGCCTCGGCGATCAGCCCGGCAAAAGACAGCTCTCGGTCGCTGCGATCATCGACAATCGCCGGATGATCCGGCGTCCGCGCGGCGGCGAGCCGCACATGGTCCCAGACAGTTTGCATGTTTCTTGTCCTTCCCGCGGGTTTCTATCGTTTTGCCGCAGTATAGAGGCGCATTTTCCGATCTGCCACGGGTCTGGCGCAGCGAAATACGTGGTCAAGAATCCCTAAATCCTTGGCGCCTACTATTGTGCCGACTGAACAGGAAACGTCGCGCCGAATGCTCCGACGCGAACGAATAACAGGCATAGTGATATGAACAAAGGCGCTTCCGCCGCCGGCGCCGCTTCAGAGCCCGTCTCAAACGATCAGTTCGACCAGGCCTTCGCCGCGATGGACGATATCGAGACCAGCACAACGGTTCTCGAGGAAGACACCAAAGCCGTCGCCAATGTCGCTGACCAGGTGCAGGCTATCGCCAAGCAGACCAACCTACTGCCACTCAATGCCACGATTGAGGCCGCACGCGCGGGCGCTGCCGGTAAGGGCTTGGCCGTCGTCGCCTCCGAAGTAAAACAGCTATCGGACGAGACCCTCAAAGCGACAGACCAGATCAGCGCAACGCTGAAATCACTGCACAAAAAGCTCGCACAGTTCGTCGCGTAAACGGAAACAGCGCGGAAATCCATCAACCGTGCGCGCAGTCAGGCGGAAGTGGTGGTCGATAATACCCCCGTCGCCGAAGCGATTTTCGTGCCCGCTCTCGAACCTTCACCCCAGCCCGCCCCAAGGCCTGCCGCGGCTCCTACGTCGGTGCCTGTGTCAAAAATGACGCCGGCGGCACCAGCGCCAGCGCTGACGGCCAAAGATAACGCGCCGGTCAGCCGTGAGGGGCCTATCAGCAGGGCAGATATCGACCTCGTGCAACATAGCTTCCTGCGCATTGAGCCGATCGACATGGTCGTCGGGCGCACATTTTACGAGCGTGTATTCGAGACAAATCCCGAAATCCGGAAGCTGTTTACCGGTGACATGGAATCCCAGGGCGAGCGATTTATGGATATGGTCGGGGCGGCGGTCACCCGGCTCGACGACCTAGAGGCACTTCTGCCCGTCGTCCGGCAACTTGGTGCGCGACATCGCAAATACGGCGTTGAAACCAGCCATTACGGCGCGTTTGCCGAAACCATGATCACAGCACCCGACGCCTGAATCCTAACTTAAACCCAGGCGTCAGCCGACCCGGTGAAAGCCGCGGGAAAGTGTGTATCCACTCATAGCCGTCTTCGGTAATCAGCAGGCGTTCGCCGGTCTGCACGCCCGCCTTGCCGTCTTCCGTAGTCACGTTTGGCTGCACCACGACAAGCATCCCCGCTTCCAGCGCCATATCCGGTATCTGTCCGGCAGGACGGCTCGCCGGCCCGACCACGGGTGGCAGATAACCCCCGCCATAGCCATGCAAGAGATCGTCACAGGTCGTGACACCTGCATCCTCGATCACGCCCGGCGCGGCCACGATATCGGCCACCGAAGCCCTGGCTTTCAAGACCGCGCAAATCGCCTCAACGGCGGCCGTCGCGGTATCGTGTAGGTCGCGGTAGAACGGCGTCAGATCGGCAGCGACGATGAAGCTGCGCAGGGTTGGTCCGGAATACCCCCGGAACGTGGCCGAAATCTCACAAAACACTATATCGCCGACCGCAATTTCACGCGCGGACGGAATCTGGCGCGGCACACGGCAATCGGGGTCCTCCATCGGGGTTGAGCCGAAGAAATGAATGCCGGTCTCCCCGCCCGCCGGGACCCAGGCGCGTTCGCAAAGATCGCAGAGGTGGCGCTCGGTCAGGCCCGTAATCAGGTTTTCGGCAACCGCTGACATGGCGCGATCCGAATACCACGCGCCGAGGCGCATCCAGTCGATCTCCTCGGCCTATTTGACCAGCCGGATCCGGGTAAAGGCGTGGTTCAGATCGACCACATCGGCAAAGGCCGTCCGCAACTTTTGCGCCGCGCTGAGCCCCAAGCGGCCGATTACACCAATACGGTCATTGGCGGTGGCGCCGCGAGACTGGAAATCGGCGATGGCGGTGGCAATCGTGTCTTCGCCGCCCCATTTCACCGCGCACCCGGTCGCGCCGGCCACGGCCTGCGGCACATGGTTGTGAAACTGGACATACAGGTTCGGTGTGCCCCAGGGCGTCACCGTCAGCGCAGCCTCCGACGTGGTCGGCCAATGTGTCAGCCACGGGATCGCGGCCCCGTTCCACTGCGCACCGTAAACCAGCAGGTGGCGGATACCCGCTTCGGCCATCAGGCCGTCAATGGCGGTGTAACGACGCGTCATCTCGGCATCCGAAAACCGCGGCCAGTCCGCTGCC
>CAJIYX010000142.1 GCA_905181725.1 Alphaproteobacteria bacterium UBA830
TGACGATCTTGCCATATCCGTTCTTTTTCATTTCCGGCACGGCAGCCTTGCTGCAACTGAACACACCGCGCGTATTAATCTGCATGACGCGGTCCCATTCGGCTTCATCGATATCCAGGAACGAGCCTTGCTTCAGATCGGCAAACAGGGCCGCATTATTGACCAGAATATCAAGCCTTCCATAGACCTCGACGGTCTCGGCTACCATGGCCTTGATGTTATCCGGATCCGTCACGTCGCAGTGAATACCGATGGCGTCGCCACCTGCTTGCTTGATGATGTTAACGGTTGTCTCCGTGTCGACGATATCCGTGACGGCGACCTTCGCGCCCTCTGCGGCAAGAACCTTTGAGTATTCGACGCCGATACCGCGTCCGCCACCGGTGACGATGGCCACCTTTCCATCAAGTCGTCCCATTCTTTTTCTCCCTTGGTTCGTGAGTGTTGTAACTCGATCTCCGGATCACTCAAGTCTTAAGAACTTGTTCGAAAAACCGAGATCATTCAAGAGCGCGTCCTTTGCGCCATCGAACACCGTGCGCTCGTTCTCGATCACGTAGGCATGTTAGACAAAACCCAGTGCCGGGTGAATTTTCTGTTCAACTAGGAGCATGGTCATGCCGTCCTCTTATATTCGTCGTAGCGCCTCCATTACCTCGTCGACGAGAATGGGCATTACCCCGGGAAGCGGCTCATCGAACAACAGTAGGTCGGGCAACGTGATTAGGGTGCTGCAGTTCCGAGAGCAAATCATCTAATCGTGTATTTTATAGTGATTTTCTTCTAAGCTGCCCGATTGCGTTTTCTGCTTTTCGGCGCCGCGTTGAACACACAGAATAGAGTTCTTCGAACGGCGATTCCGTCGAAGACAACTAACTAAAACTAGTTCTGTGGGATTTCAGGTGTGAAGAGGTCACTGAGTTCATAGTCCCTTCTCCCGTGTTAATCTGGCGTAGGTTACAAGGGTAGTTCAATTGTTGAACCTCTCAGCTGGCGTCGGCGGGTCCTTCCGATGGAAGATTTACTATGCGCGACCGATTTGAGATAACAGGTAAGGAATAGAATCCGTATGAACGACACAGTTTACGATTATGTCATTGTCGGCGGCGGGTCTGCCGGCTGTGTGCTCGCTGGGCGTTTGAGTGCGCGTTCATCGAACCGCGTATTATTGGTCGAGGCAGGTGACGACTACGCGCCGGACAATCTGCCCGAACAGCTCCAGGATGGGTTCGCCGGGGTCGCTTATAACGATCTGCATTTCATATGGAATAAACTGCGCGTCACGGTCCCGCCTCGTTCCGGGAATAAGCTGGATACCCGCCCAGATAAACTGTATCAACAAGGTCGTGTTATGGGTGGCGGCTCATCCATTAACGGCATGATGGCAAACCGGGGGAGTCCGCTCGATTATAATGAATGGGCGGAACGCGGCGCCGCTGGCTGGAGTTGGGACGACGTCCTGCCGTTCTTCAAAAAACTCGAATCCGACCGGGATTTTGATGGACCATATCATGGTAAGGATGGCCCCATCGGTGTCCGTCGCCTCTTTCCTGATATCTGGCCCGGCTACACCAAAGCGATCATGCAGGCGGCGGATGACGCAGGCTTTTCCTATCTTAAGGACATGAACGCCGATTTTTCCGATGGTTATTTCCCGATCACAATTTCGAATATCGACGACAAGCGTGTGTCGGCCAATGTCGCCTATCTGACGATGGAGGTCCGCGCTCGGCCCAATTTCGACATTCTTGATCAGGCGGAGGTACAGCAGCTCAACTTCGATGGCCGGAAGATCACGGGTTTGCGGATTAAACGGCCCGACGGAGAACGGACGATCCGAGCAAAAGAGGTTATCGTCTCGGGCGGGGCGACCCATTCCCCCGCGATCCTCATGCGTTCCGGCGTTGGTCCGGCGGCGCAGTTGTCGTATCTCGGTATAAATATAGTCGCCGACCGGCAGGGGGTCGGCCAGAACTTGATGGAACATCCAGGCGTGTCCATGGCGTCTTATATGAAGCCGAGTGCACGCTTGCCCAGTGGTATGCGCCGCCAGATGATCGCGGCGATGCGTTTTTCATCCGGCGTCGAAGGCTGTGGCGAAAATGACATGTTTATCGTACCGACCAACAAGTCGGTCTGGCACGCGCTTGGTGACCGCATCGGCGCCGTGATGGTGTGGGTCAACAAGTCATATTCGACCGGTGAAGTAACACTGAATTCCGCCGACCCGGGTATTGAGCCGAATGTCGATTTCAACATGTGCTCCGACGAGCGCGACCTGGTGCGGTTAGTCAAGGCGACGCGCCTGCTGGCAAAGATGCATGAAAATCCGGCCGTCACCGATGCGGTGCATGACGTCTTTCCCGCCGCTTATTCCGAGCGGGTACGGAAAGTGAACGAATTCAACAATTCTAACAGGATCAAAACTTGGATCGCTGCGCAGCTCATGGATATCGGCGGGCCGGTGCGACGCGGCTTTATCAATAATGTCATTCTGGAAGGACCGACGCTGTCCGACCTTCTGCAGGACGACGACACTATCGCCGACTGGATCCGTACGACCGTCACCGGCCATTGGCATGCATCCTGCACGTGTCGCATGGGCGCCGCGGACGACCCCGGTGCGGTGACCGATTCGTCCGCCCGGGTTTATGGCGTTGAAGGGTTGCGCGTTTGCGACACGTCGATCATGCCCTGCGTGCCACGAGCAAACACTAACATTCCGACGATCATGATGGCGGAAAAAGTGGCGAACACGATTTTGGCAGAAGCGGGCTAATCTGGCGGAGGCGGGTTAGCCTTTCCGGGTCGACGCCGCGATCATTTCTACTTCGACTAGCAGGTTGGGGGAAGCCAGACCGGCGACGATCAGCAGGGTCGATGCCGGGCGGTTTTCGCCCAGATACTCTTCGCGGATCGCGTTATAGGCTGGGATCTGCGCGGGATCGGTTAGGAAGTGGTTGACCTTCACCACGTCGCTGACACGCAGACGATTATGTTCAAGGATTGTCAGGCAGTTGTTCCAGGCGTTGCGGGCCTGGGATTCGAAGTCGTCGGGGATATTGCCGTCCAAATCCATTCCGATCTGGCCTGCCGTAAAGGTGAGTTTGGCATCCTCTGGGATTTCAACGCCGTGGGCGTAAGGTCCGCCCGGCAGGGGCATCTTCTCGGGGTAAAAGGCACGATTTTCCATGACGGGTTCTCCGTGGTTTGAGCAGAATTCCAGTATCTTCTATAGAAAGCTCGGGCCATCGCCGCAAGCGTCGTGTGCGGATGAATTTGCAATTTTGTCCTAAAATACCCTAAAGTCATCGCTGTTAGCTAGAAATTCAGGTCGGTCGAAACGGTCGCCGAACACAGGAGAAACCATATGTTTCTAAAAAATACCTGGTACGTCTGCGCACAGCCCGAGGAAGTCACCCGGACACCGATGGCGCGCACTATCTGCAATGAAAGCCTAGTCTTCTGGCGTAAGGAAGACGGCACGCCGATCGTGTTCGAAGATCGTTGCTGCCATCGCAGGATGCCGTTGTCGAAGGCGAACCTCGTCGGCGATCAGATGGAATGCTATTATCACGGCCTTCGTTTTGATGAAGATGGAAAATGCGTGCATGTCCCCGGTCAGACCACGGTCCCGCCGGGAGCGCAAGTTCAGAAATATCC
>CAJIYX010000143.1 GCA_905181725.1 Alphaproteobacteria bacterium UBA830
CCGGACAGCGCCCTTTTCCGATAGCGGCAGCTGGCAGACACCCGGTCGTTTTGACGCCTTTATCGACGCGCTGAAAACGCACCAGAATGATTTGTCCGATCCGGCGCTGTCTGTCTCTCCGGTGATCGGGGACGTGCTGGCGGCGCTGTCCGACACGGCCGACTGTGCCTTGTCGCGACTGTCGGGGAGTGGCGGTACCTGCTTTGGGCTCTATCCCGATATGGCGGCGGCGGACGAAGCGGCCGCAGTCATACAGGCTGCGCATCCGAACTGGTGGTGCGCGGCGACGGCATTCCGCGACGAGGCGCCATCAATCGCCGCCTGTTAGGTCTGCGTTTGGATATCCACTAGGTTTGGCCAAGTCGGCTCAAAGAGCGTTCCTAGCCGTCCTTGGACATAGTGTCGGCAACGGCGCGGAGGTCTTCTAGAAGCTCCCGGCTCGGTGCGCCGTCTTCATCCATGCCGGCAAATTTCTGATAGAGGCGAATGGCGTCGGCGGTACGCCGGCCCATTTACCCGTCCGCGGGGCCTTCCGGCTCGAAACCAAAGTCGTCCACGATCTGCGCCGAGCGGTCGATTGTGCTGCCACCACGTGCAGCCTTTGGAGCAGGAGCAGGTTTTGGGGCGGGCGCAATACTCGGGGCAGGCTGCACGGGGGCAGTTGCCGGCGGGGGGCTGTCGATCTCTGTCGCTGCCGGGGCTGCCGGGGCTGCCGGCGCGGCGGCGCGGATCACCTGTGATAGCCACGCGCCAACCGGCACGTCGGATTTGTCTGCCGATAGCTTCGCGAATTCGCGGGCTTCATCGGAGATGTTTTTGAGGCTCCAGGGCATGCTTGGATCGACCATGTCGGGATTATAGACGAGAATCACGATGCGGGTCACGTTCTGGCGTTGCATCCATACCGGATGTTCCGATATGTTCGCGGCGCGTCGTGTTGGGGCGTAGCCAAGTGGTAAGGCAACGGGTTTTGATCCCGTCATGCGCAGGTTCGATCCCTGCCGCCCCAGCCAACGCATTTCAATCCCGTATTCTTGAAACCCGTCGGCTTCTCTATCGCAGCAGGGTGGGCTGTGCAGCAGGCTGATTGGCAAGCGCTGACACGAAGACGGATGTATTTCCGCCCCGACTTTCATATAAGAGAGCCATGAATGAAGGAGTCACCACCCTGGATGCGACGGATCTGCGTTGTCCGCTGCCGGTCCTGCGGGCCCGCAAGACGCTGAAATCGCTGCCCGATGGTGCGCTGATGGATGTGATGGCGACCGATACCGCGGCGCCGAAGGACTTCGAGGCATTCTGCCGGGAGACCGGGCATAAGCTGATCAAGATAGAACAGGATCGCGAGGTGTTTACGATCCGGTTGCGCAAGAAATCGCGCGACGCTTAATCAGCCGCTTGATTTCCCAGGCGTCAGCCGACTGACTTAAGCCGCAGACCGCGCGGCACCACCGCGCGTTCGGCCAGTTCGAACATTCCCTGTACGGCAAGCGCCAGTATCGCTGCCGGGATAGCGCCTTCAAGGATAAGGGCCGTGTTATCGAGCCGGATACCCGTCAGTATCGGCTGGCCATACCCGCCGGCGCCGATCAGCGCGCCCAGCGTGGCGGTGCCGACATTGATCACCGCAGACGTCTTGATGCCGGCCATGATCGACCGCATGGCCAACGGCAGTTCGACAATCCTAAGCGATGCCCGGGGTTCCAGCCCGATCGCGGCCGCCGATTCGAGAATGCCGGGATCGATGCCGCGCAACCCGGCATGGGTGTTCCGGACAATCGGCAGCAGGCTGTACAAGAAAAGTGCCACGATGGCCGGTGGTCCGCCGATCCCCAGGAGCGGGATCATGAAGACGAACAGGGCAAGCGACGGAATGGTCTGGACGATCCCGACGATGCCGAGGATCAATTGCCCGAGACGGGCATGGCCCGCCGCCAGGATGCCGAGCGGCACCGCAAATAGGATCGCCGCGCCGAGCGAGATCAGCACCAGGACCAGATGATCCCGCGTCGATTTCCAGAGCCGTGCAGCGAAGCCGATCTCAATTGCGGTGGCGGATATCTGCAGACGACTGATGACGAATTCGGCGGCGATAACGGCTTCGGCGCGCTTGTCGAGCTTCACGGCACCGTTCATCGCCGACATGCGTACTTCGTCGATAGTGCCCTCCAGCCGGGTCAATGAGGCGACGGCTTTAGGTGCGCGGTCGGCAAGATCGGCCCGGTACAGAATAACGGCATCGTAGGTTGGGAAATGGCGCTGGTCGTCTTCAAGCAGGAACAGGTCGTAATAGGCGATCTCCGCATCCGTCGTATAGACGTCGATGCCGTCAATCGCCCCTGATTCCAGACCGCGATAGGCGAGGTCGTGGTCTAGCCCGCGCACATCGCGCTGCGGCAGGCGATACGTTGTCTGGAGCGATGGCCAGCCGTCGCCGCGGTCGAGAAATTCGTTGGAAAACCCGAGCGAAAATTCGGCATATCGACGAAGATCGGAGATTTTCGTCAATCCGTACCGCGCCGCCGTCTCTTTCTTCACGCCAATCGCATAGGTGTTGTTGAACCCGAGCGGCGCGGACATGCGAATGCCCTGCTTCGCTAGTGCGGCGCGCAGCAGGGGCAGGGTATGGGTGTCCGTGCCTTTGAGCAGTTCCTGGCGGATCGTGCCGGTATATTCGGGGTAGATGTCGATATCGCCCTTGAGCAGCGCGGACCAGAGCACGCGCGTGCCACCCAGGTCGCGTCGATGGTTTGCCGCGACACCATCGCCGGATACCGCAAATTTCAGGATCTCGCCCAGGATCACGGATTCGGTAAATTTCTTCGACCCGACCGTGATGTCCTGTGCCGAGGCCGTCAAGGAAAATGCCGTGACGCCGCTGGTGGCGAGGAGAAGTGCAAGTGCTACGAATATATTTTTCATAATTCCGGCGCCTGTGTCAGTCCGCGCTGTGCGCCGACAAATTTCTCGACGAACGGACTTGCTGGTTCTGCCAGAAGCATCTGCATCGATGTGCGCTGTTCGACCGCGCCGTCGCGCAACAGCACGATATCTTTGGAGAAGTGGGCAGCCTCGAACAGGTCATGGGTGACCAGCACGACGGTCTTGCCGAGTGTTCTGAATATTTCGGCAAGCTCGGTCTGCAGTTCGTAGCGCACCATCGGGTCGAGCGCGCCGAGCGGTTCGTCCAGCAGGAGCGCATCCGGATCGAGCATCAGGGCGCGCATCAGGCTGACGCGCTGGCGTTGTCCGCCGGAAAGTTCTGCCGGGTAGCGTGCCAATGCGTCCCGCGGGAACCGGGTCAGATCAGTCAGGCTTTGCAGTCGTGTCTCGATGTCCGCCGCCGCCCACCCGGTATGGCGCGCCATCAGGGTAATATTCTGCCGTGTCGTCAGATGCGGGAACAAGCCGCCCTGCTGGATGACGTAGCCCATACGGCGGCGCAGGGACGGCGCGGTAGCGGCGGTCACGTCTTCCCCGTCGAAGGTGATACGACCGGTATCCGGCGCGATGAGCCCGTTCATCAGGCGCAGCAAGGTGGATTTTCCACAGCCGCTGGGGCCGATCAGTACCGTGGTCCGGCCCGCGGAAATATGGAGATCGGTCGGCGCGACCGCGCGCAATCGCCCGAAGGACTTGCTGATATCTGACAGATTAAACATAGCCTTATCACACCGGAACCGTTCCCGGCATGCAAGCGCTGTACACCGCGCAGACACGCCGGTGTTTAGAGCCGGAGCTGTATAAAATTGGGGATGCTTAAAGTCGCCGGTTCCGTGAAAACACCAGCAACAGGATCGACATCACCATGAAGCCGGCGGACAGGTACAGAACCTCGTTGGCCAGCCCGCCGTCGAGCAACGCGCCATAGGCGAGCGGCGCCAGCCCCTGGCCGACATTGAAACCCGTGCTGACAAACGCAAACACCGTGCCCAGCGCACCCGCAGGCGCGATCTCCCGCACCATCATATCGCGTGACGGGTTGACGATGCCGCGGGCAAACCCGCCCACCGTGAAGCAGACGATGAGCACCGAGAATGAAATCGAGGCGGTGCCGACAAGTATCAGAATTGCGGCATAAATCGAGAAGGCGACGATCAGCACCATGTCATGGCGCTTGGTCTGATCGGCCAGCCACCCGCCGAACAATGTGCCGATCGCATTGCTGAACAACAGCACCGACAGGATGAAGCTCGCCGTTTCCACGGACAGCCCGTACAGCGTCGGCAGGTATATCGGGGCAAAGGCGGTCAGGCCAATATTGGCCGACGAGGTCAGCACGTAGAACAGGAACAGCAGGATGACGCCGCGATTGATCATACTGCGCAGGGGCGCGTCCGACCTGGTTGTCTGTTTGCGCGCCGCGTCCTCGCGCAGGGTGTCGCCGGAAAATACGAAGACAAAGCTGAGGACCACGCCCACCGCGCCGCCGATCATCAGGGCCGTCCGCCAGTCGGTCTCGATCAGCAGCAGTGCCATCACCGCCGGTCCCGCTGCCGTGCCCAGAGATCCGCCGAACGAATGCATCGAATAGGCGCGACCCTGCCGTGATTTATCCACCGATGCGGTCAGGATGACGTAGTCGGCGGGATGGAAGACGCTGTTGCCCGCACCCGCGATAAAAAACAGGATCAGAAGTTCCCAGTAGGACGACGTAAACCCGCAAAGGCCGAACCCGGCGGCGGTGATGAACAGCCCGCCGATGAGCACGCGCCGCGCCCCGAAACGATCGACCAGAACGCCCATCGGGGTCTGCAGGATGCCGGAGGCGATATTCCAGGCCGTGAGGATTCCACCGATTTCCAACAGGGAGATATCAAACTCGGCGCGAATGCCGAAAAAGAGCGGCACCATTCCGAAGAAATAGAAATGGCTCAGAAAGTGGCCGAAGCCGATCAGGCCGATAGCACGGATTTCGCGTCCGATAGGGGCGGCGTCGGCAGTTGCCATCTGGCTGTCTGGCCTCGTCGAGGGGGTGAGCGGCGCCTGGATCGGCGGCGAAAAAGAAAAACCCCGATTTGGATTACGTTAACCGAAAACCTTAACCGGGTATCAAACGTAAACACTGATAATAGCCCGAGCGACGCCGATCAAGATGGAGAGCCTTCAGATGTCAGCAATAACAGCCCGGTTCCGGACCAGTTTGTTCTTTCGCATAGGTGTGCTGTTCACGACGTCGCTGCTGCTCATGATGTTGGCGGCGCTCAGCGCCTAACGTCCGTAATAGATCTTCGCCAGGCATTTTGAATTTACGCCGAGCCCATAAAGGGTATGTATCTTCAGCCACCCAAATACGATGCCGACCGGGTGACGTCCGGCAAAATTCCGCGCCGACGTGATCAGCGCCGGTGTATCGATACAGCACGTGCCTCCATGCCGTTCCATCTGCCGTGTCAGGTCGTAATCCTCCATCAGGGCCAGCGGCTGAATGCTCCCGATCCGGTCATAGATATCGCGGCGGACAAAAATGCGTGAATCGCCGTAATAAAGACCACGACGCCGGAACCACGTGTAGAAGCCGGAGAGCCATGTCGAAAACCGGTCGTTGCCGTCAAAGATCAGGCGAAAATTCCCGCCAACCCAACCATCTTCGGCGATTGCCGCCCGGGTACGGTCGAGCGCGCCCGGCGCGACATATGAATCCACATGGAGCAACCACAGAATATCTCCCGCAGCCTGCGCCGCGCCGGCAACAAACTGGGGGCCGCGGCCGGGCTCGCTGACGCCGATGGTGATAGCGGCTTGGGCGTCCAGATTCTGCGCCGCCTCGATGGTGCCGTCGTTGCAGCCGCCATCGATTACGATGATTTCGAACGGGGCTGAGTTGGCGTGGCTGAGCTCGCCAACCAGTGTGCCGACCCGGTCTCTTTCATTCAGGACCGGAATGACGACCGATATCAGCGGGCGCTTCACACAGGTGCCTTCTCTGATTCATGGATAAGGGCCAAGGCGTTGCAGCGCGGCATGATGATGATGCCAGCGGGCGGCCATGTATTCCGCGACCGCCGCCGTGTAAGAATGGTCGCGAACAGACTGCCGGTCTCCCCCGGCGGTGCGGCAGCGGTCTGCCAGAAATGCCGGATATGCCGGTAAATCCCGAAACGCTCGTCGGAGGTCATGTCGCTGAAAGCACCCTTCAGAAAAGTGTGACCGAAAGCGACATGGCCTGCTTCGTCTCTGCCAATGGACTGGATAATGCGTGTGAGTGCCGGGTACGTGAAACGATCAATACAGTCCTGCTGCAGTTTCACCGCTTCGCCTTCGAGCACGACGTTGAAGGCGGCGATGATTGCTTCTGCGTCGAACGTTGTTTCGCGCATCGCGTCCAGCGCTTCGGACAGACGGGAATCGATCGGCCGGATGTCGCCGATGCGGGCAAGGTAGGATTCGTAAAGTTCCGCATGGTGGCGTTCGTCATTGGCCTGATCGTTGAGCAGCACGTCGGCCAGCGGGTTCCCCGACCGACCCGCGATCAGGCGACACATCTCCCCGGTCGCGCGTTCGGCATGCAGCAACTGGCTGACGACGTCGGTAAAAGCGGTGCGGATAATGCGCGATGGCGGTCGTATGGTCTCGGACGCTGTCACGGCTTTGGCACGTCCATGTCTTGCCGCCGTGGCTTTGCGGAGCAGATTGTCGAGATTCGGAGGTGTCCGTTGCATAAGACATATGTCGGTCAAGGCGTGCCCATGCCAACCCCACATCCCGTTCAACTTTTCGCCAGTTGACCGGGAGCAATGCCCGTCAGGCGGCGTTTACGCTTCCGCAGGCCGGGGAACGCCTAGTGTGCTGCAAATGTCGCTGATCGCGCGCGCTTCGAGCGGGCTTAAATCTCCGTCTGCCTTGGAAATCGCGACGGCGACCCGGATCACCAGTTCGGCTGCTTCGTGATCGCGGTCGATCTTGCCGATGGCCGCCATTGCGTCGCGGCGTCCGGTATCGGGGTTTTCCGCAATCGCATCGGCGAAATCCCGATAAATGTCGACGGCGATATGGGGGTCGTATATCTGCAGATCCTGGACGGTTTCCAGCACCGCATCCAGCGCGCTCAGCTCGGAGAAGTTCACTTCGCCGTCTGCCATAGCGACAAGCGCGGTCGCTGCCATCGTCGCATCCAGAAACTGGCGGTTTCGTATGCGTGACAGGCTATTGCGAAGAGTTTCTCTCGCGGTGCGAAACATTCGCGTGGTCCTTCCCCTTTTACCAAGGCAAAGACTATCACATTCGTGATTCTTACGAGACCACGGATTGTCGTACGAGAATACGGATTGCCGACTCGGCGCCCGCCTTAAAAAACTGATCATTCCTGTGCGGTCAAATCGGCCTATGATCAATGATGGCATCCTCCTGCGTTCTGCAAAATCAATGAACTCACGCGTTGGTCGTTATCTGATGATGGCGTTCGGTTGGCTGTATATTGCCGTTGGGCTGGTCAGTATTGTCGTTCCCGGCCTGCCGACGACGGGTTTTCTGCTGATCGCAGCCTGGCGTTCTCCAGATCTTCGGATCGGTTTCAGCGCTGGCTGCTCGAGCACCCGCATCTGGAACCGCCGGTCATCGCGTGGCGCGATCGCGGCGCCATCCCGCTGAAGGCTAAGGTGCTTGCGGTTGTCATGATGGCGGCGAGCCTGTCGATTATTGTTTTCTATGTCGCGTCCGGCTGGGTTCTGCCGACGGTTGTCGGGCTCATTATGGCCGCCGCCGGTGCCTACGTGGTCAGGGGCGGACACGCTGACCAGGCGCCGGTGCATCCCAGTGCCGCTAAGCGGATGATCCATCGGTTTAGCGTCTGTTCGTTAGACCCCATAACCGCGATCAACGAACCTGCCGATTACACGTCCGTCATTCGCCCGTCATTCGCCGGTCATTCAGGAGCCGGCACTTCGGCGATGCGCTCATATGCCTTGTCGCTGAATTCGGCGCCAGGTGAGTCGCCACCGATGACGAACAGCATTAGGCCTTCGGTCTCGCCTTCGGGTGCCTCGATGCATTCGAACCGTCGCATTACACCGGGCGGGAAAGAAACCACGTCGCACGGACCGGCATCGATATATTCGTAGTCGTCGCCTTCGTTCCAGGCACAGCGCCATCTGCCCTTCACCGGCATGAAGGTTTCGTTGGTGTCATGGTTGTGCATCAACGGGCCCTTGCCCGGCTCGGCCTTTACGAAGCCCATGTTGAAACCTTCCGAAATCGGAATGGCGGCCTGCAGGGATACGTCCTCGCCGACCGGGGAGACGACGTCGGCATCGCCCTGGTTTTCCGGCGGCTGAAAACCTATGACATTTATCAGTTCACGGTCGCATTCGGGCAGGTGGCTGTCCGGCAGGCCGGTGCGCGCGCCGCTCAAATCTCTGAACATCGCGACACGTTTCATCATTTCGTCGCGTGTCCAGACACGGGTTTCCGGCAGCATCGGTCATCTCCTTTGTCCATTTACGAATAGCCCGGCCGCAAAAAGACGGGCGCCGCTGATATACTATACCTGCGGTTTAATCAGTTTTTAAGCCGGTATCCGGTCTGGAATATCCAGCACACGACGCCGATACAGACGGTCAGAAAAAGAAAAATCATCACTATGCTGATGCCGATCGGTACATCGGCGGTATCGTAGAAGCTCCACCGGAAGGCGCTGATCAGATACACGACCGGGTTGAACAGCGTCAGCGTGCGCCAGAACGGGGGCAGCATGTCGATCGAATAGAAACTGCCACCCAAGAATGTCAGCGGTGTGATCACCAGCATGGGGACGAATTGCAGTTTCTCAAAGTTGTCCGCCCAGATTCCGATGATGAAGCCAAACAGGCTGAACGTAATTGCGGTCACGACAAGAATGCACACCATCGCCACCGGATGGGCGATATCGTAATCGACGAAAAGACGAGCCGTCGCCAGGATAATGAACCCGAGGACGATGGACTTCGTCGCCGCGGCACCGACATAACCGAGCACGACCTCCAGCGAGGATACGGGCGCAGAGAGGAGCTCGTATATGGTGCCGGTAAAACGTGGCAGGTGGATGCCGAACGAGGCGTTGGATACGCTTTCGGTCAGGATTGACAGCATGATCAGGCCCGGAATGATAAATGCGGCGAAGGTTACGCCGTTAATCTCCGTGATACGCGATCCGATCGCCGCGCCGAACACGATGAAGTAGAGCGTCGTGGTGACGACAGGCGACACCACGCTCTGGAACAGCGTGCGCCAGGTGCGCGCCATTTCGAACTGATAGATCGCGCGCAGGCCAGGAAAATTCATGCGCAGGTTCATGACGATTCCCCGACCACGCTGACGAAAATATCCTCCAGCGACCTCTGTCGTGTATCGAGATCCGAGAACCGGATTTCGAGCCGGTCGAGATCGCCCAGCAGCCGTGTTGTTCCGGTCCGTTCGGCCTGGGTATCAAAGGTGAAGACCAGCGTGTTGCCGTCACCTTCCAGGGCGAGGTCATGACCCGACAGGTCTGCCGGAATGGTCTGCATCGGATGGTGCAGGTGCAGCCGCAGCTCTTTCTTGCCGAGTTTTTTCATCAGCGCCGCCTTGTCTTCGACCAGGACGATCCGCCCGCCATTGATCACGCCGATCCGGTCGGCCATTTCCTCGGCTTCTTCGATGTAATGGGTCGTCAGGATAATCGTGACCCCGGTTTCCTGAAGTTTGCGCACCATGTCCCACATGCCGCGACGCAGCTCGACATCGACGCCTGCCGTCGGCTCGTCGAGGAACAGGATTTCAGGTTCGTGCGACAGCGCCTTGGCGATCAGCACACGGCGCTTCATACCGCCCGACAGGGTGATGATTTTCGAATCCTTGCGGTCCCACAGCGACAGGTCACGCAGGGTGCGCTCGATGAATGCCGGGTCGGGCTTTTTGCCGAACAGGCCACGGCTGAACGAGACCGTATTCCAGACGGTCTCGAACGCGTCGGTGGTCAGTTCCTGGGGGACGAGTCCGATTTTTGTGCGGGTTTTGCGATAGTCGCGGATGACATCGTCGCCGCCTGCCGTGATTCGCCCCGATGTCGGACTGACGATACCGCAGATGATGCTGATCAGCGTTGTTTTACCGGCCCCGTTGGGCCCCAGCAGCGCGAAGATCTCGCCCTTCCGAATTTCCAGGTCGATATCGGTCAGCGCCGCATGCCCGCCGGCGTAAATTTTTGAGAGTTTTGAGACAGAAATGGCCGATTCCGGAGAATTATTGGCAATTCTGGCTGGTTTCTCGTCGCTGTCGGGTGGCATGAGTACTCCGGTATTGAGTATCCGAGATGAAGCCGGACAGAGACTCTTAGAGACGCATTCGCCGGTTGGGTCAAGCGGCTTCGGGTGCCTGTATTCCGGCGGTGAAACAAATCCTGTATGATCGCCGGCGTTGAGACAAACCAAACGGAAAGTAGAACGATGGCCGAAGATTTTCGGGAACTGATTGACGAGTTGCGGGCGGCGGGCGAACTGATCGAAATAGAGAAGCCGGTCGATATCCGCCATATTGCGACGCTGGTCGATCAGTCGGACAAGGCGTTGATGTTCACCAATGTGAACGGCTACGACATGCCGGTTATTTCGGGTGTAACCAACAGCCGCGAACGTCTGGCCATTGCTGCCGGGTGTGATTTTTCCGATATCGAAGGCCGTCTCCGCGAAGGCCTCGACCGCCCGATTGAGCCCGACTTCGTCAATACCGGACCGGTCCGTGAAATCTATCTTGAAGGCGACGACGTCGATCTTCACGATCTGCCGATTCCGTTGTTTTCGGTGCTTGATGGCGGGCCGATGATTACCGCCGGTGTGACCTTGTCGCGCGATCCGGACGAAGACGAAGATTCGCCGATCAACGCGGGCGTCTATCGCTTCCTGGTTAAGGAAAAGAACCTGACCGGGATCGATATTGTTACGCCGAATAACCTGCACCGCTATGCGGCCAAGGCATACGAGAAGGGTGAGCCGCTGCCGATCTCGATCAATATCGGCACACACCCGTTCGAGCTGATCTGTGCGACCTACAAGGCGCGCGCCGGTGTCAGCGAGCTTGGCATCGCCGGCGGCATGCGCGGCCATGGCGTGCCGCTGACCCAGTGTCAGACCATCGACTTGCCGTGCATCGCCGATGCGGAAATCGTGCTTGAAGCCGAAATTCTGCCGACCGGCTGGACCCAGCCCGAAGGCCGCTTTGGTGAATTCACCCGTCTTATGGGCGGGCTGCACTGGAACCCGCATGTCCGCATCAAGGCCATCTCGATGCGCAAGAACCCGCTTTACTACGCGCTGCACATGCCGTGGGAAAACATCTGGCCGTCGGGACCGATCTACGAGGCTAACGTTCGTCGCGTGCTGGACGAAGCCGGTGTGAACGTCACTGCCGTGAACATCACCCCCGGTGGCTGTTGTCATTGGCATGCGATCATCGCGATCAAGCCGCTGCCGGGCGACGGCAAAAACACTATTGCCGCGGCCCTGTCGGTTGCCGATATGAAACATGTGACGGTGGTTGATCACGATATCGATGTGTTCGATCCGGTCGACGTCGAATGGGCGGTAGCGACCCGCGTTCAGGCCGACCGCGACGTGCTGATTATCTCCGGCGCGCGATCGAAACCGCTGGATCCCAGCCTGCCGCCGCCCGGGCCGTATTCCCGGGTGCCAACGACGGCGAAGATGGGCATTGATGCGACCATCCCGGACAACGTGCCGCGCGAACGGTTCCACCGGATCACCTATGCCTATGCCGACGAGGTAAAACTCGACGACTTTATCGGTCCGGCAAACGGCGCAGGAAAACCGGTGCAGGAGATCGGCACCGATGCCCTCGCCGAGGAAATCAAGGCGCTGGTGACTGAGACGCCGTTGTATTTCGCAGAGCTGTGCGAGAAATTTGTCGCCTATGGATTTCAGTCGGTAAACCGCGCGCTTGGCAAACTGCATGAGGACGGTGTGCTCTGGCAGGATGCCGAAGGCCGCCATTGTCTGAAGGGGTCCAAATTCGCGGCGATTCCGCCGAAGCGCTAGTGCGGCACAGGCGCAGCCCGGGCCGGTTAGTCGATATGAACACGGGGCGGTCTGTCATGATCGCCTCGTTTTTTGTTCAGCGTAACGCCTCGGGCTCTATTCATCGTAACCGATCAGCGAATGGGCCGGCACGTCCAGCCGGTCACGGCCGTTGAGAAAATTCAGCTCGATAATATACGCGGATGCGACCACATCGGCGCCGACGTCCCGCAGAAGCTGGATGGCGGCCGCCGCGGTGCCGCCGGTGGCCAGGAGGTCGTCCATCAGGACCACTTTCTGGCCTTTGTGCAACGCATCTTTCTGAATCTCTAACGTATCCGAGCCATATTCAAGGTCATAGGTGTGCGAGATTTTTTCGCCCGGCAGCTTGTCTTTCTTGCGGACCATGGTGAAACCGATACCGAGGCGAAGTGCGAGCGGGGCGGCGACGAGAAAGCCACGGGCTTCGATGCCGATCAGCCGCTCCGGTTTATAGGGGGCGATCACGTCAGCGAGCTGGTCGACGGTCGCCGACCAGGCTTCCGCGTGCTGCAAAAGCGTCGAGATGTCGTAAAATAGAATTCCGGGCTTGGGAAAGTCCGGTACCGACCGTATATGGTCTTTGAGATTCATGACGTATCCTGATTGAATTCCGGTGCCGCGAATGCGGCGGCGCATATTACTTAATTGTCCGACTTACTCAATTACCTGACCCCAATCAGCCATTCGTGGCCAAAGGACACGCTCTATGGATCATGTCTTTCATCGCTATCCCAATGCGACCCTTCCAATGATCGATCGCGGCGAGGGGGTTTATGTCTACGATACGGACGGTAAACAATACCTCGATGCCTGTGGAGGGGCGGCTGTCTCCTGCCTTGGTCATTCCGATGCGCAGGTAAAGCAGGCAATCGTTGATCAGCTCGATCGTATCCCGTTTGCGCATACGGCGTTTTATACATCAGAAGCGGCCGAGGCTCTCGCAGACCGCCTCACCGCGGTGGCGCCGGGGAACCTCGACCGGGTCTATTTTGTCTCTGGCGGATCGGAAGCGACCGAAACAGCGCTGAAACTCGCGCGTCAGTATTTCGTCGAAAAAGGCGAGCCCGACCGGCAGAATGTCATCGCGCGTCGTCAGAGCTATCACGGTAATACGCTGGGCGCGCTCGCCGCCGGCGGCAATCAGTGGCGGCGGGCACAGTTCGAACCCCTGCTGTTCGAGACCCATCACATTTCACCCTGTTACGAATACCGCGACCGGCGCGTCGATGAGACGTCCGAGGCCTATGGCTTGCGGGTTGCAGACGAGCTCGACGCGAAGATCGTGGAACTTGGCGCGGAGACCGTCATGGCGTTTATCGCTGAACCGGTCGTCGGCGCGACCGCCGGCGCGGTGCCGCCGACGGAAGGCTATTTCAAGCGTATTCGCGCAATCTGCGACCACCACGGCGTTCTGCTCATCCTTGACGAAGTCATGTGCGGATCCGGGCGCACCGGCACGCTCTATGCCTGTGAACAGGACGGCATCGCACCCGACCTGCTGACAATGGCCAAAGGGCTGGGCGCAGGTTATCAGCCGATCGGCGCGGTGCTGGTGGGCGCACATATGTACGACGCGATCTGCAGCGGTAGCGGGTTCTTCCAGCACGGTCATACCTATATGGCGCATCCTGCCGCCTGCGCGGCATCGCTCGCGGTGCTGGATGCCATCGACGAACGTGATCTTCTGGCTAATGTCACAGCGCGTGGCGCGGAGCTGCGCCTGGCTTTGAATGACCGGTTCGGACAGCACCCGCATGTCGGGGATATTCGGGGGCGCGGACTTTTTCTCGGCGTGGAGATTGTTGCCGACCGGGAGACCCAGGATCCGTTCGATTCGGCGATGGCGGTCCCGGCCCGGATCAAGGCGGAGGCGATGTCGCGGGGGTTAATGGTTTATCCCATGGGCGGCACCATCGACGGCAGCCGCGGTGCGCATGTCCTGCTGGCGCCTCCCTATATCATCGACAGCGCTCACATTCCTGTGATTGTTGACCGCCTTGCGGGCGCGATTGACGTCGCCACCTGTCGGTAGCGAGATACCTTATTTTTCCGAAATCCAATTAACTTGAGTGTATAGGGATGTTTCCGCCCGCATCGGAATCGTTGACGAAGGGCAAATGGGGATGCATTGTTTGCAACATAAATGAGGTTGACGCTAGAATTTTCTTTGTTCACGCTCTTCTCAGCACTTTGACATTATTCGGTGAGCGGATGCTGTCACCGTCCGACCGGGAAACCGGAACACGTAAATGGGAGACATCTTTAAAATGAAAAAAATTGTTCTCAGCCTGTCAGCCGCGGTTCTTGCTGCGGGGGCAATCGGCATTGCGACCAGCGGCACCGCCGTTGCGCAGCAGTCCTTCATCTCGATAGGTACCGGCGGCGTTACCGGCGTCTATTACCCGACGGGTGGCGCTATCTGCCGTCTAGTGAACCGCAACCGTAAACAGCATAAGATCCGCTGCGGTGTCGAATCCACGGGAGGTTCGATCTATAACATCAACACCATTAAGGCCGGTGAACTTGATTTTGGCATCGCGCAGTCCGATTGGCAGTATCATGCCTATAACGGGACATCTAAGTTTAAGAAATCTGGTGCGTATAAAAACTTGCGGGCCGTCTTCTCTGTCCATCCCGAGCCGTTCACTGTCGTTGCCCGTGCAGATGCTGCCATAAAAAAATTCAGTGACCTGAAGGGTAAGCGTGTCAATATCGGCAATCCCGGTTCTGGCCAGCGCGGAACGATGGAAGTGCTCATGGGTGAGATGGGCTGGGCCAAGAGCGCATTCAAGCTTGCGTCTGAGCTGAAATCTTCTGAGCAGAGCCAAGCGTTGTGCGATAACAAGATCGATGCGATGGTTTTTACCGTCGGCCATCCGTCCGGCTCAATCAAGGAAGCAACGACGTCTTGTGCGTCGGTACTGGTCAACGTGACTGGTGCGGCCGTTGACAGCCTTGTGAAGAAGAACTCGTTCTATCGTTCGGCAACGATTCCGGGTGGTATGTACAACGGTTCGCCTAACGACACGATGACGTTCGGTGTCGGTGCGACGTTTGTCAGCTCGACTAAGGTTGCTGACCGCGTCGTCTACGAAGTCGTCAAAGCCGTGTTCGAGAACTTCGGTCGCTTCAAGAAGCTGCACCCGGCGTTCAGTAATTTGAAGGAAAAGGAAATGATCAAAGATGGTCTTTCCGCGCCGCTGCATGCAGGTGCTGCGAAGTACTATAAAGAAAAAGGCTGGATGTAAGTCCAACTGAGACAATAGGGGGGGGCGTATGTCCTCCCCTTTTATTTTGAAAGCGGCAAGGGCCGCTCGCTGGGACAAATAAACAAAAATATTCACGGGTATAAATCATGGCCGATCGGAAGCCACCAGGCTTGGGATCGGGTGCGCAGCCGAGCAACGACGAACTTCAGGATCTTGTTTCTTCGAGTGATACGGGCACGCGCAACCCCGTTGGAAAGGTAGCCAAACTACTCGCTGCTGTCGCGCTTTCCTGGTCGGTGTTCCAGCTTTGGATCGCATCGCCGCTGCCGTTCATGGTCACTGATACCATTCCAGTTCTAAACAGCACCGAGACCCGGGCAATCCATCTTGCCTTCGCGATATTCCTCGCGTTTATGGCCTACCCGGCCCTCAAACGCTCTCCGCGCGACCGTATTCCGCTGCAGGACTGGGGGTTTGCCATCGTTGGTGCCTTCGCTGCCGCTTATTTGTTCTTTTGTTATGATGAGCTTGCTGACCGGCCAGGTGCGCCGGTCGAAATGGATTTGTGGGTCGCGGGTGTCGGTATGATAGCACTTATTGAGGCGACGCGCCGGGCATTGGGGCCACCGTTGATGGTCGTCGCCATGGTTTTTCTCGGCTACGTGTTCTTTGGCGACAGCACGCTCATTCCGGACGCCATCCGCTGGAAGGGGGCATCCTTCGTAAAGGCGATGGGGCACCAATGGCTGACGACAGAGGGCGTCTACGGTATCGCGCTGGGTGTTTCGACCAGCTTCGTGTTCCTGTTCGTGCTGTTCGGCTCGCTCCTCGATAAGGCGGGCGCCGGCAACTATTTCATCACGGTGGCGTTCTCACTGCTTGGTCACCTGCGCGGTGGCCCGGCGAAGGCGGCCGTTCTTGCCTCCGCGATGACGGGTCTGATCTCCGGCTCATCGATCGCCAATGTGGTGACGACCGGTACATTCACAATTCCATTGATGAAACGTGTCGGGTTTACAGCGGAACAGGCTGGTTCGGTCGAGGTCGCGTCCTCGGTTAACGGTCAGATCATGCCGCCGGTGATGGGGGCGGCCGCGTTCCTCATGGTCGAATATGTCGGAATTTCGTATCTCGAAGTCATTACGCATGCATTTCTGCCGGCGGTGATCTCGTATATCGCGCTGCTCTACATAGTCCACCTCGAAGCGCTCAAGAACGAGATGGAAGGCCTGCCCAAGCCGGGTGTTCAGAAAGCGGCAATGGCACGCATCGCGGGCGCGCTCATTCCCATGTTGAGCATCCTTATCCTGTGTGGCGTGGTCTATTACGGCATCCAGGGAATCAAAATGTTCACCGGCGATTTCGCCGGCTGGATTCTGGCGCTGGTGGTCTTTGTGACATACTTCGCGTTGATCGCCTATGCCGCAAAGTCCGATGATCTTGAGATGGACGATCCCAACGCGGCCCTTGTGTCGCTGCCGGAATTCGGTCCGACCTTCAGGACCGGGTTGCATTATATTCTGCCGATCGTGGTCCTTGTCTGGTTCCTGATGGTCGAGCGTAAATCGCCCGGTCTGTCCGCGTTCTGGGCTAGTGCGCTGATGCTGATCATCCTGATCACCCAGCGCCCGCTCAAGGCGATGTTCCGCAAGACGAGCGATGTTTCCGCCGCATTCGGGCTCGGCTGGGCCGACATGATCGACGGCATGATTGCCGGCGCGCGCAACATGATCGGGATCGGTGTCGCGACCGCGGCCGCCGGTATCATCGTCGGCACGGTCACGTTGACCGGTATCGGCCAGGTCATGACCGAGTTCGTTGAAATACTGTCGGGCGGAAACTTGATCATCATGCTGATCCTGGTTGCTATCATCAGCCTGATCCTCGGGATGGGTCTGCCGACGACGGCTAACTACATCGTCGTCTCGTCGCTCATGGCCGGTGTGGTCGTGGAACTCGGCGCCGCGAACGGGCTCATCGTGCCGCTGATCGCTGTCCACATGTTCGTGTTCTATTTCGGTATCATGGCGGACGTAACACCACCTGTGGGATTGGCGTCCTTTGCGGCGGCAGCTGTCTCGGGTGGTGATCCCATAAAGACTGGTTTCACGGCGTTTTTCTATTCGTTGCGCACCGTGATGCTGCCCTTCCTGTTCATCTTCAATACCGATCTGTTGTTGATTAATGTGGGTATAGCCGACGGGATAGCGGTCTTTATCGTGGCGACCATCGGGATGCTAATCTTCGCCGCCGGAACCCAGGGCTTCTTCATTGCGCGGAGCAAGATGTGGGAATCTATCGCGCTGATCCTGATTGCGTTCACCCTCTTCAGGCCTGGCTTCTGGCTTGATCAGGTGCAGGCACCGTTTGCCGCGGGCGATCCGAAATACCTCGAACAGATAGCTGGTGCGCAACCCGATAACGTTGATATCCGTATCTTCGTGACCGGCCAGAATGCTGGCGGGGATGACGTGGAGACGACCGTTGTCCTGCCGCTCGGTGCAAAAGGGGATGGTGCCAAGCGACTGGAAGCTGCCGGTATCAAGATAATCCAGAAGGGCGGCAAGACGATCATCGACGATGTCGTTCAGATCAATGCAAAGGGCAAGCCAACAGCCGCTGGTATTGCGAAGCTCGAATTCGACATGGTGATCCTGTCGGCCGAAGTGCCGCAGGAAAGGGTGCCGAAGCAGCTCTTTTATATACCGGCCCTGATGCTTCTTATCGTTGTCTGGGGGCTTCAGCGCCGCCGCGTTCCCGCCAACACCAAACAACCCGCGCCAGCATAGGAGTACCGGATATGTACGAACACATTCTCCTTCCCGTCGATCTCGGAAATGAAAGTTCCTGGGAAAAAGCGCTGCCGATGGCGATCGAATATTGCAGTGCGTTCGGATCAACCCTGCATGTCATGACGGTGATGCCGGATTTCGGCTCGCCCATGGTGGCGCAGTTTTTTCCAAACGGTCACGAAGTCAAGATGATGACCAATGCCAATGAGGTATTGCACTAGTTCGTTGCCGACCGGGTGCCCGATACAATCAAGTTCCAGCACATCATTACGGATGGCACGATCTATAAATCCATCATCGATACAGCCGAAGAAATCGGTGCAGACCTGATCGCCATGGTATCACACCGGCCCGACTTTCAGGATTACCTGCTGGGACCGAATGCCGCGCGCGTGGTCCGCCAGCCGACGAAATCCGTCTTGGTGGTGAGTTGATACCGATTACTGGAATATGACCCGCCGCGTAGCCGGGCCTGTGCTAGGCAATGGGCATGAATATACGTCTTCTATCTTCGGGAATCCTACTGGCAATTATGCTGGGGCAGTCAGGCGTGACGCTTGAGGCGGAAATACCGGCCGCCAAAACGCCCGTTACGGTGCATATACCGGCGGGGTCTTATATTCGGGGCTCTCATCCCGACCAGCGCGAATGCGGCTGAGCGTGCCTATGGCCATTCCGTTACCCGCAAGGGGCGCTGGTATCTCGGAGAACATCCCAGCGAAAAACGGCATCTTCCGGCCTATTGCATTACGCTAACACTGATTGCCAACGCACAGTATTCCGCCTTCGTCGCGGCGACGGGTCGCCCTGCGCCGGATGTCGACCGGGCGACCTGGAAATCTTACGGGCTGGTCCATCCATGGCCGCGAACGCGCCGACATGCATGGACCGGCGGTCGCATCGGGGGCGGCCGTGAGGCGCACCCCGTCGTGCTGGTGTCGAAGATGGACGCTATCGCATATGCGGGCTGGCTGTCGCGCCGGACCGGCAAAACCTGGCGCTTGCCGACCGAAAACGAATGGGAGAAAGCGGCCCGCGGCACTGACGGCCGCCGGTTCCCCTGGGGGAACGAATTCGATTAACAGCCATGATGCCGGGCCGTTCGACACGCCGCCCGTGGGACGGTATCCGGCGGGTGCCAGCGCGTATGGCGTTCTCGATATGGCGGGCCAGGTGTTTCAATGGACCGCGACCGGGGCCCGGCGTGGAACGTCGTTCGTGAAGGGTGGTTCCTGGGACGACAAGGGCTGCGGCATCTGCCGCGCTTCTGCACGGCATAGCCGGCCCGACAGTCTGAAGCAAATCCTGGTCGGATTTCGCCTGGTGTTGCCGGGCACGGGCATTGTTACGGACACATCATCCCCCTCAAGGTGATTTTATCCATCCGGGCTCGCACTTCTCCGCGCAGAGCTTATCTTAAGGGCTACGCAGAGAGACCCTTAAAGGGAGGCCGACGTGCCGCGCAATCCTCATAGCTATCCAGAAATCACAGTCGATTTCGACAAACTGCCGAAATCACGGCTCGAATTCATGCTTGCCGTTGGCGCCGAGGCCATCGACTGTATTCGTGTGCTTTCGAAGATGGGTGACAACATCGTCGGAGAACTGGTGAGCGGCGCAGAGGGATTTTATGAGTGGGACCATTATCCCGAAGGCGATGTCTATGATCATGCAACCCATGCTCAATTCTACTATCACGCCCATCCGCAGGAGCTACGTGGTGGCGAACATGGCCATTTCCACACGTCTATGCGGGCCAATGGCATGCCGGACAGCGTTCGCCCCGCGGCCCTGCCGGATTATGAAAAGCCGGCGGGGCGCAATGACGATATGACCCGACTGATCAATGTATCAATGGATCCGTAGGGTCTGCCGATCTGCCTGTTGTCAACAAATCGCTGGGTGACCGGCGAGACCTGGTACGGGGTGGATGATGTATGCGCGCTGATCGAGCGCTTCGATATCGATCACGCCCTCCCTTCCTGGCCGGTCATCCGTTGGATTTCGGTGATACTGCAGCTTTTTCACCCGCAGGCCGTGGCGCTGATACGTGCGCGGGACGAGCGCATGAAGGAATGGGGGGGTAGAAAACCCGACCAAAACGCCTTTGAGGACCGCGAGCTGGAGATCACCGCGGCCCTCGATATCTCCATAGATGACCAGATGGCAGCTGTTCAGGCCGCGTTGGCCGCGAAGAGCTGAAACCCTATTTCGTGGCTTCTTTGAGGAACGCCATCAGGTTATCGATGTCTTTCTTCTTTTTGAGGCCGGCAAAGGTCATCTTGGTGCCTTTGATGTACTTCCGCGGTTTCACCATATATTCGGACATCGTTGCGACGTCCCAGACCAGTCCGCCTTTTCCCGCCTTCTTCATGGCTTTGGAGAATTTATATTTTTTGGCTGTACCTGCCGTGCGACCGAAAACGCCTGCCAGGCTGGGGCCGATCCGGTGCTTGCCGGCCACAATCGTGTGACAGGCCTTGCATTTGTTGAAGACTTTTTTGCCCTTGGCAGCATCTCCCGCATTTGCGTAACCGATTGTAGAAAAAGCCAGAACTGAGATGGTCGCGATGAGTGAAAGTGTCTTTTTCATAATTCCTATCCGGTCTGCTGCACGGTAATTCTTACCCTGAAGTAGCCCCTGACCCCTCCTAGGGTCAAGTTACACAATGACGCAGGCTCGGGCTTCATACGCGTCCGGTCAATTCACGTTCCCGTGCGGTTTGTCCTGCACGTTCCGCCCAATCGTGGCAGGTATTTCGACCAGAATATGAAGGCGGCTACTTAAGCTGACGTTAACGAGTTTATCTCAGAATTAGCGCTTCGCGGTACTTTAAGACCATCCGGGTTATTGCCTGAAAGATCACAGCGGCATGACAAGCAAACTTTCCAAATCGGACGTTGACCGTCTCCTGACAGATCCGTTCGTAGATGCGCAAGCCGATGCAGTTGCCAAAATTGCGACGCGTTACGATGCTGCGGCAGATTTTGGCGAGCAAGAAAAAAAGCTCGCCGCGGAAATCTTTTCATTGATGTGCAAGGATGTTGAGGAACGCGTGCGGGGCGCACTTGCGGCCAATCTCAAGGAATGACCGTTTCTGCCGCACGACATCGCGCGCACCCTGGCAGTCGATGTTGCTTCGGTATCTGATCCGATATTGAAGTTTCCAACCGTTCTCATTGACACCGATCTGATTGAGATCGTGAAAAGCCATGGAGCGGAAAAGCGGAAGGCAATCGCCTCGCGGCCAAGTATTTCGCCCGATGTTTCCGGTGCCCTGATAGATATCAGAAACGAAGCCGTGGTGGGGACGCTGGTTACCAATGACGGCGCCGAGATATCAACCGGCTCGATGCAGCGGGTTCTGGACGGTTTTGCCGATAGCGACCATGTGAAATCCTCGATGGTCGGGCGATCTGCACTGCGGATGGAAGTCTCGGAACGTTTGGTCAACATGGTCTCCGACAAGCATCAGCAGGAACTCATTGCCCGGCATCCACTGCCGAGCGACGGTGTGAGGGCTTTGATATTGCAGTCGCGCTAAAAGGCCACGCTTGGTCTTCTGAGCCGGAATAATCATAGTGAGGATTCACAGCGCCGGATCATACATCTATACCAGAACAACCGTTTGACACCGACCATCATGCTGCGTGCTATGTGCATGGGCGACAGGGATTTTTTTCGAAGGAAGCGTCGCTGTTCGCGTGCGGACACCGCTGTCGAATACGCGTGAAATGATCCATGGCGGCGACGGGAGCCAGATTGCATCTCTTCTGGACAATGCCGCCCTACCCAAGCCGTTGCCGCCAGCCTTCAAGGTTGCGATCGAAGTTGCCGAAGATACCGATGATGATGGCGGTGAAGACGATCAGGAGCGGTTCCGGCGCCGGATGATCTAACGGATTATAACGAATTTTGAATACCCGGATTCAGCGATGGGCGACGACAATATCGAGTATCTGCCCGGCCGGTTGACCCAGATTGACGCGGGTTTCGCGAACACTTAATGAAGATTCAGGTTTCTGGCGGCTCAGCTTTCGAGCATCCGGCCTTTACCGATCGCGTCGCTTCCAAATCGAGCGCGCAAATCATCGACAGCGCCCTCGATCTTCTTGCGGCGCTGCAAATCCGGATCGGCGAGATCGATCGGGTCGCAGTCCTCCTGCGGCGCAAAATCCGCCAGACCGACCCCTAACAGCCTGAACGCGGTGCCGTCCGCTTCCTTTAACAGCAGCGGTACGGTGGCCGCATAAATCGCATCGGCGAGCTGTGTCGGATGCGGGAGCGTCCGCGATCGCGTGCGGATGGCAAACCGCGCTGTCTTCAGTTTGAGCGTGACGGTTCGCCCGCCGATACCTTCTTTCTTGATCCCGGCGGACACCTTTTCCGCCTGGCGCCACAGAATCCGGCTAAGACGTTTGGGGTCGGAAATGTCATCCGCAAAGGTTGTCTCGCTCGACAGGCTTTTGCGGCCAGAGCCCGGCACGACCTTGCGTGTGTCACGGCCATGGGCGAGGCGGGCCATTCGGCCGCCAATCTCGCCATAGCGCCGCGTCAGGTCCTCTGCGCTCATTTGCTGAAGTTGGCCGATCATCGTGATGCCGTCGCGTTCGAGCTTGCGCTGGAATACTTTGCCGACGCCCCAGATGCGCGAAACCGGCTGTTTGCTCAGGAACGCGACGGTCTCGGCGCGGCCGATAACGGTGAAGCCCCGCGGTTTGTTGAGACCTGACGAGAGTTTCGCGAGGAATTTGTTGTGGCTCAACCCGATCGACACGGTGATGCGGTGCCTGTCTTCAATTTCGCGCACCAACCCTGCCAGG
>CAJIYX010000144.1 GCA_905181725.1 Alphaproteobacteria bacterium UBA830
GTAGGCCGTCGCTGCAAGACAAGTGCCTTGGTGGGAGCAGGTGTGCCGAGCGGATGTGGAAAAACGTGGAACAAGATTTTCGATAAAACCACGAATCATCATTTGGTTCGCGATCACAACCATTGCATGATGCGTGTAAATGTCCCGCCCTGTTCTGATTCTGCTTGTCTCCGCCCTCATTATGCTTGGGCCGTTTACCAACAACATCATGGTGCCGTCCCTGCCGGCGCTGGCCACGGACCTTCGAATCGGATTTGGCGACGCGCAGGCGATCCTCAGCATCTTTATGGTCGGGTTTGCCGCGGGTCAGCTTTTTGTTGGCCCGATGTCCGACCGGTTCGGCCGCAAGCCGGTCCTCACGATGTCGCTGGCATTGTTCATCGTCGCGTCGGTTCTGTGTGCTTTTGCGCCGGATCTGTGCAGCCTGTGCGCGGCCCGCCTGGTTCAGGCACTCGGCGCGAGTGCGACGCTGTCGGTGGGCCGCGCGATCGTGCGCGACAGTTTCGCGTCCGATAAAATGGCGCAGGTTTATGCCTATGTCGGCACCGCGCTGGCGCTTGGCCCGATTGTCGGGCCGATATTCGGCGGGGTCATCGAAATTACGGCAGTCTGGCGCAGCGTGTTTATTTTTCTTGCTGCATTCGGCTGCCTGATGCTGCTCACGATCGTCTTCCTGCTGCGGGAGACAAACACCAACCTCAACCGAGACGCGACCCGCCCCGCCCGGAGGATTGGCAATTACGCGACCCTATTATCAACCCGGCTCTATATGCTACGTGCTGTGCAATACAATCTGTTACGGCGGCATCTTCGCTTTTACGTCCTGCAGCGCCTATATCCTGATCGGCTTGCTGCAGGTTTCCCCCGATGTGTTCGGCGCGCTTTACGCGGTAACGGTCAGCGCTTACGGCGTCGGAACCCTGGTGGCGAGCCAGATTACCCGCCGGGTCGGGATTAATCGGATGATCGTCTATGGCGGCTTGATCATGACGATTTTTGGCGAGATCGGCGTCATCCTGCCGATGCTCGGCTACTTCAACATCTGGACCGTGATTCTGCCGTTTGCTGGGTTTGCCCTCGGCACTGGTTTCGTTTTCCCGAGCGGACAGGCAGGCGGGATCTCGCCCTATCCAAAAATGGCAGGCGCGGCTTCATCGATGCTGAGCTGCCTGCAGATGTCGACCGCAGCGGTCATCGGCACAGTAACAGCACGGATGTTGGACGGGTCCATGATGCCCATGGCCTGGGCGGTGTTCGGTATGGGGCCGGTCCTGCTGTTAAGCTTTTATATGCTGGTTGTGCGAAACCCGCGCAGTATTACACAACCCGCGGCCTGACCGGTTGGATGGCTGGCGGCACATGCACCGGCGGGCTTTAGTCGCCCTTGTTATATTCCTGGTCCGTCGTCTCGGAGGAGCCTCCCCGCCGCCACCACGGAACCGGGGATGCCCGATCTGCCTTGTCGCCGGCACCTGACGGCGACGGCACCTGAACGATCGGGGCAAGCGGTCTGGCGGCCACACCATCGAGTGCTGGAATCATAAAATCGCGCCACAGGCGGGCTGGCAGACTGCCGCCGGTAACCCGTTTCATCGACGAATTATCGTCATTTCCCATCCAAACACCGGTCACTAGCTCGCCGGTATAGCCGACAAACCAAGCATCGCGGAAATCCTGGCTGGTGCCGGTTTTGCCCGCCGCCGGACGGTTCAGATTGGCTGCCTTGCCCGATCCCCAGCTGACAACGGCCCGCAACAGGTCATTGACCCGCTGTACCGCCACCGGATCAACCACCTGTGCGGCGGCGCCATCGGTCCGGCGATAAAGAACCCGCCCGCCCCGTTCGCGAATTTCGGAAATGCCATGCGGCCAGACCGCGACCCCGCCATTGGCAATCACGCCGTAGGCCGCGGTCAGTTCGACGAGCGACACCTCGCTCGCGCCAAGTGCCAGACTAGGATGCGATTTCAGCGGCGATGTAATACCAAGACGACGTGCCGCATCGATGACCTTGCCGCGGCCGACCCGTTCCGACACCTGAACCGCCACGGTATTGATCGAGCGCGCTGCAGCTTCGCGCATGGTAACGCTGCCAAGGAAAGTCCCGCCGTAGTTCCGCGGTTTCCATTTACCGATCCGAAGCGGCCCATCGATGAACTGGTCATCCGGGGTCAGTCCGTTTTCCATCGCCGCCAGATAGACGAACAATTTGAAGGCCGAGCCCGGCTGGCGCTGCGCCTGGAAAGCCCGGTTGTACTGACTGGTCCCATAATCCCGCCCGCCCACCAGCGCGCGCACAGCGCCGTCCGGCGACATCGACACCAGGGCCGCCTGGCTGACGCGCCGCGCTTTACCGTTCTTGGCAAGTGTCGCCCGTAGGCGTTGTTCAGCCAGCCGCTGGAGACGCGCATCCATCGTGGTGCGGACGATGAGATCAATGCCGCGACGCCCGGCAAAGCCGGCGACCCGCTCAAGCGCCCAGTCCGTGAAATACCGCGCCGCATTGCTCCGCTTCGTGCCGGCGGCGAGGCGTAATCGCTGAGCCGCCGCGCGCTTCGCGGTCGGTGGGTCGAGAAACCCGGCGGCGACCATCGTGCCAAGGACGACACGGGCGCGGTCCTCCGCCGCCTTTCGGCTGCGCAGTGGTGAGTATCGGGAGGGCGCTTTGAGCAACCCGGCCAGCACCGCCGCTTCATGCAGGGAAACGTTGCGGGCCGATTTGCCAAAATAGCGCCGCGCCGCCGCATCGACGCCAAAGGTACCCGAGCCCAGGTAAACCCGATTGATGTACAGCGTGAAAATCTGTTCCTTAGTGAAATTCGCCTCGAGCCAGAAAGCAAGAAGCAGTTCCTGCACCTTGCGCCTGAGCGTTCTGTCAGGCTTCAGAAAGACGTTCTTGGCAAGCTGCTGGGTGAGCGTGCTTCCGCCCTGGCGAACGCGTCCGGCCCGGACATTGGCAACGACGGCGCGCACCAGAGCGACGGGATCGAACCCGAGATGGCCAAAAAAGCGCCGGTCTTCTGTCGCCACGATAGCCTGCACCAGATATGGCGGTACGTCAGCGAGGCGCAGAGGGTCGCCATAGATATCGCCATAGGTTGTGATTTCGCGGCCGTCGGCATCCGTCAACGTGACGCTAGCTTTACGGGCCGGTACGTCGAGCTTGTTGATATCCGGGAGATCATATGCATACCACGCGACCACGACACTGAGGGCGACCGCCCCCCAGATTCCGGCGATAACCGACCATTTCAGGGTTCCCAAAAAGAAGCGGGATCGTCGCGACCTTTCGGTCTTTTTGCGTGGTTTCGATCCGTTACGCGTTGCTGGTTTGCGGGAACCGGTCTTTTTCGGGCCACTGCCTTCGCCGCCCCGTCCGGCGGACGACACAGCGCTGCGCCGGACGGCTTTAAGTGCGGCCTTTCCTGCCGTGGTGCCGGTGGTCTTCTTCACCGGTTTCTTGGCAGCGCCTTTCGGCAATGATTTGGATTTGGTCGGTTTTCGCTCGGCCATGTCGCTATATGTTGTAGATTAGGAAATACATCAATCCACTTCACCAATGTGGCGACATCAAGGCGACATGCCCGACAGCAAGTCCGACATCAGTACTGGCGAGAAGCCACCGATCACCGTGCGGCTCGCCCGACGCGAAGATGCCGACGCGATTGCGCGCATGGCGCGGGCGCTGAGCGTTTCGGATGGCGGGCGTGTATCGCGCTTTTCGGCGGAAGTATTCCTGCGGGACGGGTTTGCCAATCCGCCCGCGTTTCACACGCTGGTCGCGGAATGCGACGGCATTCCGGCGGGCTACGCCGTTTATTATTGGGGCTACGACACCGACAGTGCGACCCGCGGCATTTATCTCGCCGATCTGTATGTCGACGAGAAATGCCGGCGTGGCGGTGTCGGGACGGCGCTGATGACGGGCATTTCCGGCTACACGCGCGACCAGGGCGGACGCTGGCTTTTCTGGTCCGTACTGAAACGAAACAAAGCGGCGCGGAAGTTTTACCGTCATCTCGCCCCCGAGCTTAAGGATGTTGCGATCTGTGCCGCCTTCGGAACAAGCTTCGACCGGATTGCCGATCGCGCCCAAAACCCGGGGCACTGACATTCAGACGTCGAGATTGACGACCTTGAGCGCGTTATTCTGGATGAAATCACGCCGCGGTTCGACGACGTCGCCCATCAGGGTTGAAAACACTTCCTCGGCGGAATCGGCATGGTCAATAGTGACCCTCAGCAGGGTCCGTACTTCAGGATCGAGCGTCGTCTCCCAGAGCTGTTCGGGGTTCATCTCGCCCAGTCCTTTGTATCGCTGAACGCTGACGCCCTTCCGGCCGAGCGCCAGAACCGTATCGAACATCTCAACCGGTCCCGTGATGCGTTTCTCTAAATCCTTGGCGATCAGGGTGGCAGGCCGCGCGTAGAGTGTCTGCAGTTCCGACGCGATTTCATCGAGCCGCCGCGCTTCGCTCGACCGCAGCATAGGGCCGTCGATCACCTGGCGTTCGGTGACGCCACGCCGTGTGCGGGTAAAGGCGATGTCCCCGCTCTCAAGAATTTCCGCAGCCCAACCGCGGTCTGCCGGCTCCGCAAGGCCGTCGAGGCGGCGGGCCAGTGCATCGGCGACAAGCTGCGACTGTTCCGGGGAATCCAGAAGTATCTGGTTGAACGCCCCCAGCACCGCTGCCTGTTCGGCAACCTCCGGGTTGGTCAGCTTTGACGACATCGGCTCCAGCAGGCGCTTTGCCCGCTGTGCCTGTTTGACCCGGTCGTAAAGATCCTCACCGGCAATCTGGGCGCCATCACTGATAGATAGAACGGCATCGCGCAGCCCGGCCCGGATCAGGTATTCTTCCATCTCCGGATCGTCTTTGAGGTACTGCTCGCTTTCGCCCTTCTTGGCGCGGTAGAGCGGAGGCTGGGCGATGTAGAGATAACCGCGTTCGATGATCTCCGGCATCTGACGATAGAAAAAAGTCAGAAGAAGGGTCCGGATGTGGCTGCCATCGACATCGGCATCCGTCATGATGATGATCTTGTGATACCGCGTCTTTTCAATATTGAAATCTTCGGCACCGATCCCTGCCCCGAGGGCCGTGATCAGCGTGCCAAGCTCGGCAGATCCGAGCACTCTGTCAAACCGTGCGCGCTCAACGTTCAGGATTTTACCGCGCAGTGGCAGGACCGCCTGGTTTTTACGATTGCGCGCCTGCTTGGCGGACCCGCCGGCAGAATCGCCCTCGACGATGAACAGTTCGGATTTTGACGGATCCCGTTCCTGGCAATCGGCAAGCTTGCCGGGCAGGGACGAAATATCCAGTGCGCCCTTGCGCCGCGTCAGATCGCGCGCCTTACGTGCGGCTTCGCGGGCGACGGCGGCCTCAATAACCTTACCGACAACCTTCTTTGCCTCATTCGGATGTTCTTCGAACCACTGTCCGAGTTTTTCGGTGACGATACTCTCGACGACCGGCCGTACCTCGGATGAGACCAGTTTATCCTTGGTCTGGGACGAGAACTTCGGATCCGGCACCTTGACCGAGAGCACACAGGTGAGCCCCTCTCGCGCATCGTCGCCCGACAGAGCTATCTTTGCCTTTTTGGCGATCCCGCTGTCATTGGCGTAGCCGTTGACGGTGCGGGTGAGGGCAGCGCGAAAGCCGGCCAGGTGCGTGCCGCCATCGGACTGCGGAATGGTGTTGGTGAAACACAGCATCGTTTCGTGGTAGCTGTCCGACCATTCAAGCGCCACATCAACGCTAAGCCCTTCATGTTCACCAGCTATGACGATGGGGGTTTCAATGATCGACGTCTTGCTGCGGTCCAGATGTTTGACGAACGCCTCGATACCGCCTTCGTATTCGAGGATCGTCTCGATCGGCTCGACCCCCCGCGCATCGGTCAGCACCAGACGCACGCCCGAATTCAAGAATGCCAGTTCGCGCAGACGGTGCTCCAGCGTCGCGATATTGAAGTCGATCATCGTAAAGGTTTCGGTCGACGGCAGGAACGTAACGGCGGTACCCTTTTTGCCGTTGGAATCACCGACGATTTCGAGCGGGCCGTCTACTTCGCCATGGCTGAATCGAATGACGTGTTCCTTGCCCTCTCGCCAGATCCGCAGTTCCAGCCGTTCTGACAGCGCATTCACGACCGACACACCCACGCCATGCAGGCCGCCTGAGACCTTGTAGGAATTCTGGTCGAATTTACCGCCGGCATGAAGCTGGGTCATGATGACCTCGGCCGCCGACACGCCTTCTTCTTCGTGAATTTCAACCGGTATACCGCGGCCGTCATCGGTCACCGTCACGGACCCGTCACCGTTCAGCGTCACGGTGACTTCGCTACAATGGCCAGCAAGCGCTTCATCGATCCCGTTATCGACAACTTCGTACACCATGTGATGCAACCCCGAGCCGTCATCGGTGTCGCCGATATACATACCCGGCCGTTTCCGGACTGCTTCGAGGCCCCTCAGAACCTGGATCGATCCCGCGCCATAATCGGCTTCATTGACCTCTGTCGGAGGCGTATCTGCTGGTGCCGTCATATTGTCTTCAAACCCTGCGTACGGTGGCGCTATCGACGCGGAAAAACTGTGCCCGGTCGCCGAATGCTTCAAAAAGTTCCTGGTCGGTGCCTGTCATCCAGGCCTGTGCGCCGATCGCGCAAATCTCGTCGAATAAAGCCGCCCGCCGGTCGCTGTCCAGGTGGGCTGCGATCTCGTCCATCAGCAACAAAGGCGCCGCCCCACGGTCCAGCGATACCAGGCGTGCATGCGCGAGCACGATGCTGATCAGCAGCGCTTTCTGTTCGCCGGTCGAACACCCGGCTGCCGGCCGGTTTTTCTGCAAATGCACCACTTCGATATCCGACCGGTGCGGCCCGCTGAGCGCCCGGCCCGCTTCGCTGTCCGCCGCGCGGGATGCGGCCAGCGCGTCACGAAACAGATCTTCGGCTTCAAGCGCCGATCGGCTGTCGAGCCATTGCTCGGCATCGCCGACCAGTGACACGGCGGCTGCGGGAAACGGGCCGACGCCCAGTTCGCAGGCCGCTGCCAGCCGCTGGACGAAAGCACGCCGGGCCGCCGCAAGCGCAACGCCGCTTTCGGCCATCCGTTTTTCAAGCACCGCAACCCAGCCGGTATCGGCAGGACGAAGGCCCGTTTTATCGTCCCGCAGTAAACGCGTACGCTCGCGCATCGCCTGCTCGTAGTCGTTCAGGCGGGTAGTATGTGCCGCATCAAAGGCGGCAACCAGGCGATCGAGAAACCGTCGGCGCGCTGACGTGCCTTCCATGAACAGCCGGTCCATTTCAGGCACCAACCAGACGGCGGCAAATACTTCACCGAGCGCCGACTGGCTGCGCGCGGGCACACCGTTCATTCGCGACACACGGCGGCCGCCGTCTTCACCCCCGTCCGTGGCTTCGAAGCCTGTGCCTATTTCAGTTGGCCCCGTCGCGGTATCAAGCGTGGCAGCGACGGCCCATCGCAATTCGCCGGGCAAGACATCGCCTGCGTCGCTGCGGGTGACATCGGTCAATCGGGAGCGACGCAGGCCCCTGCCCGGCAGCAGAAATGAAATAGCCTCGAGTAAATTGGTTTTGCCTGCGCCGTTTGGCCCGGTCAGCACCGTGGGCCGGATATCGCATTCCAGCCGGAGCGACGCATAGCTGCGAAAATCCGTCAGCGAAAGCCTGACCACTGCGCTGCGTTCGGACGAAGCGGTGTATTCGGGAGAATTTGCCAGGGCGCTATGCAACAACCGGTCCGGCCGCGTCAGACGCGCATCGGCATCAGGACGTATAATGCACTGGTGTCGCCCATATCCTGAACCAGGGTGGGCGATGCGCCGTCTGAGAGCATGAATTTCGCTTCATCGCCCTCAATCTGCTGGGTGATATCGAGCAGATACTTTGAATTGAAGCCGATTTCCAGCGAACCGTCATTGTAATCGACGTCCAGCTCTTCGCGGGCGCTGCCCGCTTCGGGACTGGTCGCGGTCAGTACCAGGCTGCCGTCTTCGAGGGACAGCTTGATCGCCCGAGATTTCTCGGTCGAGATTGTCGAGACCAGATCCACCGCTTTTACGAATTCGTTCCGTTTCACTTCGAGCGTCTTGTCATTGCCGAACGGAATGACGCGGTCGTAATCGGGGAAAGTTCCGTCGATAAGCTTCGATGTCAGAACGGCCTCTCCAAACGCGAACCGGATCTTGGTTTCCGACAGAGCAATTTCGACATCATCTTCAACCTCGTCGATGAGCTTGCGGATTTCGGCAACCGCCTTGCGCGGCACGATAACTCCGGGCATGCCCGCGGCGCCTTCCGGCAGAGCAACCTCGACGCGGGCGAGACGGTGGCCGTCCGTCGCGACGATCCGCAGCACCGGCGAGCCGTCGGTTTGAGCGGCATGAAAATAAAGCCCGTTCAGGTAATAGCGGGTTTCCTCGGTCGACATCGCAAAGCGTGTCCGATCAATCAGACGGCGCAGCAACTCAGCCGAGATGGTGAACCGGTGCGGTAGATCACCGTCCGACATTACCGGAAAATCTTCGCTCGGCAGCGTCGTCAGGCTGAGCTTGGAGCGACCTGACTTGATTTCCAGCTGGCCCTGTTCCCCGCCGGAGCCGATTTCGACCTGCGAACCCTCGGGCAGTTTGCGGACGATGTCATAGAGCGTGTGTGCGGGAACCGTGGTCGATCCGTCCTGTGTGACCTCTGCCGGGGTGCCTTCGATAATAGCAAGGTCCATGTCGGTCGCGGTCAGGCCAAGCTTGCCGCCACTGGCCTGAAGCAGAACGTTTGACAGGATCGGGATGGTCGTGCGTCGTTCAACGACGCCCTGCACATGAGTGAGGGACCGGAGGAGTGTGCTGCGCTCGATGGTAAATTGCATGGCTTTGTGTGGGCTTTCACGCTGTTAGGGCCATCGGAACGGCTTGTTGCCAAACGTCACACCCGCGGGGCGCACGCATTATGACCACGAAGCCTTTGAAAGATACAAATTATACCACAAGCCATTGAAATCCCAAGAGAAGTCACAGATTCAAGAGGCTGCGGGGCACCTTCAAAAGACCAGTGTTATCAGGGGGTTACAGCACACAAAACTTCCCCCGCCCGATCACACGAATCAGGCGGGGGAAGTTTGAGCCCAATCGGGCGATTTACGGCGGAAATTCAGGGCTGACGGCACCGGACTGGCGCTGAACCCGCTATCAGCCTTCCAGCATGCGTCGCAGCAGATCCACGTCTTCGGCGAAATTCATGTCCGCCGTCCGCAGTTCTTCGATCTTCTTCACCGCATGCATAACGGTCGTATGATCCCGCCCGCCGAACTTCCGGCCGATTTCCGGCAGCGACCGGGAGGTAAGCTGCTTGGACAGGTACATGGCGACCTGGCGAGGGCGCGCGACGGCACGCGACCGGCGCGCGGAATGCATGTCGGCCATACGGATATTGAAATGTTCCGCGACGCGCTTCTGGATTTCCTCGATCGTGACCCGCCGATCGCTGGCACGCAGCAGGTCGTGCAGTACCTCTTGGCAGCTTTCCAGCGTGATCTCGCGGCCAATCAGCGAGGAATGCGCGGAGACGCGGTTCAGTGCGCCTTCGAGTTCCCGCACGCTCGACGTGATCTTGTGCGCGAGGAATTCCAGCACCTTGTCCGGAACGACTGCCTCGAGCGCGTCTTTCTTGGCATGCAGGATGCCGAGACGCAGCTCATACGAGGTTGCATGAATATCCGCCACCAGACCCCAGCCGAGGCGCGAGCGCAAGCGCTCCTCCATGCCCTCAAGGTCGGACGGTGACTTGTCCGCCGACACGACGACCTGGCGATTATTGTCCACCAGGTCATTGAAGGTGTGGAAGAACTCTTCCTGGGTGGATTCCTTGCCGTTGATGAACTGAACGTCGTCAATCATCAGCACGTCAACCGATCGGAACCGCTCCTTGAACGCCATTGTGTCCTGGAACCGCAGCGCCCGGATAAAGTGGTACATGAACTTTTCGGCCGAAAGATAAACCACCTTGCGGTCTGGCTGGTGCTCACGGATGTGCCAGGCAATGGCATGCATCAGATGGGTTTTGCCAAGCCCCACACCGCCATAGAGAAACAACGGGTTGTACGTGGCCGTCGGCGAGTCCGCGACCCGGCGCGCCGCTGCATAGGCAAGCTCGTTCGGTTTGCCGACAACAAAATTATCGAACTTGAACCGGGGGTCCAGCGACGCGCTGACGTCATCCTCGGCGCGCTCGGGCGAGACCCGCGCACCTTCGGTCGCCCGCACGGTCGTCTCCGATGCCGACCTGGCTGCAGCCGCCGCACGGACATCTTCCTTGTCGGCCAGAACAAAGATGTCGACATGCGACACCGGCGAATTCCCATCCGACCAGAGCGCCGAAATACGCTCACCGTAGTGGTTTGCCACCCAATCGCGCATAAAACGCGTGGGGACGGACAATTTCACGACGCCGTCGGAATATTCGACGAGATTCAGCGGTTTCAGCCAGCTTTTATAAGCGGAATCGCCAACTGCAGCCCGCAGGACGCCTCGGACACGCGTCCAACGCGCATTGATATCCTGAGTCAACCCGTTCTCAGTCATGTGCTTACCCCTGAACCCAGGGAAGGCCACTAGCCTTCCAGCCGGCCGCCAATCCGCGATGACGGTTCTGATCGTGCGGGCCTTCAAAGCCCTCGCTGATATTAAAGCATACGGCATAGCCCGCCTGGGTCAACGCCATTGCGGCGGACATCGACCGCACGCCGGACCGGCACAGGAAATAAATGGGCTGAGATTTGTCAGGTGAAGCTGCGGCGACCGCATCGACGAATGAAGCGTTGACGTCCATCGTCGGGAATTCCTGCCATTCGACCAGAACCGGCTCCTTGCCGGCCTCCGAGAGGTCGGGAATTCCGACAAAGTTCCATTCTGCTTTCGTGCGTACGTCGACCAGCACGGCACCGGGGTTATTCTTTACCCCTTCCCATGCTTCCGTGACGTCAACATCCCCGGCGTAACCCGCGCTGCTTGCCTGCCCGGCAGCGGTTACTCCAGATCCAGATGATTGGCTCATTGATTGCCCCCCCCTTTTACGACGCACGCGACGCACATCGGCGATTACTTCAGCTGCTTTTCCCATGACTTACATTCCAGCAAAATCGACGATTAAACATTTAAATTCGATTTACCTGTTGCGGCATAAAGACGATGAAAACGTCATTTATTCTTAATCTTTACGGATCGCCCTGACGAACCGTCGTCTAACTGTAACGATCACAAACCGCAGGTGCAACGGCTTGATAACACCTTCAGGCGAATAAATTTGCGATTCGGAAAATTTATAGGGTTGACAGAATAGAACGGTGCATAACCCTGTGGAAGAACCTGAAAGCCGCCGTGAGCACGGGTTTGCAGCAGTTTTCGGAAACGCAAAAGGCCGGCGGGAAGCCGGCCTCATTGGAGCGTCGTGGAAGCGATTGACTCTAAAGAACTATCCGCCGAGCAGGCGAAAAATCAGATCGCCTTGATACGCCGCGACAGACGCGAAATCTTACGCGATGCTGCGTTTTTGTTTACAACGCCGCGCGTCACGCCACGCATCAATTCGGGCTGCGCGGATTTAAGCGCCGCATTCGCAGCGTCTTTGTCGCCAGTCTCAATCGCCGTCTCGACCCTTTTGATAAAGGTACGGATGCGGCTGCGGCGGCTGATGTTGGTAGCGGTCTTGCGCTCATCGCGCCGGACCCGCTTTTTCGCGGATGATGTATTAGCCATCGGTCTTCCTCTGAAACGGGCGCTGGTTTTACGAGGGAAGTCGCCCGGCGTCAAGGGTTTCTGGGGGCCTGGAGACGATTATTTGGACAATCCGTTCAGCCCTTCGGACGGGGCTTCAGCCACAAGGACCGGGCTATTGAGTCGCCTTCGGCTGGGCCGGAACCACCCGGACCCTCAGTTTTACCGCCTTACCCTTCGTTTCAAGCCGCAATGTCAGCACTTCGCCATCCCGGCGATAGGTCCCACCAGGTGCCGACGACCAGCCTAATGACGGCAACGCCTTACGATAGAACGCCCGAATGGCTTCAGGCCGGGCATCACCGCCGGCAACCGCCGTCACGATCCGCCCGGCAGGGCTTTCGAATTCAACCCCCCCTTCAACCAGTTCTGTCAAACCCGGCGCCAGAGGAAGATCGTCGATAGAGCGGAAGAAGTCGGCGGCACTAAGCCGCGACGGAGCAACTACCAGTGCCGAAACCACCAATACAGTCACCGCAATGGTTGTTACGGCGGATGAAATGAGAGATTTGCGACTGAATTTGAACATAAGGCCCTACCGTTGCCGTTTGGCGCAGTAAAAGCTTGATCGGCCCGATTGTACGATCCGCTGGACCGACTGACCACAGTCGCATCCCGTGCACGGCTCTCCGGTGCGACCATAGACTTTGAAACTGTGCTGGAAATACCCCAGCTCACCCGTCGGCGCCAGATGGTCGCGCAGCGATGAGCCACCCGCCGCGATCGCCTCGCCGAGCACGTCACGAATGGCCTTCGCCAGCCTGTCGGCCCGACGCCCCTGAACCGTCGCTGCCTGTCGCCGGGGCGAAATTCCCGCCGCGTATAAAGCCTCGCACGCGTAAATATTGCCGACGCCGGCGACCACGCGCTGATCCAGCAATGCCGCCTTTATGGGTGTTTTCTTGCCGAGCAGACGTGCCGCCAGAACGGTACCGGTGAAATCCTCGCCCGTGGGCTCCGGTCCGAGATGGCTGATAAGCTTGTGATCGGCGAAGCTTTCCCGGTCGGTCAGGGTCATCAGGCCGAAGCGCCGCGGATCGGAAAACCGAATGACGGTGCCGTTCCCGACATGAAAGACAATATGTTCATGCTTGCCATGGTTACCGGGATCATGGGCAAAGCCGCCGGGTTCCCGCACAGCATCATCCGGTGTTTCGATAATCATCCGGCCTGACATGCCGAGATGCGCAAGCAGCACCGTACCGTCATCGAATTCGCCGACAAGATATTTGGCCCGCCGGCCCAGTTTTTCAAGAGTACGCCCCTGCAGGCGCTGATCGAAATCTTCAGGTACGGGAATTCTGAGGTCGTGGCGCCGAACCTCGACCCGCTCGACCCGGCGGCCTTCCATGACCTCGGCGAGGCCACGGCGGACGGTTTCAACTTCGGGGAGTTCCGGCATATCGAGAAGGTAGCCGGAAGCGCGTCCGCGCGCTATCCTCAAACACATGGAATCATCGACAAATCAGCGATCGGACGCGCCGGAGAGCGGCAAAATCGATTTTGGCTTTCGGCGGGTCGACGTGGCGGATCACACCGGCCTTGTCCGGGACGTCTTCGATTCCGTCGCCCGGCGCTACGACCTGATGAACGACCTGATGTCCGGCGGCCTTCACCGGGTATGGAAAGCCGCCCTGCAGGACCGCCTGAAGCCGCAGTCGGACATGACGCTGCTGGATGTTGCAGGGGGCACCGGCGACATCGCGGAAGGTTTCCTGAAGCGCGGCGGGCGCGACGCCATCATCTGCGACATCAACCGGGAAATGCTCACCGCCGGGATGGACAGGGCACTAGACCGGGGAAATGCCCGGGGACCAGGGCGGATTTGCGGCGATGCGGCCGCCCTGCCGGTCGCGCGCGCCAGCGTCGAGGCCTGCAGCATCGCGTTCGGCCTGCGCAACGTCACACGGCGGACCGATGCCCTTGCCGAGATGCACCGGGTGCTCAAACCGGGCGGGCACTTTATCTGCCTGGAGTTCAGTCCCGCCGTGCTGACCCAGTTAAAGACGATATACGACACCTATTCGTTCAAGGTCCTGCCGTGGCTCGGCCAGCGCGTTGCAGGGGATGCGGAATCCTATGCCTATCTCGCCGAAAGTATCCGGAAATTTCCAGAACCCGAACAGCTTGCGACCGAAATGCGCGACGCAGGCTTCGGCAATGTCACACAGACACCAATGTCGGGCGGGATCGTCTGGCTGCACTCTGGCTGGCGTATCTGAACCATGTTTGCCGGTCTGCGCCATTTTCGCCGAATAATTACGGTCGCCCGGGTATTGGCGCGCCACGACGCGCTGTTCCCGCTCGACCGCGCGGGCCTGCCGAAGATCGTGCCGATCCTGCTGCGGATCGTCCTGCTGGCGCCGCGCAAATCCGAATTCCGCCGGATGCGGCCGGGCGAACAGCTGACGCTGGCGATGACGGCACTGGGACCCGCCTTCGTTAAACTGGGGCAGGCGCTTTCCGTCCGGCCGGATCTGGTGGGCGATACCCTAGCCAACGACCTGACAACGCTACAGGATAATCTGCCCGCGTTCAGCGGGGTCGCAGCAAGGGCCACGATCGAAACCGAGCTGAATGGTAAAATCAACGAGCTGTTCGACTCGTTTGATGACACCGCAATCGCCGCCGCCTCCATCGCACAGGTCCATAAGGCAAAAACACCGGATGGCGACGCGGTCGCGGTCAAAATTCTCCGGCCCGGCATAGAAGCCGCCTTTGCCCGTGACCTCGACCTGGCGCTATGGGCGGCCCAGCGGGTTCAGAACATGCGGCCGGATATGCGCCGGTTACGCCCGGTCGACGCAGTCAGGACCATTATCCGCTCGGTCGAGATCGAAATGGATCTGCGGTTCGAAGCGGCGGCGGCCGATGAGCTGCGCCAGAACTTTGAAGACGACCCGACGTTCTCAGTGCCAGCGGTCGACTGGCTGCGCACAGGCCGCCGCGTGATGACGACCGCCTGGATCGACGCTACCCCGATGAACAAAATAGACAGGAACGCTAAGGGTTTCGACCGTGAAACCATCGTCGCGAACTTTGCGCAGGCATTTTTCCTGCAGGTCTTCCGGGATGGCTTTTTTCATGCCGACCTGCATCCCGGCAATATTTTCGTCGATGCCGAGGGGGTCATCCATGCGGTGGATTTCGGCATCATGGGCCGGCTGGATCGCCAGACCCGCCAGTATCTTGCCGAAATGCTGCACGGCTTCCTGACCGGCAATTACAAGCGCGTTGCCGATATTCATATACAGGCGGGTTACGTGCCGGCCAACCAGTCAGCCGACGAATTCGCCCAGGCTGCCCGTTCCATCGCCGAGCCCATTTTCGGCCTGCCGCTGAGTGATATTTCGCTGGCCCGGCTTCTGGCCCAGCTATTTGCTGTCGCGGAAAAATTCGAGATGCAGGCGCAACCGCAATTGTTGCTGCTGCAAAAAACGATGCTGGTTGCCGAGGGCAGCGGCCGCAAACTCTATCCGGACATCAATATGTGGGAGCTCGCGCGCCCGCTGATTGAAGAATGGATGATCGAAAGCATGGGGCCGGAGGCACGCATGCGCGAAGCCGCCGAAGATTTGCTCGACCGGCTGGAACGCCTGCCGCAACTGATCGCCAGTATGGAAGAATCGATCGGCGCCGTGACCCGCGACGGTCTTCGCGTCAACCCGGCCTCGCTGGAATCCCTGACCGGGGCACAGGCACGCCGCGGGAGCTGGCGTATGTGGGCCATGGCCGCCGCGGCCGCCGCGGTCATCATTGCGATTCTGGACTGAACGCAATTTGTTGCCGAAAAGCTTTAAAATCATTAGGTTACCGGCTTTCCGGTGAAGGGGTGTCCCCGAATGCTCCACGGCAAACGTATACTGCTGATCATTTCCGGCGGGATCGCGGCCTATAAAAGCCTCGACCTGATCCGGCGGCTGCGCGAACGCGGTGCCGCCGTGCGCTGCGTTCTGACGGAGTCAGCAACACAGTTTGTCACGCCGCTTTCCGTATCGGCGCTAAGCGAAGACCGGGTTTACGGCGATCTGTTCTCGTTGACGGATGAAGCCGAAATGGGGCACATCCAGCTTTCGCGGGATGCCGACCTGCTGGTCGTCGCACCGGCGACAACAAATATCATGGCCAAGATGGCGCAGGGTATCGGCGACGACCTGGCGACCACCGTACTGCTTGCTACCGACAAGGATGTCCTGGTCGCGCCGTCGATGAACGTCCGCATGTGGGAACATGCCGCGACGCAGGCAAATATCGCCACGCTCAGATCACGCGGTATTCGATTTGCCGGCCCGACCGAAGGCGCCATGGCCTGCGGCGAGTTCGGCGAGGGCCGGATGGCAGAGCCGCTGGAAATCGTCGCCGAAATCGAAACCTATTTTGCCACATCGGCGCCGCTTGCCGGGCGCCGGGCCATCGTCACCAGCGGCCCGACGCTGGAAGCGATCGACCCCGTGCGTTATGTCGCCAACCGGTCATCGGGCAAGCAGGGCCATGCTATCGCCGCAGCGCTGGCGGGAATGGGCGCGGAGACGGTTCTGGTGACCGGGCCCACGAATGAGGCGGCTCCCGCGGGCGTAGATGTCCAACAGATTGAATCCGCGCAGGAGATGTATGACGCCTGCATGGGCGCGCTGCCCGCGGATATCGCCGTGTGCGCCGCCGCGGTCGCAGACTGGCGTCCGGCGCTGCAGGGCGACAGCAAGATCAAGAAAGCACAGGGCACAGCCCCGCCCAGTATAGAGATGGTCGAAAACCCGGATATCCTGCGCGCCCTTTCCGCCGCCGGGAACCAGCGGCCTGCCTTGGTGGTCGGCTTTGCCGCCGAGACCGACAATCTGATCGACAATGCGACCGCAAAACTTGCGCGCAAAGAATGTGACTGGATTATCGCAAATGACGTCTCGCCGGAGACGGGCACATTTGGCGGTGATACCAATACCGTCCACCTGATTACCGCAACCGGCGCCGAAGATTGGCCCGAGATGCAGAAATCTGACGTCGCAGACCGGCTGGCAGAACGCATTGCCGGTCATTTTGACCAAACAACTGAGGCTGCCCAATGACGCAGGTCGAGATCGCTGTTAGCCGTTTACCCCATAACACAGACCTGCCGCTGCCCGCATACGAGACCGCGCAATCGGCCGGTATGGACCTGGCCGCAGCCATCGGCGCCCCAGTAACGCTGGCGCCGGGCGGACGTGCCATGGTGCCGACCGGCCTGGCCATCGCGCTGCCTGCGGGGTATGAGGCACAGGTCCGGCCGCGGTCCGGACTCGCGGCGAAGAACGGCGTGACAGTCTTGAACACACCCGGCACCGTAGACGCCGATTACCGCGGCGAAGTGAAAGTCATCCTGATCAATCTCGGCGACGATGCGTTTGAAATCGAACGCGGCATGCGGATCGCGCAGATGGTGATCGCCCCCGTTACCCAGGCCAGCTTTGCCGAGGTCGATACCCTGCCGGAAACGGCACGCGGCACGGGCGGCTTCGGGTCGACCGGCACCTGACGAAACGCAGCGCACATGGATTTCACCGAAGACCAGATCCAGCGCTATGCGCGCCATATCGTGCTGCCCGAAGTGGGTGGTGTGGGCCAGGAAAAGCTGCTTAACGCGCGTGTCCTTGTCATCGGGGCAGGCGGTCTCGGCGCCCCTCTTCTCATGTATCTTGCCGCCGCCGGGGTCGGCACACTGGGCGTGGTCGATGACGACGTGGTCGACCTGTCGAACCTGCAGCGCCAGGTTATTCACGGCACCGGAAATATCGGCACCGCGAAAGTCGAAAGCGCCGGCCAGTCGGTCGGCGACATCAATCCGGACATTTCATTCGTGCCGCATCAGGTACGCCTGACCGCCACGAACGTGGACGACCTGATTGGAGAGTACGACCTGATCGCCGATGGCAGCGATAATTTCGCAACCCGATTTCTGGTCAACGACGCCTGTCACCTCGCCGGAAAAACACTTGTCTCTGCCGCAATCCTGCGCTTTGAAGGTCAGATCGCGACCTTCCGGTCAGGGCGTGGAGATGGCGAGCCCTGTTACCGGTGTCTGTACCGCGAAGCACCGCCGCTGGGCCTGGTGCCGAGTTGTTCCGAGGGCGGCGTTCTGGGTGCGCTGGCCGGTGCGGTCGGCTCATTGCAGGCGATTGAGGTTCTGAAGGAGATCATGGGTATTGGTGACAGCATGGCCGGATGGCTGATGATTTATGACGCATTGTCGAGTGACGTGCAGAAGATGAAACTGCCCCGTGACCTGACCTGCCCGCTCTGCGGCGACGCGGCGTCGATCACGGACCTGTCGGCCCACGCTGCGTGATGGCATCGCCCGACAAACTTTCGCTGATTATCCAGTCTGGCGAGTATGACCGCGTCCACTATGCGCTGGTGATGGCAAGTGCCGCGCTCGCCGTGGGAAAACCGGTGACACTTTTCTTTACCATGGCGGCAACCCGCGCGCTCACAGCGGGCTGGGCGGACGACGTGCGGGAGACAGCCTTTGCCGCGGACGGGCTTGCAACATTCGAAGGCCTGCTGAGCGCGTGCCGGGAACTGGATGCGACCTTCATGGTGTGTGAACTGGGGCTGCGCGCCGAGAAGCTGACCACCGGCGATTTGCGGGACGATATTCCGATTACCGGGGGCAGCGCCGTTAGCTTTTTATCCGATGCGTCGAATACCGGCGCAATGCTTTACGTCTGAGGCGTAATCTGGGCGCAATCTTCGGTTCAGACTTCGTAAACCCGGTCCCGCGGATTGTGCTGATCTACGAAGCTGCGGATATTGACGATGACCTTTTCGCCCATCGCGATACGCCCCTCATGGGTGGCGGAACCGAGATGCGGCGCCAGGACGACGTTGTCGAGTTTTAGCAATGCCGGTTCGATCTCCGGTTCGCGTTCGTAGACGTCGAGCCCGGCGCCAGCGATTTTGTTCTCCGACAGCAGCCGCGCCAGAGCGGCCTCATCGATTATTTCACCCCGCGCCGTGTTGACGACGAATGCATGGGGTTTGAGGAGTTTCAACCGCTCTTCGTTGAGCAGGTGATGGGTTTCCTTGGTATGCGGGCAGTTGATGGAGATAAAGTCCATATGGGCCAGCATCTGATCGAGGCTTTCCCAGTATGTAGCTTCCAGCTCGGCTTCGATCTCCTCGTGGAGACGCCGCCGGTTGTGATAATGGACGGTCATGCCGAAGCCCTTGACCCGGCGGGCGACGGCCTGACCGATCCGGCCCATACCGATAATGCCAAGCCGTTTGCCGGAAATCCGGTGGCCGATCATGAAGGTTGGCGACCAGCCTTCCCATTTACCGGAGCGGACGAGCCGATCACCCTCGGCCAGGCGGCGGGGGGCGGCGAGCAGCAGACAGGCGGTCATATCGGCCGTATCGTCGGTGAGCACGCCCGGCGTATTTGTAACCACGATTTTTCGGGCAGTGGCGGCTTCCAAATCGACATGGTTCACACCGACGCCAAAATTCGCAATCAGTTTGACCGAGTCGGGCAGGCGGGCAATCAGATCGGCATCGATCTGATCGGTTACCGTCGGCACCAGCACATTCGCGCCCTCGGCCGCCGCAACGATCTCGTCAGCCGTCATCGGTGAATCGCTTGCATTCAGGCGCGCCCCGAACAGCTCCATCATGCGCGTTTCCACATCACGCGGCAGCGTCCGGGTAACAATGACGACCGGTTTCCGTTGGGGCATCTTCAGCCCGTCTCCCTGAATGTCGGTATATATTCGTTATCTCTGGCGTATCAGGGCCAAGTGCGGTTGTCCAGAGATGTCGCCGGCACCTTTGCCCGACGTTTAAATTTCAATCCGGGCCACTTCGGGCACCAAAGACATGGAGCAATTCACCGCACCGGTTTATAGTGCTGGCATGAGCCGCTCCCTGATGATCGCCATCGCTTTTGTTGCCGCGACCACCATGCTTCTGGCAACGCCCCTGGTCGCTATTGCCGACACCGGTTTGTCATTGCCCCGCTTTGCCTCGCTCCGCGCCAACAAGGTTCATCTCAGGACCGGTCCGGGCGTGCGCTATCCGGTCGACTGGATTTTCGTTCAGCGAAATATGCCGATTGAAATCGTCGCCGAGTTCGAGAACTGGCGCAAAGTCCGCGACTGGCAGGGAACCGAGGGCTGGGTGCATCGCTCGATGCTGTCAGGCAAGCGAACAGCCGTCATCAAGGGCGGTATCCAGCCGCTGCGGCGTGAGCCTGCATCCAGTGCAGCACTGACGGCCCGCGTGATGGAAAAGGTGGTCGCCCGGATCCTCGAATGCGAGGGCGAGTGGTGCCGTGTCGAAATTGGTAAAAAACGCGGCTGGATGCGTCGCACCCACATCTGGGGCGTCCACCGGAACGAACAACTGAACTGACGGATTAGTTCGGTGTTCTGGTTCGCTGGTGCCGCATTCTGCAAATTATCAAATCTTAAATAATTCAGCTGTAAATCCCACGGCGTCTTGCTACTCCGTGCATGGATTTCTCGGGGTTGGCGTTGAGCACACAGAGGAAATCCCCATGAAACTCTCAATTATCAAAACCACGATGACTGCTATCGCCCTGACCACGTTCGTTGCCGAACCGATTGCGGCCGAAGGCGAACATGTTGCGCCTATGAAACAGCTGGCCGGATCAAAGGTCGCCGGTTGGGCAGCCAGCCCGGTGGTTATCGCCGCCATTAACGCCCAGAACACGAAGCACGCGTCGCTCGCCCAGGGTGACGTCGATAAGATGGACAAGAACTGGCGCGCCGAAGTGAAGTCAGGCGGCGGAGCGACAACTAAATCGGTTCTCGGAAACGAGCTTTCCGGCTATCTGAGGAAGGTCAAAGGCGATTCCAAGGGCCTCTATACCGAGATCTTTGTATTAGCCGAAGTCTTTGGTTACTCGAAGTCCTGGGCAAGAGCCGCTCGGATAGCGCCCGACATGCCGGCACTATGCGCATAACTCTCATGAGCGAAGCCAACCGTCACTGCTGCATCTGCCGCCCGGAATGCCGTTACCTGGGCGCCGGTGAACGCAAAATGGACAAACTGGACCGATGAAGCCTTGCCGCCCTCGGTCGTACGGTCGACATCCATTTCTGCAAGACCCATTATTTTTTCACCGTCGACGGTGATCGAAATCGTCTCTTCGACGCCACCGAGGGATGAGAGAACCTTGGCGCGCCGATCGGGATCGCCGATTTCAAACATCACCGTAGCAACCAGTTCCGACCCTTGAGGGATCAGTGGATTGTAAGCTGCAAGCTCGTCGGGGACCTGGGCGTCACCGCCACGCTCAATATAGAGCATCTCGTGGATCTGGTTCCACATCGTCTCGTAACTTTCGAAGTAGAACGACGCATGCGGCCCGACTTCCATCCGGCGGTCTTTCTTAACCGCCATCAGCGCCTTTTTGCGTTCCTTGCGCGTCGAGGCATAATCGTCAAAGGGAAGGATATCTTCGCGGGTAATTGATTTTGGCGTGGTCATTCTATTTCCTGTCATCCCTATAGGCCCGGGCAAGAAGCTGGACCGGGTGCGGCGCATGAATAGGCACCGCCGGCGGCGGCGTTTCTTTTTCGGCCAGGCGCTCCATCCCCTGTAGGATGTGAAGACCCGCGAGCGGGCATTCGGAGACCACGTATTTCGGCGCCGTCTCAAGCGCTTTTCGGGCTGCCGGACGGCCGACCTTGATGGCGGTTTCGAAATTGTTTTTCATTATGCCCCAAGACCCACCATGACCCGAACAGCGCTCGATCACGTTCACCTCCACATCGGGGATCAGCCGCAATAATTCAGCGGCCTTCTGGCCCATATTCTGGGCGCGCGAATGGCAGGCGAGATGCACGGTCACCGGGCCGTCCAGCGGCTGCATACCGTCCGCGAGGCCCTCGTTCTTGGAGATGTCTACAACGTACTGGCTTATGTCGTGGGTGGCGCCGGACAGCAGCTTGATATCTTCATCATCCGGGAGGATCAGCGGCCATTCGAATTTGAGCATCAGAGAACAACTCGGCGTTAACGCCACAACGTCATAGCCCTTTTCGATCCACGTCCGGAACACGGCGGCAACCTGTTTGGCGGCCTCCGCAACACCGACAATATCGCCGTGTTCGAGCTTGGGCATGCCGCAACAGGCGGGGTGCAAAACCTCGGTCTTGACGCCGTTGCGCGCCAGCACTTCGAGCGCGTCCATCCCCATCGCCGGGTCGTTGTAGTTGACGAAACAGGTACCGTAGACCACGGCCTTGCGACCCGCAGCAGGCGCATCTGCGCTGCGCACTGGGGCGGTGGCTTTGGCACGGTCGATCAGCGTCTTTCCGTGGAATTTGGGCAGAGCGGCTTTCGCGTCGATTCCCGAAACGGCCTGCATGACCGGGCGCGTCAGCTTGTTGTCGGTGTTTGTCGCCCAGTTCGAAAGCGGTGCGACGGCACCCGCAAGCTTCCCGTTCCGGTCGGTTTTGGAAATCTGTTTAGCGACAAACGGCACCTCGCCCTTTTTGAGCTCCACTGCGCGGTATCGCAGCATGAGATGCGGCACATCGAGGTTGAACTCATGCGGCGGCACATAAGGGCATTTGGTCATAAAGCACATATCACACAGCGTGCAGGCATCTACGACCGGTTTGAAACCCTTGGAATCGACAGTATCGAGTTCCATGCTTTCGGCTTCATCGATGAGATCGAAGAGAAGCGGGAACGAGTCGCACAGATTATGGCAACGCCGACAGCCATGACAGACGTCAAACTGGCGGCGCAGCTCGGCGTCCAGTTTTTCCTCGTCGTAGAAATCGGGCTCCTGCCAGGGGATTGGATGGCGTTCCGGCGCACCCAGGCTGCCTTCAGACATCTGTCGACCTCATTTTGAGTAAATAATTTCAGTAAGTTAGCGCTCCCGGTCGGCAAAGAGCATTCGCATTTGCCCATGTCTTTACCCAGATGCGCTGGTGACCACCGGCCCTGTGAAAGGCCGGTGGTCGGTCGAATTAGTCGAGTTCGTCGAGCGCCTTCTGGAAACGTCCGGCATGCGAACGTTCGGCCTTGGCGAGGGTCTCGAACCAATCGGCAATCTCGTCGAAACCTTCATCACGGGCTTCGCGGGCCATTCCCGGATACATATCGGTGTATTCATGGGTCTCGCCGGCAACCGCCGCTTTGAGGTTGTTCGAGGTCGAACCAATGGGCTTACCCGTTGCGGGATCGCCGGTTTCCTCAAGATATTCGAGATGGCCGTGCGCGTGACCGGTTTCACCTTCGGCGGTGGACCGGAAAACGGATGCAACGTCGTTGTAGCCTTCAACATCGGCCTTTTGTGCGAAATAGAGATAACGGCGATTGGCCTGAGATTCGCCGGCAAAAGCGTCTTTCAGGTTGTTCTCGGTCTTTGTTCCACCAAGTGACGGCATGTCACCCTCCTTGTTCTGGTTATGAAGTCAGTCGTTTCGGTTTGCTGAATCACAATAAGCTGTGTCCCGCGGTCCGTATCCTGCCGGACCGAGCACCATCCATAGCGAATGTCGCTCCTAAGTTATATAGGCTGGAAGATGCCCGTCGTCAACAGTTTAGAATGATTCTAGGGATGAAGGGCGCGACGAATTGCGCTGCGCGCGGCTCAGCTCAGGCGCTGACCCGCACGATCACATCAACCCGCTGGACAGACTTGCCCGCAGGTGCCGCCGGCAATTCAGACACGTTGATCTGGTCGCCCGGAATATCTTCGAGGGAACCCGTATCTTCATGGAAGAAGTGATGATGATCGCCGGTATTGGTATCAAAGTAGGACCGCCCGGCCTCGACCACAACCTCTCGCATGAGCCCAGCATCGGTAAACTGGTGCAGGGAATTATAGATCGTCGCAAGAGAGACACTGACACCGGCTGCACGCGCTTCGCCGTGCAGGTCCTCCGCGGTGACATGCCGGTTTTCGCCCTCGAACAGAAGTTTGGCCAGAGCAATCCGCTGCCGGGTGGGTCGAAGGCCTGCTCCTTTCAGACGCGCGATCACGCCTGAATACGGCCTGTTATGAGAGGGGTTCTCAGTCATCAGTTAGATATAGGACGTATGACAGAATTTTTAAAGGCAAAAAACACAAGGCGTAAACGAGACGTTTGGAATTGATCCAAACTTTATCCGTCGACAGCCGGTTAAGCGCCGGTGTGCAGCCGGTCGACCAGTTCCTTAACGGTGGGAATAAATCCGTTCGCATAGAACGGGTCGTCCTTGAACTTATAAGCGTTGTGGCCGGCGAACATCAGCTGTTCGTCAACCGGGTCGCCATGGACGATGTCCTGCAGCGTTTTCTGGATGCAGTACGAGCGGGGGTCCGGGCGGCGGCCAGTGGTGCCGGCCTCGTTCTGTGCCCAGTTGGAAAACTGGCACTGCGACAAACAGCCCATACAGTCTGTTTGATCTGTGTGGATCTGCTTGCCCTTTTCAGCCGAAACGAAGATCACGGTTGAATCCGGCGTCCGCAGAGCGTCGGTATATCCGTCGGACACCCATTTCTCGGCGCGCGCCTTGTCGGCAGCGGTGACGAAAATCTGGCGGCCACGTGCGCCGATCTTGAATTCCTGGTTCAGTTCGCCGGCAGCTTCATCGACAAACGCTATCTGGCGATCCGAACGTCCCTTGAGCTCGCGCAGGAACGGATTGCGCACCGCCGACGAATAGAAACCGGTCGGACTGAATTTGTTGAGAAAGATATCGCCTTCCTCAAGCGTGAGCAGGCGCGTCTTCCATTCCTTGGAAATCGGGCTTTCCTGGGTCAGGAGCGGGCGCGTCCCGAACTGGAAAACAACCGGCGCCACATCGGGATCTTCGATCCAGTCCGCCCAGTCGCGCATATACCAGACCCCGCCGGCCATCACGATCGGCACGGTATTCAGACCCAGCTCGTTCATGACCTTGCGCAGTTCCGCAACGCGCGGGTGCGGGTCTTCGGGCACATTGGGATCTTCGCTGTTCGACAGGCCGTTGTGACCGCCGGCCCGCCACGGGTCTTCATAGACCACGCCGCCGAGCCATTCGGGAAATTTGTGATATGCCCGTTTCCACAGCGCGCGAAATGCCCGGGCGGATGAGACGATCGGATAGTAATAAACGCCGTATTCCGCCGAAATCTGGGCAATTTTATACGGCATGCCGGCGCCGCAGGTGACTCCGTGAATAAGATCCTTGGCCCCGCCGAGAACGCCGCGCAGAACCCGTTCGGCGCCGGCCATTTCCCACAGAACATTCATGTGGATGCGACCTTCGCCACCCGAGACATCGTGGGCGATACGGGCCTGTGCCAGCCCGCCCTGGATGGCGTAGGCCAGAAGTTCTTCATGCCGGTCACGCCGCGTTCGCCCCTGATAGTTCAGCGGGATCGGTTTCCCGTTTTCATCAAAGGAATCAGCGTTCACGGCGGAGAACGTGCCGACGCCGCCCGTCGCTGCCCATGCGCCGGAGCTTTCACCATTTGATACAGCGATGCCCTTGCCGCCCTCAACAAGAGGGGCGACCTCCTTGCCGGATATGACAAGCGGTTGCAACGGTTTCAGAATCTATCTCCCGGACACGTGCCGTATGAATACTATTATATGAAGGGTTTCCAAAACGGCCAGTCTCGGACAGTGAATTAAATTCATTGCCCGGGACCGAAACCCGTTTTTAGCGATCTAGAGATCAGCTCTCGCTGGCTGCTTCTTCCTTCGTATCGGACAGATCTTCACCGGTTTCCTGGTTGACGACTTTCATCGACAGGCGAACCTTGCCGCGATCGTCGACCGCCAGGACCTTGACCTTGACCTGGTCGCCTTCGTTGATCACATCGGTGACCTTTTCGACCCGGCGATTTTCCAGTTCGGAAATATGCACCAGCCCGTCGCGGGATCCCATGAAGTTCACGAATGCACCGAAATCGACGACCTTGACCACCTTGCCGGTGTAGATCACGCCGATTTCCGGCTCGGCAACGATGCCTTTGATCCAGTTGACGGCGGCTTCGGCGGCGGCGTTATCAACCGACGATACCTTGATCGTGCCATCGTCCTCGATATCGACCTTGGCGCCGGTTTCATCGCAAATTTCGCGAATAACCTTACCGCCGGTGCCGATGACTTCACGGATCTTGTCCTTCGGAATCTGGAAGGTCGTGATCCGGGGGGCGAAGTCGCTGACTTCTTCCCGGCCCGATGTCAGCGCGTCCGCCATCTCACCCAGGATGTGCAGGCGGCCGCCCTTGGCCTGGCCGAGCGCAACCTGCATGATCTCCTCGGTAATACCGGTAATCTTGATATCCATCTGGAGGGCAGTGATGCCTTCCTCGGTACCGGCAACCTTGAAGTCCATGTCGCCAAGGTGATCCTCGTCGCCGAGAATGTCGGACAGAACGGCGAAGCGTTCGTCTTCCTTGATCAGACCCATGGCGATACCTGCACACGGACGACGCAGCGGAACACCCGCATCCATAAGGGAAAGCGATGTGCCGCAGACCGTCGCCATCGACGACGAGCCGTTGGACTCCGTGACTTCCGACACGATACGCATCGTGTAGGGGAAATCCTCTTTCTTCGGCAGCAGGGCACGAATGGCACGCCAAGCGAGCTTTCCGTGACCAATTTCACGACGTCCCGGAGAACGCAGGAAGCTGGCTTCACCGACCGAGTAGGGAGGGAAGTTGTAGTGCAGCAGGAAGTGTTCGCGATATTCGCCTTCAAGCGCATCGATGATCTGCTCGTCCTGACCGGTACCCAGTGTCGCGGTCACGATCGCCTGGGTTTCACCCCGGGTGAACAGAGCCGAGCCATGCGCACGCGGCAGAATACCGACTTCAGAAGCAATCGGCCGCACGGTTTCGAGATCACGGCCATCGATACGCTGCTTTGTGTCAAGAATCGCATTCCGGACGATGTTTTTCTCGACCGTCTTCAGCATGCCCTTGGCACGTTCCCGAATGCTGTCGTCATCATCAGCAAACGATTCCATCGCCGCGGATTTGGCCGCACCGATCTTCTCGACACGCGCCTGCTTAACGGTTTCCTGATACGCATCGCGCAGACCGGCTTCGGCCGCCGCAGTGACCCGTGCAAGAAGCGCTTCTTCGTCATCAGGTGCCTGGGGAATATCCCAGGGCTCTTTCGCGCAGAGCTCGGCGAGCTCAACGATCATGTCGATCACCGGCTGGAAGCCGCTATGCGCAAACATCACCGCGCCGAGCATGACATCTTCGGAAAGCTCATTCGCTTCCGATTCCACCATGTTTACGGCATTGGCGGTGCCGGCCACGATCATGTCGAGATCGGTATCGGCCATCTGGTCCTGAAGCGGGTTGAGCACATATTCGCCATCGATATAGGCGACGCGTGCTGCGCCGATCGGGCCCATGAACGGGATGCCCGAAATGGTCAGCGCTGCGGATGAGCCGACAAGCGCAGCTATATCCGGATCGTTTTCCAGATCATGCGCCATCACGGTGCAGATAACCTGGGTTTCGTTCCGGAAATTACCGGCAAAGAGCGGCCGCAGCGGACGGTCGATAAGGCGGGACGTCAGCGTTTCCTTTTCGGACGGCCGGCCTTCGCGCTTGAAAAAGCCACCCGGGATCTTACCGGCGGCATATGTTTTTTCCTGATAGTTGATTGTCAGCGGGAAAAAATCGATTCCCGGCTTCGGCGATCTCTGGGCCACGGCGGTGCAAAGCACCTGCGTGCCGCCATAGGTGACCATCACAGCCCCATCGGCCTGCCGGGCGATTTTGCCGGTTTCAATGATGAGCGGACGACCGCCCCATTCAATTTCTTTACGGTGTTCGGTGAACATATCTTACATTCCTTCCTAAGCCCGCCGCCCTACGCGGTCGAGCCGGTTTCGCATCGACAAAGTGCCTGCATGCGGCCGGCGGGTGTTCGACCCTTGCCGGACTTTGCGCGCGACCCCCATGGCCGCGACCGTTTATCCGTATTCGCGTATATGCGACAGCGGCCTGCGATGTCGCAGGCCCGTGTACATATCAAAGCGAATACGGTGTTCTGATCAGCGCCGCAGTCCGAGGCTTGCGATCAGTTTCTCATAGCGCGATTGATCCTTGCGCTTGAGATAATCGAGCAGGCGCCGTCTCTGGCCGACCATCATCAGCAGGCCACGACGCGAGTGGAAATCTTTTTTGTGTTCTTTTAGGTGTTCCGTGAGGTTGCCGATGCGCTCCGACAGGATCGCAACTTGAACCTCGGGCGAGCCTGTATCGTATTCGCCGGTGGAATATTCCTTGATGAGCTCAGCTTTGCGCTCTTGCGTAATCGACATCGTTTACTCCATTTCCGCGCCCGTCATGGGGGCGCCTTCGATGTTAAGCACCCGAACCGGCCGGATTTCCTCTCCTTCGAGACGGGCGAGCGCAACCGGGATATCCCCCGACATGGCACACAGAACATCTCCGTCGCATAATGCGTCCAACTGGTTCGCATCGACGAAAATTGTACTGCCGCTTCGCGCCCGGACCGCGCGTCCATGACGCAGGTGGTCGGTCTGGGTATCCGTCATGGCCAGCGCCGGGATGTCGTCCAGCGCGGTCGTGACGGGCAGCAAGGTATCTTGCGGGTGCGCAGATAGCATGGATTCAGCCAGTTTATCCAGCGAAATCGCATCTTCTTCGGAAAATGGTCCGCACAGCGTTCGGCGCAGTTCGGACACGAAGGCAACCGTACCGAGACGAACGCCAAGATCGCGAGCCAGACTGCGGATATATGTGCCTTTTCCGCAGTCGACTTCGAACACCGCATGATCGGGATCCGGTCGATCAACGAGCTCGAAACGGCTGATTTCCACATTCCTGGCGGGCGGCAATTCGCCATTGCCATCACGCGCTTTTTTATAGGATCGCTGTCCATCAATCTTGATCGCCGAATAGACCGGCGGGACCTGCAACACGGTGCCGGTAAAAGCCGGCAGGGCCGCCCGGATTTCTGAATCGTCGGGCCGCACCTCGCTGGTCGCAATCACGCGGCCTTCGAGGTCGTCGGTATCCCGCGCCTCGCCGAAACAGGTGGTAAAACGATATGCTTTGGCACCATCCATAACGTAAGGAACGGTTTTGGTGGCTTCGCCCAACGCGATCGGCAGAACACCGGTCGCCAGAGGGTCCAGCGTGCCGGCATGACCGGCTTTCTGCGCATTGAAAATTCGGCGGACCCGTCCCACGACCTGGGTTGAGGTCAGACCGATATCCTTGTCGACTGCGACCCAGCCATGAACAGGGTTGCCCCGGCGTCTACGTCCCATCTTCTTCAGGATCAGCGTCGGGTGCGGCATCCTGGGGGGCGTTCACATCGGCGGCGACAGCCGGGCTTCGCAATAGGGCATCGATGTAAGCGGCATTGTCGAAGCTGGCATCAATCTCGAAAGACAGCGACGGCAGACGGCGAAGATCGACCTCGGATGCAACACGGCGGCGAAAAAACGGAGCCGCCCGGTTCAGGCTTTCGAGGATTTCGTCGCTGCCGGTGCCGCCAAGCGGCATCACAAAGGCTGTTGCATTGCGCAGATCAGGACTGACGCGGACTTCGGTGACTGTAATCGTGACCCCATCGAGACCGGGGTCATTCGCTTCGCCACGATCGATCAGCTGGACCAGGACATGCCGGACCACTTCACCAATACGCAACTGCCGCTGGCTGCGGGACTTCGATTCACCGCGCTTCATCGTAATAATCCGCTAAATAACCTGTTGTGGCACCGTGACGGCGCCAATACCGAACTGCGTTCTAAAGGGTCCGGGCGATTTCCTCGACATCAAAACATTCGATGACGTCGCCGACCTTGAGGTCCTGATAGTTCTCAAATGCCATACCGCATTCGAAGCCCTGCGTGACTTCGCGCACTTCATCCTTGAAGCGCTTGAGCGTCGACAGCTTGCCTTCGTGGATGACGACATCGTCGCGCAGCAGGCGAACGCTGGAGCCGCGCCGAACCACACCCTCGGTGACGTCGCAACCCGCGACCCGGCCAACCTTGGTGATGTTGAACACCTCCTTGATCGCCGCGTTGCCAAGGAATGTTTCGCGAATCTGCGGTGCCAACATGCCACTGAGCATCGATTTTAGATCGTCCACCAGGTCGTAGATAATCGCGTAATAACGAATATCGGCGCCTTCGCTTGCAGCAAGTTGGCGCGCCTGTGTGTTGGCACGGACATTGAAGCCGACCAGCATCGCGTCGGATGCCTGGGCAAGCGTCACGTCGGATTCGTTTATCGCGCCGACACCGGAATGCAGCACACGGACAGAGACTTCGTCTGTGCCGAGATTATGTGCACTCTGGATGATCGCCTCGACGGAACCCTGTACGTCGCCTTTGATGACAACCGGGATCTCTTTGACCTCGCCGGCCTGAATGCGATCGAATATCTGATCCAGCGTGCCGCGGGCACCGGCCTGAACCTTGGCGTCGCGATTGCGGCGCTGACGGAATTCCGTAATTTCGCGCGCCCGCGCCTCGCTCTCAACAACCCCTAATTCGTCACCGGCATTCGGGGTGCCGTTCAGGCCGAGAATTTCGACGGGCATGGATGGCGATGCCACATCGACGCGCGCGCCCGTGTCATCGAGGAGCGCCCGTACCTTGCCCCATTCGGCGCCGGCAACCACGATATCGCCGACATTCAGCGTGCCGCGCTGCACCAGCACAGTAGCAACGGACCCGCGCCCGGTTTCGATCTTCGCTTCGATAACCACACCTTCGGCGTCCCGGTCGGGGTTCGCCTGGATCTCGAGAATTTCAGACTGCAGGATGATCGCTTCTTCAAGCTTGTCGAGATTGGTTTTCTTGAGCGCCGATACCTCTACCGAAAGGATGTCGCCGCCGAGATTTTCGACGACCAGTTCATGCGACAGCAATTCGTTGCGCACACGATCCGCATTGGCGTCGGGCCGGTCCATCTTGTTGATCGCGACAATGATCGGCACACCGGCCGCCTTGGCATGATCAATTGCTTCGACCGTCTGCGGCATGATGCCGTCATCGGCGGCAACCACCAGCACCACGATATCCGTCGCGCTGGCGCCGCGCGATCGCATTGCCGTGAAAGCCTCATGGCCGGGAGTGTCGAGGAACGTAATCTTGTCGCCGCTCGCCATCCGGACCTGATAGGCGCCGATATGCTGCGTGATGCCACCGGCTTCACCTGCAACGACATCTGTCGACCGCAGTGCATCCAGCAGCGAGGTCTTGCCGTGATCGACATGACCCATGATGGTGACGACAGGGGGGCGCGACTGAAGATTCGCATCGTCCTCGTCGGCATTGCCTTTCAGGCCGATCTCGACATCGGCTTCGGAGACACGCTTGGGCGTGTGGCCAAATTCGGTCACGACCAGCTCCGCGGTCTCGGCATCAATCGTTTCCGTGATCGTCGCCATGATCCCGATATTCATCAACGCCTTGATAATGTCGACGGCGCGCTCGGTCATACGATTCGCGAGTTCCTGCACCGTGATAGTGTCTGGAATAATTACTTCTCGGAACACTTTTTTTGATTCCTTTGGCCCGGATGCGGCACGTTTTTCGCGTTCCCGCTGGCGACGTACGGAGGCCAGGCTGCGCTGACGTTCTTCGTCGTTCAGCGCCTGCGATATGGTCAGCTTTCCGCCACGGCGGCGTGAATCGCCACGCCGGGCCGCAGGTTTGCGGGGGTCCGTTTTGCCGTCGCGGCTGGCCTCTTCCTCTACGACGGGCGCACGGAGTTCGGTCTTCGCCTTGGCTTTCGGCTTCGCGGTATCGCCGGCGGCAGGGTCGGGGGTCTCCAGGCGGGCGGCCTGCTCAGCGGCACGGCGCGCGGCCTCGTCGTCGAGGCGATGACGCTCTTCCTCTTCGGTACGGCGGCGTTCTTCCTCTTCCTTGCGGCGTTGCTCTTCCTGCTCGCGCTGGCGGGATTCCTCATCCTTGCGGCGAGATTCCATTGCCTCGCGCTCCGCACGGCTCTCGGCTACTTCCGTTTCACTCTGGCGTGCGCCTTCGAGAGCACGGGTCCGGGCGGCGCGTTCCTGATCGGTCAGTGTCCGGGCGGGCGCCTCGGCCTTCTTTACGAGCGCCTGTTCGACGGGTGCTTCAGCGACGGGCGCGGCTTCTTTAACCGGCGCCTGTTCGCGGATCTCTGTCATGGCGCCGTCATCGGCCTGCTTAAATGTCCGCTTGCGGCGCACCTCGACAGCGACAGCCTTTGTGCGGCCATGGGAAAAGCTTTGGCGAACCTGGCCGGCATCGACAGTCTTGTTCAGCTCGAGCTTACCCGGCCGCGAGAGCGACAACTTTTTCTTCTTGCCGTCCGTCTTTTCGTTCTGGTCTGTCATCTTCAGTCAGCTTTCCTGCAACTCAAGTTGGGTACCGATATCGGAACCCTCGCTTTGTATCCCCGCACACCTCAGCGCCTCCCTCGACAGACGGTCAGCGAGACCGCCGGCGAAGATCGTCGCATGTACGACTCTGTCACGCCCGAATGGCACCCCGAGCCGATCCGCCGTCCATAATGACAACGTTTCGACCCCGATCGCCCGCCGGGCCAGTTTTTCGCGCCCGTCATCGGCACCGTCCGACGCTTCGATAAGAAGCGCGACGTCGCCGGATTCAAGCGCCGCCCGGACTTTTTCAAACCCAGCCACCGCCACGCCGGATCTCCGCGCCAGCCCGATAAGGTCAAGGCAGCGGCCATTCATCAGCGCGGCAAGGCGGTCGGGCAGGTCCGCCGGTACCGTCACATTTCGGCCGGCAGCCCTCGAGAACGCATTCTCGGCGCAAGCCCGCCTTATTATATCGCCGCGCGCGGTCAACCACAATCCGCGCCCGGGCAGCTTCTCTTCCAGGTCCGGCACCACCATCCCGTCAGGCGAGACGGCAAAACGCACGAGCATCTCTCGCGACGACGTTTCGCGCGTATAGATGCAGCGCCGTTCCGGCATCTGCTTTTCAGAGCGGGCCATGCCGGTGCGCTCAGCCCTCCTCGGCGGGAGCTGTTTCTTCGGCCCCTGCGGCGGCTTCGTCGGCTGCCTCTTCCGCTGCACCAGGCTCTTCTTCATCGTCGAACCAGTGCGCGCGGGCCGCCATGATAATCGCGTTGGCCTGATCTTCGTCCAGACCATATTCGGCGAGGATACCACGGCCTTCGCCTTCGCGGTTGCCGGGATCGTTCAGCTCGTCGGTTGCCAGGTCGCCCAGATCGTCGAGCGTTTTCACACCCGCTTCACCAAGTGTGACGACCATCGCCGGCGACAGACCGGCAAGCGCCGCCAGATCATCGTCAACGCCCAGTTCACGGCGCAATCCGGCCAGGCGCTCTTCTTCCTCGGACAGGAAGTTATTGGCCCGGTTCCTCAGTTCTTCGGCAATGTCTTCGTCGAAGCCTTCGATCGACAGCAGATCTTCAATCGGCACGAAAGCGACTTCTTCAACGCTGGAAAAGCCCTCTGTCACCAGCAAATGCGCCAGCACGTCGTCAACGTCGAGACCATCGATGAACATCTGCGACCGCGACCGGAATTCTTCCTGACGGCGCTCTGATTCTTCTTCCTCGGTGAGGATCATGATGTCCCACTGGGTCAGCTGCGAAGCAAGCCGGACGTTCTGTCCGCGGCGGCCGATTGCCAGGCTGAGCTGTTCGTCAGGGACAACGACCTCGATCTTCTGCTGCTCTTCGTCGAGCACGACCTTCGTCACTTCGGCAGGGGCCAGCCCGTTGACGATGAACGTCGCCGGATCGGGAGACCACTGGATGATGTCGATCTTTTCACCCTGCAATTCGCCGACAACCGCCTGGACACGGCTACCGCGCATGCCGACACAAGCGCCGACCGGGTCGATGCTGGAATCGTTCGACAGCACGGCGATCTTTGCCCGGCTGCCGGGATCGCGGGCGACGGACTTGATTTCGATAATGCCGTCATAGATTTCCGGCACTTCCTGCGCGAACAGTTTCGCCATGAATTGCGGATGGCTGCGTGACAGGAAAATCTGCGGACCGCGCACTTCTTCGCGCACGTCATAGATATAGGCGCGCACGCGATCGCCGGGGCGCAGCGATTCCCGCGGAATCGATTCATCCCGCCGAATGACGCCTTCGGCGCGCCCGAGATCGACCGTGATATTGCCGAATTCGGTCCGCTTGACGATACCGTTGACGATTTCGGTGACGCGGTCCTTGTATTCCTCGTACTGGCGCTTGCGCTCGGCTTCGCGCACTTTTTGCACGATGACCTGTTTCGCGGTCTGCGCAGCGATGCGCCCGAAATCTATGGGCGGCAGCGGATCAATGATAAAATCGCCGGCAACGGCGCCTTCCTGCATGGCCTGTGCCTCTTTCGGCGTCACCTGCGTGACTTCGTTCTCGATCTCGTCGGTGACTTCAAGATAGCGGGCAAGCTTGATAGCGCCGCTTTTGCGGTCGATTTCGGCCCGCACATCGTGTTCCAGGCCATATTTAGACCGCGCAGCCTTCTGGATGGCCATTTCCATGGCTTCGAGAACTTCTTCTGGCTCGATCGATTTTTCCCGCGCAACCGCATCCGCGATCTGCAGCAGCTCCAGCCGGTCATAACCCGCGACCGGAATGTTTTCCATATCAACCATTTTAGTTCTTCCGTTAGCGTTAAACGTTTTCTTTGTTCTGTTTGTGCGCCTTTTGGCTGGCGGCGATCAGCTCGTCGGTCAGCACCAGTTTGGCGCGCAGGATATCCCCGAAAGGAATTTCATAGGTTTCGCCATCGACCTCGATCAGGACCGTTTCGCCATCGGCGCCCTGTAACTTGCCGCGAAAACGCTTCCGGTCGACGATCGCGACCCGTGTATCTATCCGCGTATCGAAACCCGAAAAACGGGTAAAATCTTCCAGCCGGACAAGCGGGCGATCCATACCGGGAGAGCTGACTTCCAACGTATACGCGTCCACAATAGGGTCTTCTACGTCCAAAACAGTCGAGATGTTGCGGCTGATGCTGGCGCAATCCTCGACGTTCATTTCAGCGCGATCCAGACGTTCCGCCATGATCTGCAGACACATATCGGACGTGCCGCCGCTGATCTGCACGCGCACGAGATCGTATCCCATCGATTCAAGGGACGGTTCTATCAACCGCGCGACATGTGAAGCCTGATCCATCGTCAGTAGGTTTCGCCCAAATGTGTTTCGCAAAAGTCCGTTGCGCTCAAGTATTCTGCGCCTAGTTCAGCGCCTACCCGGTCACCCAATAAAAAAAGCGGGCCGGGCCCACTCTTCTAAGCTGTTATTCGGTCCCCGGAAGGGCCTGTGGTTAAGTGCGGAGCAACCTAGTCCCGGCCAGCACCGATGGCAAGCCTTTATAGCGCCTCAGCCAGCCTGCCGATCTTGTCGGATATACGTCAGAAAAGCGCTGCTACGGCCCGCCTTGGCCGCCTTTTGCTCATAGCGTGTTGCCGGCCAGTCATCGGGGCGGACCCGCCAGGCCTGCGGTGTCCGGGCCTGCCAGGCAAAAGCCGGCTGCTGCTGCATATGCCACAATATCCATTCCAGATAGCTTGGGTCATCGGTTGCGATACGAAGCTCTGCACCGTCCCGCAAAGCCTCCGCCAGTCGGTCGATCACCGGCGTGGATATAATCCGCCGCTTATTATGCCGCGTCTTGGGCCAGGGATCGGGGAACAGAATAAAGGCACGGTCGATTGATGCGTCGGGCAGGCATTCGACAAGCTGGCGCGCGTCATCCCGATACAGCCGGACATTGCCGAGATCGTCATCGCGGATATTGCCGAGCAGTTTGACCACGCCGTTGATGAACGGCTCACAGCCGATGATACCGGTGCGCGGATTGTTTTTCGCCTGCCACGCAAGATGCTCGCCGCCGCCAAAACCGATTTCAAGCCACACCTGATCCGTCTGCGTGCCGAACAGGTCCCGGGGCGAAAAAGCGCCGGAATCCGACGGGGAATCCGCAGGCAGATTGATTTCTATCGACGGCAACAGGTTTTCGACCATCGCACGCTGGCCGGTCCGAAGCTTTCGGCCCTGCCGCCGCCCGTAAAGTATGCGGCGGCGGGCCGGTTGTTCCCGGTCGTTCGGTGTGTCGGTCAGGGGAAACGGTACTTAAGAAGAAGCGGCCGCTTTGAGAGCGTCGACCAGGTCCGTTTTTTCCCACGAGAAACCACCATCGGCTTCGGGCGCACGTCCGAAGTGGCCATAGGCCGCCGTGCGGGCATAAATCGGCCGGCTGAGCTGCAGGCCTTCACGGATTCCACGGGGCGACATATCTACTACTTCCTGGATTACGCCGGCCAGTTTGTCCTCGTCAATCGTCGCTGTTCCGGCGGTGTCGACATAAACCGACAGCGGCTTGGCAACGCCAATCGCGTAAGCAACCTGGATAACACATTTTTCGGCCAGCCCTGCCGCCACAACGTTTTTCGCAACCCAACGCGCCGCATACGCGGCAGAGCGGTCAACCTTGGACGGGTCCTTGCCGGAAAACGCGCCACCGCCATGGGGTGCAGCACCGCCATAGGTGTCGACAATGATTTTCCGGCCGGTCAGCCCGCAATCGCCATCGGGGCCGCCAATCACAAAGCGCCCCGTGGGGTTTACGTAGAATTCTTCCTCCGGGCACATCCAGCCGGCAGGCAGAATACCCTCAACATGCGGGCGCACGATTTCACGGATCTGATCCTGGTCGAGCTCCTCCGCATGCTGGGTGGAGACGACGACCGACGTCGCGCCGACAGGTTTGCCGTTTTCGTACTGAAGCGTCACCTGGCTTTTCGAATCCGGTCCAAGACCCGAATTGGCATCGGCATGGCGGGTGGTCGCCAACGAGCGGAGAATTTCGTGCGAATAATACAACGGCGCCGGCATCAGGGTCGGCGTTTCGGTGCAGGCGTAGCCGAACATAATGCCCTGGTCACCCGCGCCTTCGTCCTTGTTACCGGCAGAATCGACGCCCTGGGCAATATCGACAGACTGCTGATGAAGATGAACTTCAACCTCGGCGTTCTTCCAGTGGAAGCCGTCCTGCTCGTAGCCGATATCCTTCACCGCGTCGCGGGCAACGCCTTCGATCATGTCTTTGGTGATCGCTTCCGGGCCGCGCACTTCACCCGCAAGCACAATCCGGTTGGTGGTGGTCAGCGTTTCGCAAGCAACACGGGACATCGGATCGGCACCGAGATAGAGATCAACGACGGCATCAGAGATTCTGTCGGAAACCTTGTCCGGGTGTCCTTCGGAAACGGATTCACTGGTAAAAAGGAAAGTTCCCTGGGGCACGTTTTGTCTCCTCAAAATGATTTATTGACTGGGCCCGCCCAGTTGGGTTCAGCCCTCGTTAAAATGTTATAGATTCCACAGGCGGCAGGGCGCGGACACGCAACACCGTCTTGTGCAGCGTTGTGACAATAACCGCGCCTGAGGTCAAGTAGAGTGCGATGTTCCGATCTGCCCATTTCGCCTGGTCACCGCAATCAGACACGTTCGGGCCATGCCCGTCAGCCTGGCTGCCGGCCTAGCTGTCGGCGAAGGATTTACCGAGCTGTTTGGTCAGCTCGAACACACGGCGGCGCACCTTAGGGTCAGTGATCTTGTAATATGAGCGCACTAGTTCGAGCGTCTCGCGTTTAGCCATCGGGTCGTGATCGTATTCGGCCTGTGCTTCCGCGAGCCCCGTCTTGCCGCGCTTCTTCGATAAGGACGGAGACATGTCCTCGAAAAAATAATTGATCGGAACATCCAGCACTTCCGAAATATGATGCAGGCGGCTCGCACCGATGCGGTTCGCGCCACGCTCATACTTCTGAACCTGCTGAAAAGTGAGACCGAGAGCCTCACCCAGTTTTTCCTGGCTCATGCCGAGCATTGTCCGCCGTTGACGGACACGACTGCCGACATGGACATCTACAGCCTCCGGTCCACCACGTGTGCGGATAGGCGTAGCGCGCTTTTTCTTTGGTTCTTCAGTATTATCCATGTCTTTGATCGTTTTCTCGCGAATTGCTGTTCGTCAATGTCGAGTGCTTCAGGAACGATATGACAACTTCTGATGCACTATCGCTGACTAAGTAAGATGCCAGTGTACTATTGCATGCATAAACCGCCACTAAAATTGTTTCGAAATGTTTCATTTTTTGTCGAGACGTTAACGGCGGCGGAAAACCACGGCTGCCAAGAACATCATCAGGACCAAGAAACCCGGGACAATATTGCCAAACTGCGCAAACAGGGTCCGGCCGCGTGCGGCCACCGGCAATGCCGAATCCACCGTACCGGCCCGCTCGAGGCCCAGGGATTTGACCACCCGCCCATAGGAATCGATCACACCCGATATACCGGTATTCGCCGCACGGATAACGGGAAGGCCCTCTTCGACGGCACGAAGCCGGGCCGACGCGAAATGCTGATGCGGGCCAGCGCTTGTGCCGAACCATGCATCGTTCGTGATATTGAGCAACCATGACGGCCGGTCGGCGGTATCAACGACCCGCCCCGGGAAAATAACCTCGTAGCAGATCAACGGACTGAAAGCCGGCAGACCCGGGAGGCGGAGCGTGCGTGGTCCCGGTCCCGGGGAAAAGTCGAGTACCCCGGCGGTGATTTTGTCGAGTGGCAGGATATCCCGCAACGGCATGTATTCGCCGAACGGCACCAGGTGGTGCTTGTCATAGACCGCAGCGACTTCTGCCTTCTCATCAACGGCCACAAGGCTGTTCCAGATACGCAAGACACGGCCGTTTTGCCGTTCGAGCCTGACCGAGCCGGTAATCAGTAAGCCTTTGGGCGGTACCGCCCGGCGCATAAGGGCGCGGCGCGCCAAATCGGTCGATATCGAGAACGGTGCGGCTGTCTCCGGCCAGATCACATGGGTGATGTGCCCGTCACCACGGTCGCCGCTCATTTGCAGGTGGCGCGCATAGTTCTGCGCCCGGTTTGCAGGCAGCCACTTGTCGCGCTGGGAGATATTGGGCTGAACGATACGCAGGAAAACGCCCGGCACGGTATCGCGCGCCGCTTCAGCGAGGCGAAATGTCCCGGCGACCGCAATCAGGGCAATCAGGGCAATACCCGAGACCCCCCAATACCATCTGCGCGGCCCCGGCGCTCCGAACATCGCGGGTGCTGCCGCCGCAAAAACCGTGATCGCGGAAAGCCCGTACACACCGAGCCAGGCGGCCGTTTGCAGGACCGGCGTTTCGGCAACCCAGACATTGCCGACCGGATTCCAGGGGAAACCGGTGAGCACAGTTCCCCGCACCCATTCGAAAAGCGCCCAGGATGCTGCAAGCCCGAATATGCGCCCGACACCAGGCGACCAGAGTTGCCGGGCAAGGGCCGCCACGCCGCCGATAAAGAGGCCGAGGCCCAGCGACAGTCCCAGGACGGCGACCGGAATCAGCCATGCAAACCGTGCCGCATCGACCAGCAACGCGTTGGGGACCCAATAAAGACCCGCAGCGAAGTAGCCGGCGCCGAACATCCAGCCGACCCCAAACGCGCTGCGGGGCGAAGAGGCGCCATCCAGCAGCCAGACAAAACCGGGAAACGCGATCAGCAATGCCGGCAGAACATGAAGGGGAGGCTGTGCAGCAACAGCAGAAACGCCAAACAGAAAGGCGAAGAACCAGCGGCGCCGCCCATTAACCGCGGCGAGCCGGCCGGCAAAGGCCGTTATTGCGCCGAACGTCACCGCGACAGACGTCGGGGGCGCAGCCATGCTCCGTTCATTCGCCGGGTTTTACAGGGATCTGGGATGCCCGCAAACGCCGGATTCGACGGGGATCGGCTTCCAGAATCTCGAACTCGATGCCCGATTCATGACCGATTACCTCGCCTCGGCCCGGCACCCGCCCTGCAAGAAAGAATACCAGTCCACCCATCGTCTCGATGTCTTCATGCCGCTCATCCGCAGTCAGGAACGCACCAGCTTCCGCCTCGAAATCCTCGATCTCCAGGCGGGCATCGACGTCGATAATTCCAGGGCCCTTACGTACCAAGCCGGGGCCCGTGTCTTTATCATGTTCGTCTTCAATGTCGCCGATTATCTCCTCGACGAGATCCTCAATCGTGACCAGGCCGTCAATACCGCCGAATTCATCGACCACAAGCGCCATATGCAGCCGCTGAACACGCATCTGCAGCAGAAGTTCCAGAACCGGCATCGACGGCGCAACAAAGAGCGGGTTGCGGACGATCTTGCTGATCCCGGTTTCCTGACCGCCTTCCCAGCAGGCCAGCAGGTCCTTGATGTGCAGCATGCCAACAACATCATCGAGTTTATCGCGGAACACCGGTAGTCTTGAATGGCCGCAGGCGCTCATAACCTTGGCAACATCTGAGATGGTGGTCTCGACGTCCACCGCCTTTATGTCGGCGCGCGGCACCATGACATCGTCGACCGTCACATCGCGGACACTCAGGACGTTGCGGAACAACGTCAATTCCTCGGCATTGTCGCCGTCGTCTTCAAGCTCGATCAGTTCTTCGATCGTGTCGCGCAGGTTGTCGGCATCGCTACGGCCGCCCGTCAGCCATCGCCACAAATTCCTAATGCCTGACCCGCCTTCGGATCCAGGCTCTTCGGTTGGCTTTGAATCGTCACTCAGATTGCTCATGGCCGGGCGTTCTCCAAACGCTGCTCGGTGGCGGCATAGGGGTCGGACACACCAAGCGCTTTCAGGATTTCGATTTCACGGCCTTCCATTCGCTCGGCATCCGCGTCGTTTTCATGATCGTAACCGCACAGGTGCAGCACCCCGTGCACGACAAGATGGCGCAAATGATCTTTCGGCCCGATCCCGGCATCCCGCGCCTCGGTCATCAGCGTTTCGAGAGCGACCGCGATATCACCGAGGAGGACGGGCGCGCCCGCCGGGGGAGGCCGCGCAGCATCCATCTCCGCCGGAAAAGACAGAACATTTGTGGGACCGCTCTTGCCGCGCCATTGGCTGTTCAATTCTGCGATGGCCGCGTCGTCGGTCAGGAGAATGCTGAGTTCCAGCGCCCCGGCGGTCATGTTCTCACCGGTAATTGCGGCCTTTGCAGCCCTGTGCGCGAGGTCAGAAGCAGCGGGCACCGAGCGAAGCCAGTCACCGGCCTCGACCAGTATGTCGATTTGGATATCAGGTGCGAGACCGCCCTCAATCATCGTCATCGCCCCGCGCTTCAGCCGCCTCATAGGCATTCACGATGCGCGCTACCAGCTCATGTCGAACCACATCCTCGGCACGCATTTGCGTCGTCGCAACGCCGACCACACCGTCCAGCGTGCTGACGGCGTGGCGAAGCCCGGATGTGACGCCGCGGGGCAGGTCGATCTGGCTGAGATCGCCGGTGACGACCATGCGCGCATTTTCGCCAAGACGCGTCAGGAACATTTTCATCTGTACCGGCGTCGCGTTCTGCGCTTCATCGAGAATCACATAGGCGTTCGACAGGGTGCGGCCGCGCATGAAGGCGAGTGGCGCCACTTCTATTTCGCCGGTCTCAAGACGGCGGTCGACCTGTTCCGCCGGCATCATATCGTACAGCGCGTCGTAGAGCGGACGCAGATACGGATCGATCTTGTCGCGCATGTCACCGGGCAGAAAACCCAAACGTTCGCCGGCCTCAACCGCCGGGCGCGACAGGATGATCCTGTCGACCCGCCCGGATGTCAGCATCGATACCGCCATCGCGACCGCCAGATACGTCTTGCCTGTGCCCGCCGGCCCGAGACCAAAGGCGAGCTCGCTGTCAAACAGCGTGCGGATATAGCTTTGCTGACCGGCGGAGCGTGCCGAAACATGACGCTTGGGGGTCCGGATGACGAGTTTGTCATCGCCGGGCGCCGTAACGCTGGCGGCACCTTCCTCGCCGGCGCTACGCGCCAGCCGAATCGCGGCATCGACTTCGGCAAGTGCGACATCCAGCCCGTCGGCAAGCCTGGCGTATAACGACTGCAGAGCGGCCCGCGCTATGTCAGCGATCGCGGGATCGCCGGTAATGATCACGCTGTTGCCACGCGACGCCACGGTCAAACCAAGCACCTGCTCGATACGGGCAAGATGGCGGTCGAAATCGCCGTACAAAGCAGGCAGAAGCCGATTGTCATCGAACTCCAGAGAGAGGGGCGGAACGGTGCCGCCTGATGTGACATGCTGACTCAAACGGTCGCTGGCTCCTGCTGGGCGGCGTCGAAGCCCCGGACAGGGGATGCCGCGAGAGAATTCGGATGCGCGGACAGAATACGGACATCAACCGTCCGGCCGAAAGCAGCGGCCGCCTCGGCAGCCGTACCGAAATCGGCGTGCACGGAATGCATCCACGGGCTGCGTCCCGCACGCTGGGTATCGCTGCGCCCCGGCCGGTCGAACAGAACCGGCAGGGACCATCCGACAAATGTTTCGTTGAATGAAATTTGTTGCTCATTGAGCAATGTCTGCAACCGGGCCAGCCGTTCTGATTTTAGCTCTTCGGATACGGCGCCTTCCATCGCCGCCGCCGGTGTTCCCGGTCGAGGGCTGTATTTGAAGGAATAGGCCTGTGCGTAGCCGACATTGCGGATCAGATCCAATGTCGCCTCGAAATCCGCGTCAGTTTCGCCGGGATGACCGACAATGAAATCGGAAGAGAGCGCTATATCCGGGCGGGCAGCACGGAGCTCATCGATAATCTTCAGATAGTCATCCGCCGTGTGCTGACGGTTCATCGCCGCAAGCATATCGTCCGACCCCGATTGTACCGGGAGATGCAGATAAGGCATCAGCGCATCGATTTCACCATGGGCGGCGATCAGATCCGGGGTCATATCACGCGGATGCGACGTGGTGTAGCGAATACGTTCTAGCCCATCTATGCCGGCGAGCTCCGCGGCCAGGGCCGCCAGCCGCCATTCGCCGCCCGACGGGCCCGATGGACCCGATGGACCCGATGGAGATGTCCCGTGATAGGCATTCACGTTCTGGCCGAGAAGAGTAATTTCACGGGCGCCGCCGGCGACAAGCAGGCGCGCCTCGGCGATCACGTCGGCGGGCGGGCGGGAATACTCTGCACCGCGGGTATAGGGAACGACGCAAAATGCGCAGAACCGGTCACACCCTTCCTGAATCGTCAGAAATGCCGAGGCACCCTGCGACTTTGCGTCGGGCAGGAAGTCGAATTTGGGCTCAATCGGAAAGTCGGTATCAATAATACCACGCCCGGCACCGCGTTTTTGCGACGATTCGCGTGTCGCGCGGGCGACCATTTCGGGCAGGCGGTGATAGGTCTGCGGTCCAAAGACCAGATCGACATAGGGCGCGCGGCGCACCATTTCGGCCCCTTCCGCCTGGGCGACGCACCCGGCCACGCCAATCATCATCGGTGCCCGATCCTCCGAACCACCGTCGGCGCGGTCCTGCTTGAGAGTGCGCAATCGGCCAAGCTCGGAATACACTTTCTCCGCCGCTTTTTCGCGTATGTGGCAGGTATTGAGAATGACGAGATCGGCGTCTTCCGGCGTATCCACATGGCGATAGCCGAGCGGTTCTAGCACATCCGACATGCGGATGGCATCGTACACGTTCATCTGACAGCCATAATTCTTGATGTG
>CAJIYX010000145.1 GCA_905181725.1 Alphaproteobacteria bacterium UBA830
TTGAAGTTGCTGTCGGCTGGCTCGCCCGGCATGTCGAGGCAGCTACCCCCCTCACTGAACGTCCAGCCGTGATAAGCGCAGGCGAGGCCGAACTCACGCGGCCGTCCGTATGCCATCGACGAGGAGCGGTGCGGGCAGCTTGTGTCGATTAACCCCAGCGTCCCCGACAGATCGCGGTAGAGCACAAGATCCTCGCCGAGGATGCGGATCTCCAGCGGCTTGCCCGTGAACGTACCGACTTCCTCGCCGATCGACGCCGCTGTGCCGGCACGACCCTTCCACGTCAGCGGCTCGTCGAGGCGGAGCTGCGCGGTCGGGCCGTCCCATCGGTCGGAGATCGCGACCGGAAACCAGAAGGAGCGAAGCCACCGGCCGCAGTCGCTGTCCGGCCCGACATGAGTGAGCAGTTCCTGGTCTTCAGCGCTCAGCATGACGGTTTCTCCCGATCCGGATCAGGCGACGTTGTAGGCGATATCGTCGAATTCACGTTTCTCGAGCACGTCGTCGAGACCCCAGCGTACGACCTGCTCCATCAGTTCGTCGAACTCGGCACGGTCGATCGGCTCGTTGACGAAGCGTTCGCCACGGCTGAACTTCGCGTAGTCCCAGACCTGGTCGGCGAATTCTGGCGGGTTGGAGTACTTCCACAGCGGCAGAAACCGGTCCGGGTCGGCGGCGATTACCTCCTCGGCGCGCTGCAGACCGCGGAAATAGGCCTGGAGGATCTCCGGCGGGTGGCGTTCATCGACCCACCACAGAGTCTTGAACTGGCCGCCGATCACCTTGCGGCAGCCGAGCTGTTCGGCCATATCGAGCTGCGGCGGCAGCAGGCTTGCGGCCTCGAATTCGCCGTCCATCAGCGCCTTCAGCCGGGCACCGAAGCCGCCGACATTGACTGCCTTGATGCGCTCGAGCGGCATATGCTTCTCAAGATGCAACGGCACGTTGAAGTGACTGCCGGCGCGGAGTCCGACCGCGATTGGCACGTCAGCGAGATCTTCCGGCTTTTCGATCTTCGAGTCCGGGCGGACGAAGATGCCCCATGGCGAGACGCCATGCACGTCCGGTACGAACTTGCCCATACCGGCGCCGGCGTTGCTGATCGACCCCCAGGCGCAAGCCGAACCGATAGTCTGCTCGCCTTCGACGAACGGCAGGTCCTGCGGCCGTTCTTTATAGTTGTCACCCCAGCGGACCATCTGGCCCTTCAGCACTTCCCACAGGATCTCGACATCGAGGCCCTCGTCGCGCCAAAAACCTTCCTCGTGGGCGACGAACTCGTTCAGCCGCATGCCGGTAGGAAATACTTTGATCTTCGTCAGCATGGCGGTCATCGGCCTTTTTCCTCGGGTGATTCAACAACATTCTGTATAATGACATAAATTATGAATTACGAAACTATGGAATGCAATGACGATTCAACCACTCGCCGGGAAATTTGATTTCGCGATGGAGAGAAAACCAGAAGACGATGACGACCCGACCGGCCGCGGCCGCGCCGGCGTGCAATCGGTCGAGGTCGCGGCGCGTCTGCTCGACGTGCTAGCGGCGGCGTCGGGGGCGCTGACCCTCAAGGATCTCGCCGCGAAGGCGCAAATGTCGGCGAGCAAGGCGCACCGTTACCTGGTCAGCCTGGCGCGGACGGGTCTGGTCGAACAGGACGCGACCGGGCGTTACGATCTCGGGATACGAGCGCTGTCGGTCGGCCTCGCAGCGCTCGGGCGGATCGATGCGGTCCGCATCGCCACCGACGAACTCGAGCGGTTGAGCGACGATGCCGGCGCCACCGCTGTTCTCGCGGTCTGGGGTGAGCATGGCGCGACCGTGGTCCGTTTCCAGGAGAATGCCAACCCGGTGCGCATGAACGTTCGCGTCGGCTCGACGTTGCCGGTAACCCAATCGGCGATCGGCCAAGTGTTTGCGGCGTTTCTGCCGCGCGACGCGTGGGCCGCTATTGCCGACGCAGAATGGGATCGGTTCGGAGAGCGCGGCGAACCGGCGGTATTCGCGGCGCTGCTCGAGAGCGTTCGCGTGCGGCGGCTTAACCGCAATATTGGGGTCTATATTCCCGGCGTGTCAGCCTTTGCCGCACCGCTATTCGACACCCAGGGGCGCATTTCGGCAGTCATCGGCATCCTCGGGCACGAGCCGTCGATCGCGGCGGCGTGGGACGCCGCGCCGGCGCGGGCAGTCGCCGTGATAGCGCGGGATGTGTGCCGGCAGCTCGGTTTCCAGGACGATGCGGCGCCCGTCGCGATCTGACCACGAGGTACTGTCGGTCTGGTGCGAAACAGTCTCTAAAGAACCCGAAGCAGCGACAGTCATATCCGACCGCGTCAGGCATGGCACAGACCCTCGGGGCTGGACAGGGTAACGTTATTGCTGAATATCCAATAAAAGTTAATTCTCGCAATCACTCTGTTACCGCTGGAATAATACCGATGAACACCAATCGTTACCAAATGTACAACGACAACCCCTTCAAACTGGGCCTGTTTGGAGCAAATTGTTCGTCCGGGCGCGCAATCAACAAGCTGCCTGAGCGCTGGCTCGCCGATTGGGATAGTTGCGAAATAATGGCCAAACTGGCGGATGAAGGTGGCATCGATTTCATCCTGCCGATTGGGCGCTGGAAAGGGTATGGCGGCGAGACCGATTTTCAGGGCACGACATTTGAGACCATAACCTGGGCTACCGGGCTTCTCGCCCATACAAAACATCTTACGGTTTTCGGCACTGTGCATGCGCCTTTATTCAACCCCATGGTAGCCGCCAAGCAGATAGTGACCGCAGATCACATCTCGCGCGGTCGTTTTGGGCTGAATATTGTTGTGGGGTGGAATGAACCCGAATTCCAGATGTCAGGCATACAGCAACGTGAACACGGTGACCGCTATGAATACGCAGAAGAATGGATATCTGCGATCAAAAAAATGTGGAATGAAAAAGAACCATTCGATTTTGACGAAGACTATCTTCACCTGAAGAATGTCGTTGCCAAACCAAAATTGCACGCGGATTCATCACCGCTCATCATAAACGCTGGCCAGTCTGCAACCGGGCGGGCTTTTGCCCTGCGCCATTGCCACGCCTTTTTTACTAATTTTCGCGAGGCCGATGTTAAAAAATCTGCTGAATTTGTTACTAAGTTTAAATCGGATGCGAAAGCGCTTGG
>CAJIYX010000146.1 GCA_905181725.1 Alphaproteobacteria bacterium UBA830
GGCGGCAAAATCATCGCCACTCAGATTGGGCGGCGCCTGGATCGACATTTCGGGGCCGAATAGCACGCGTGCCACCGCTATGGTCCAGCGCAGGTCATTCAGGTCAGGCTCCGGCGCATCTACCATCTTCGTGCCGGGCTTCGCGCGAAAATTCTGGATGATGATTTCCTGGATATGACCGTACTGGTCATGCAGGTCACGAATTGCTTCAAGTGCCGCAATCCGGTCTTCGAGGCTCTCGCCGATGCCGATCAGGATGCCGGTAGTAAACGGCACCCGCGCCGCGCCCGCGAGGCGGATTGTTTCCAGCCTCGCCGCCGGGTCTTTGTCGGGTGATCCGAAATGAGGCCCGCCACGGGCCGACAGACCGGGGGAAATTCCTTCCAGCATCAGACCCATCGATGCCGATACAGGGCGCAGCAGCGCAATATCGTCGGCTGTCATCACCCCCGGATTCAGATGCGGCAGCAGCCCGGTCTCGGAAAGCACGAGACCTGCCATTTCGGCAAGATAGGAAATCGTCGTCTCATGCCCGAGCGCCGCAAGTTCCGCGCGCGCCACACGATACCTGAGCTCAGGCTTGTCGCCGAGTGTAAACAACGCCTCTGTACATCCGGCCGCGGCACCGGCGCGCGCAATCGCCAGAACCTCTTCGGCGGTCAGGTAGGCCCGCTCACCGGCCACAGGCGGGTGCGCAAAGGTGCAGTAATGGCAGACATCCCGACAGAGCTCAGTCAGCGGAATAAAGACTTTTGGGCTGTACGTGATGATATCGCCATGGCCCGCATCGCGCAGGCGGACAGCCGTCGACAACAATTCGCCGGTATCAATAGAACGAGGCTCAAGATTCATGGGCGGCACAACACGGTCACTGCGTTAAAATTATTTGATCAAAATTTGCTGCCGTCGCCCGCATTGGCTGCCCAATACGCGACCTTATTGCAGTACTACTGGACAGGGAAACGACCACGCCGTCAAGCCTTGGGCAGCTCATGTCCTGTCCCCCCGGTAAATTGCACTGTGCCCCGAAGCGATCATGCGAAGACCGACTTTTGTTCGGCCAGGAACGTTTCCCTATACTCGGTCAGATCAACGGAAACGAGCGCCTTGCCCTCATCGACCGCCGCTGGCAGAGGGTCGCTTTGGATCATAAAGGAGAACGTCATATGCAAAGGCTTGAAAACCGGGTCGCCATCATCACCGGTGGCGCGCAGGGTATCGGCGCCGCCTATGCCCGCAGCTTTGCCGCCGAAGGGGCAAAGGTCGTCATCGCCGACGTCGCACCGGCAGACGCATTGGTCGATGAAATCACGACTGCCGGCGGCACGGCGATTGCTACACGAACCGACGTTACCGATGAGGCCGCCTGCGCTGCCATGGCAACGCAAACCATCGCTGCCTTCGGGCGGATTGATATCCTGGTGAACAATGCCGCCCTTTGGGTGCATGTCGGCCAGAAGCCGATCATGGAGATCAGCAAGGCAGAATGGGACAAGGTGCTCGATGTGAACATCAACGGTATGTTCCTGTGCACCAAAGCGGTGGTGCCGCAAATGACCACGCAGAGTTACGGTAAGATCATCAATATCTCGTCCGGCCGCGCGCTCAAAGGATTTACCAACCTGTTACATTACGATACGTCCAAGGGTGCCGTGATCTCGTTCACCCGGTCTGTCGCCCGCGAACTTGGCGATGCCGGAATACGCGCCAACACCATCGCACCCGGCGGGATCATGACCGACAACGTGATCGAACAGGATGAACTGCGCGGCATGATCGCGATGGGCACAGCGACACGGGCGATCAAACGCGAGCAAGTGCCCGAAGATGTCGTCGGCGCCTGTATTTTTCTGGCCAGCGAAGAAAGCGATTTTATCACCGGTCAGGTGCTCGCCGTCGATGGCGGCTCGGCGATGAATTGACTGCCCCTGCCCGACCAGGGGACGATATATGTGCTATTGTCATAGCTCCAAGGGTTGTCGTGTCAGGCAGACTGGTGTAAAAATTTTGATATCATTTGATATCTTATAACGAGGACAGAGATGGCTAAACAGGTAGATTCCGAACGTCCGATAGAGGACACCAAAATCTTCGATGCGGAACAGACACGGCTCGGTTACCGGCTGAACAAATTCGCAATGTCGCTGGTCAAACTGGCGAACCGCGAAGCCTTCCTCGCGGACGAGGATGCCGCCCTTACGGCGTCTGGCCTGAATGATGAAGAGAAACAGCTCATCCGCGACCGGGACTGGCGCGCGATCATGGATGAACATGGCGGCAATATTTACATGATCATGAAAATCGGTGCGGTAATCGGCGAAGGTCTTTACCAGATCGGCGCACACCAGCGGGGCCAGACATACGAAGAATTTCTCGCGACGCGGAATGCCGCGGGCGCAAAGTAGAGGACACAAAGAATGGGAAAAATCATTGCCGGTATCGGCACCTCGCATGTGCCGTCCATCGGCGTCGTCTACGACCAAGGCCGCACCCAGGAACCTGCCTGGAAGCCGCTTTTTGATGCGTATGAACCGGTTAAAGACTGGCTGAAAGAGATCAAGCCGGACGTCGCCATCGTCGTCTATAACGACCACGGTGGAGACTTCTTCTTCGACAAGTATCCGACATTCGCGGTCGGCGCGGCAGACGTCTACCCGGTGGGTGACGAAGGATGGGGCCGCCGCCCCCTGCCCGACTTTACGGGCGACGCAGACTTTTCGTGGCATCTCTGTAACGAGCTAGTCTACAACGAGTTCGATATCACGGTCTGTCAGGAAATGGCGGTCGAGCACGGTTTTATGGTGCCGATGCATCTGTGCTGGGATCACGGCTCCGACTGGCCGGTCAAAGTGGTACCGGTTGCGGTCAACGTTATCCAGCATCCCCTGCCGACGGCGCTGCGCTGCTGGAAACTGGGACAGGCAATTCGCAAGGCGGTCGAAAGCTATCCGAAGGATACGAAAGTCGTCATCCTCGGCACCGGCGGCATGTCCCATCAGCTCAACGGTGCGCGTTTCGGGTATCTCAACAGTGACTTCGACCGGGACTTCCTCGACAAGATCCAAAACGACCCGATGGCACTTACCGAACTGACCCATCAGCAGATCATGGAAGACGCGGGTGCCGAAGCAGTCGAACTGATCATGTGGCTGACCATGCGCGGCGCACTGGATGGCGCACCGCTCCGCCAGGTCCATCGCAACTACTATGCGCCGATGACCACGGGCATGGGGCTGATCGCTCTTGAAGAAGCGGTTTAAGGTCTAACCCCAGGCAGACGAAAAAACATCCATGGAAAAGACACGCGTTGCCATCATCGGCGGCGGGCCCGCCGGCCTGTTGCTGTCGCACATACTCGATCTCAACGGCGTCGATAACATCGTCGTCGAACAACGAAGCCGGGCCTATGTGCTCAGCCGCATCCGCGCCGGCGTGCTCGAAGCGGGTTCGGTCGACATGCTGCGTTCCATGGGGCTCGGCGAGCGTCTCGACCGCGAAGGCAAACCGCATGACGGCACGTATATCGTCTGGGCCGGCAGCGAAAAACTGCTGATCGATACCAAGAAATATACCGGCCGGGATATGACGGCTTATGGTCAGACCGCCATCACCGAAGATCTGTATGCAGCGCGCGACAAAGCGGGCGGACAGATCATCGACGAGGCCGAAAACGTCCAGCCGTACGACATGACGACGGATGCGCCCTATGTCACCTTCACGAAGGACGGCAAGGAACGGCGCATAGACTGTGACTACATCGCCGGGTGCGACGGTTTTCACGGCGTCAGCCGTAAATCCATCCCCGCCGACCTGATGCAGGTCTACGAGAAAGGCTATCCGTTCGGCTGGCTGGCGATCATGTCCGAAACCGCGCCGCTGTCCGACATTATCTATGCCAACCACGAGCGTGGCTTTGCGCTGGCATCGCAGCGCAATGAGCGCCTAAGCCGCTACTACATCCAGTGCGACCTGAATGACAATGTCGACGAATGGCCGGACGACCGTTTCTGGGAAGAACTGAAGGCGCGTTTTCCGAAAGATATCGCCGACGCAATCGCAACCGGACCATCCATCGAAAAATCAATTGCCCCGCTCCGCAGTTTCGTCGCCGAACCGATGCGCCATGGCCGGCTTTTCCTGGCGGGAGACGCCGCCCATATCGTGCCGCCAACGGGTGCCAAAGGCCTGAACCTTGCGTTTTCAGACGTGTACTACCTGTCACGCGGGCTGATCGAGCATTACGGCAAGAACAACGACACCTATCTCGACGGCTATTCCGATATGGCGCTCCGGCGGATATGGAATGCGGAACGTCTGTCCTGGCACCTGACGTGCCTGTTGCACAAATTCCCGGATGACGATCGGTTCGATCAGCGCACCCGAGAAGACGAGCTCGCCTATCTGTCGAAGTCGGAAATCGCGATGGCTGCCCTCGCGGAACAATATGCGGGCCTGCCCTTCGAAGACTGAACTCCGCATAACGAAAAAAGAGCCGGTACAAGACCGGCCCTTTTAAATCGTCTCGAATTCGGCGTGTTACGCGACGGCCTCGTACTTGTCCCGCTTCACGCCGGTCAGATCCTGACCTTCGACGCGGATCAGGCGCGTGGTCGCGGTGCGGCTGGGAGAGTGCAGGTCTCCCTCGTTGTACAGATACGCGATGCCCCGCGTCATATCGTAATCCTTGACCTTCTTGACCTTGCCGGGCGCGTCGCCACTCGGCTCAACGACCTTTTCCCAGTCGGTCATGCTGGTCACACCGACCGCCTGACCATAGATCGCCCAGCTTGGGCCATGATCGTGCGGGTTGGAGCCTTTGGCGCCTTCATAGACATGCGCTAGGATGCAGAATTTGTGTTTGTCATCCTCGTAGATCACCTGACGCGCCGTTATGTTGTCGGGCCCAAGATGGGTGGCGACAAATTCATCATCGGCGCAGGCCTTAGCAATAAATTTCCGAACTTCTTCACGCCCAGCCGGACCTCGTTCCTGGTCAATCGCGGCGCGGCAATCTGCTGAAAGCTGTTCCAGTGTATAGGACATCGTTGTTCCCTTCCTGTCTGTGTTCTCTGACCCTGGTACTAGGGCCAAACGTATACGAAAAAGAAGTGACCGGCGCGCCTTGATCCCGATTAACCCTATCTAGTCGAAAACCGTTTCCGAATAATGCTCGGAATCAACGACAGCTTCGATCACAGTCGGGCCTTTCGCCCGCAACGCGGTCGTCAGTGCAGCGCGCAATGCCGCCGGGTCCCGCACACCGATCGCCGGCACACCGAAGTAATGCTCCGGCGGATCACGATATTCCTCTTCCTGCAGTTCCGTGCCGTAGATCGACAGCTGGCGACGTTCCTGCTTCACCCGGATCAGGCCGAGCCATCGGTCATCGAGCACGACCACCGGCAGCGTCAGCCCCATCCGTTTGGCCGTCGCAACTTCGCCACAGGTCATCTGGAAACAGCCATCACCGATCAGACAGACTACCGGCAGATCAGGCCGCGCGATTTTCGCCGCGATCGCTGCCGGCAGACCAAAGCCCATCGACGACCAGCCATTTGTGATATGGCACTGGCGCGGTGCATGCGCTGTCCACTGACTAGCGATCTGGTGCGTATGGGCGCCGACGTCGTAGGTCAGAACACCGTCATGCGGCAGCACGTCGCGCACGATGTCGATCACGTGATGCGGCGCAAAATTCGCCACCTCGGGACGCAGCCCCGCCTCAAAAGCTTCCCCGTGCGTGGCAACGTCACTTTCCTGCCAGTCATTGGGAACGACATCCGCCTCGGCTAGCGCCGCAATTGAGGTATCGAGATTACCCGTTACCTCGGCCTTCAACTGGACCGACGGCGCGACATCAACCTTTTCAATATCGATCTGGAGCAACGGCGTATCGCCGATCCACGCCTCGTATTCGACCTCGATCGTATCGTATCCAAGCCCGACGATCAGATCGGCACCGCGCAGGAACGCACGCTGTATCTGCCGCTTCGACCGTTCGATACAGCCGATGGAGAGCGGATGATCCTCGTCGATCAGTCCTTTGGTCATCGTCGTACTGGCAAATGGAATGCCATGACGCTCGATGAAACCCTGCAACAGGCCAATATCGTGCATCCGCATCGCGTTGGTGCCAAGAATGGCGACCGGCCGCGCCGCTTCGGCCAGAACAGCCAGAGCCGCCTGAATCTCGGCATCGTCCGCAGCGGCCACGGGAACGGGCGCGACAAGTTCCGGCAGGGTCTCGGTCGCCATCGCGACCGCGACATCTTCCGGCAGGTCGAGATGAACCGGCCCCATCGGTTCGGTCAGCGAAAGCCGCACCGCTTTTGCCACCGATTCAGCGACCGAGCCTTCGCGCAACACGATGCTGACCTTTGTGATCGGCGCAAAAAGCTGCTGGTGGTCGATATACATCTGAATACGCCGGCCGAGCTGGTCGGTGTTCAGGTTGCAGGTGATCGCGATCATCGGCGACCGGTCGAGCCAAGCACTGCCGACGCCGGTCGCCAGGTTCGTTGCCCCCGGCCCGAGTGTCGCGATCCCAAGCCCGGGCGCACCCGTCATGCGTCCCATCACGTCCGCCGCAAAACCGGCCGAACCTTCATGCGCGGTCAGCACGAAAGGCAGGTCATGCTTGCGCATGGCGTCCATCAGCGGCAGCACATTGCCGCTGGGGATGCCGAAGCCATGGGTTACCCCCGCCTTTTTGAGTATCTGAACGATGAGTTCCGCGTTGTTCATTGTCGCCCCCGATGAATGACGTTGGTCCCGATGCACTTCGACCGCGTGTCGTGGCATACTGCACTGCCATGCAGATTCATATCCCCTTTCACTGGACAACCCGTACATGGGCCAGCCGCTATCCCCTGCTGTTTAATCCAGTGTTCGGCGCGATCAACGACCGTGCACGACTTGCCCGGCCGGATACCGGTCTGGTGATCGAAGGTTTTCCGCAATCTGCAAACAGCTTTTCGGTTATCGCGTTCCTGAATTCGGGCACCAGTGATATGACGCTGGCACATCATGTACATTCACCGCCGCAGATCATACTGGTCGCCCGGTAGGGCCGCTCGGCGATTCTGCTCGTCTGGGCGCCTGAGGATGCGGTTATCGCGGGGCTGGCAAAGATCGCGACACACACCGCATCGGACCTGCTGCGGGCCTACGCGCTCTATTACGACAACCTGCTGCCCTTGCGGGAACATTACGTCATAGCGCCGTTCGAGACTGTTACGACGGACGTCGGGTGCATCGTTTCAGCTGTAAACTGACGGTTTGATACGTCGTTTGCGTCGATAGATCCCGACCGGCACACCCAGTTCAGCAAGGCGTTTCTGGCGCAGGAAAAGATCGACGGGCTCAATGCTCCGCACTCGCCGACGCCACGGACAATCCCGCCCCATATCCTCGCGGGACGGGCGGTCGACCGGGCGCGTGCAGCATACGCCCGCATGCTGGATATCGCGGCAAAAGACGGCACCCGATGAGCGGCCTTTCGACCGGCAATTTTGCAGACCCCGCCCGTCATTTCGGCGCATTGACACCGGCTGACAGAGTTTTAAACGTGTCCTGATGGAAAAACGGTCTTCCTTCATCGCCCCGGCAATTGCGTTGCTGGCAGCCGCCGTCAGCATCTTTCTATGGTTCCAGCCCCCGCCGGAGGGTGCGCCACCTGAAATAATGCGTGTCGCCGCCGTTGTCTTGGTTTCGATCGCCCTCTGGGCGACAAGCGTGATTCCCGAATATTTCACGGCAATCATCTTTTTCTTCCTGGCGATGGTGCTGACCGATAGCGGCGCGCCGACGGTCTTTTCCGGATTTCATTCCGCCGCGGTCTGGATGATTTTCGGCGGACTGATTATCGGCGCCTCCGTTCAGGAAACCGGGTTCGGCAAAACGCTCGCTAGTGTTTTGCTCAAATTTTTCCCGCGCAACTATCTCGGCATTCTTTTCGGTATCACCGTGGTCGCCGCGGTGCTGGGCTTTCTGATCCCGTCAAATACCGGCCGGATCGTGATCATGATGCCGATATTCATGGCGCTGGGCGACCAGATCGGCTTTGCCCCCGGCAGCCGCGGTCGCGCCGGACTCGCGCTGGCCGTCGCCGCCGGGTCCGTCTATCCCGGCCTTGCCGTTCTGCCGGCAGCCGTGCCCAATCTCGGCTGGCTCGGCGCGGTTGAAAGCATTCACGGCATCAAGGTCACGTATGGCGAATATCTGATCGCGAATTTTCCGCCGCTTGGCATCACTTCCATCATCGCCATTCCCCTGATCTGCCGCTTTCTGTTCCCGGATAAAATCGGCACGGGCACCACGGATATAGAAGCGGCCAAGACGTCGGCCGCCCAGACCCGACTGATACTGGTGCTGACGGCGGCGCTCGGGCTCTGGCTGACGGACTTCGCCCACGGCATTTCGCCTGCCTGGATCGCTCTGGGCGCCGCTGTTTTCTGCATGCTGCCGCGGTTCGGCATGGTTCCGACATCGCTCATGGTCGGCAAAGTATCCTACGCACCTTGGTTTTTCGTCGCCGGCGTTATCGGCATGGGTGCCCTTGTCGCCCAGGCGGGGCTCGGCACGTATATCAGCGCGACCCTGTTCGGTATCGTGCCGCTGACAAAAGGCCATGATTTTCTGAACTTCGCCATCGTCAGCGCAGTCGGTATGGCGATGAGCATCGTGACGACAGTCCCCGGACAACCTGCGATCATGACATCGCTGTCAGCGGATATCGCGGCTGCCACGGGCTGGCCGCTGATGACCGTATTGATGACCCAGCCCCTCAGCTGGGCAATGGCGCTGTTTGCCTATCAGTTTCCGCCGATCATCCTCGCCGCCCATCTCGGCGGGGTGTCGATGCGCCGGGTCTCGAAGCTGTTGATCGCCATGTGTGCGCTTGCATGGTTCGTGATGTTGCCATTGCAGTACCTGTGGTGGGAGTTTCTCGGCTTTTTCGGCTGAGCGACACCGTCCGGCTAGTCGCGGCCGTCTCAGGCAGCAATCCGCTGCTGTGTCAGGCAGCAATCTGCTGCGGTGTCAGGCTACACGTTTTTCCGTTACGGGAGCTCCACGCAGCACCTCGCGAAACTCACCGAGACTGAAAGGTTTGACGACCGTCCGGATTTAAAGATTCGCCGCTTCTCCGATACGCTCGGCCACCTTGGTAAAGAGAGGATCGCCCACGCTCAGGATGATGACCGGTACACCGGAACCGTGGCTCGACAGCCAGCGCAATATCTCAATACCGTCCACATCGGGCATATGGATTTCAATACACACGACGTCCGAATCTATCTTTTCGAACTGATCGAAAAACTGGGTGGACTGGTTGAGAGCGTGAACGTCGTAACCGTCCGTTCCGGCGATCTTTCGGATCAGGTCCGTAATTTCGACGTGATCATCGACGACAAGAAGACGCTTTTGATCGCTCATTGGCGTACCCGTAAGACGTGATGAATGTTGCTGCAAATTATGACAAATGTGCCTGAAATCCTTGAATCCGCGAGAATTTTTATATGTCGGTTTGTTTCGGTCTGTTGCCGCAGGGCGGAGACTCCAGCATAGTAACCAATTGCTAGGTAGGCAGAATAAGGCGGGGTCAAATGAATACGGATACTATCAAAATTCTGGTCGACGACGACGATCCGGCGTTTTCTTCGATGATTGCTGAATACCTTCACGACCGGGGGCACAACCCGGTAGCTGTCGAAGACGGCGACCGCATGCGTAAAGAAATGGAACACGGAGACGTAGACCTCGTCCTGCTCGACCTGGTGCTGCCCAGAGAAGACGGCGTAGCACTTACCCAGTACATCCGCTCCAATTCCAGCGTCAGAATCATCATCCTCAGCGGCAAGGGCGATATGACCGACCGCGTTCTGACCCTGGAGCTGGGCGCTGACGACTATCTGCAGAAGCCATTCGAGCTGAGGGAACTTTCCGCCCGTATCAACAGCGTGTCGCGGCGCCTGTCGCGCGACGATGACAAGCCCCCGGAGATGGCAACATCCGCCTCTTTCGCCGATTGGAAACTCGATTTTATCCACCGGCGGCTTACGTCGCCAGGCGGTGAGGACGTGTCGCTGACGACGAGCGAATTCGCCCTGCTCGAAGTCTTCGTCAAAAACGGAAACCGGCAGATGTCACGGGCCGAACTGGTCCAGGCCGTCCGCGGGCGCGAGATGAAAAGCTATGACCGCACGATCGATATTCATGTATCGCGCCTGCGCAAAAAGATCGAACCGGCAAAGAACCAGCCGCAGTTTATTCAAACCGTGCACGGTGGCGGGTATATGTTCTGCGAACCCGTCACGATGCTGTCGAAAAGCGCCTGAACCGATCCACGGCGCATGAGCGCGCCTGAAAACCATCCCAAAATCCGGCACTTTTCTGAAAAAAATGCCGAGAATCAAAAGCGGCTGAAAACTTTCCGCCGCTTTTGATCGTTTACCGAGATTTGCGGGCCGGCATAAAGCCGGCCCGCAAATCGATTTCCTTAACGCAGGATGGCAATCTCGACGCGGCGGTTCACGCCCTTTTTCATGCCATCCTTGGTTTTAACGGCAAAATCGCGCTCACCGGCGGCGACCATGCTGATGCTGCCTTTGACGCCAGCTTTACGAAGCGCACTGATCACCGCGTTCGCACGCTTGTCGGCCAACGCCTTATTGTACGAATCGCTGCCCGAAGCATCGGTGTGACCGATAACAAAAGTCGCTTTCGCGCCTTTTTTGATCGAAGATGGTGCCATCGCTGAGCTGTTGAAGGCGAAATAGACCATGTGGCTTTCCTTCGTCGGCGCTTTCTTCTTCGCCGGCGCAGCCATCATCTTCTCTTTCATCGCAGCGTCAACTTCGGCCATCGCGGCGTTGAAGCCAATCTGGCAACGCGAAATATCGATGCGCTGAGTGTCTTCTTCGGCTTGCTGAATCCCGCAATCGAACTGGGTCTGGGCGGTCGCGAGTGCGGCCGGTGCCTTCTTCTTGCCGCCATGCGTGCGGGCAAGGGTCAGCTTCTACCAGGCGGCCTGAAGCTCGCTGACATACTTCTTCGGAAGCTTACGATCATACAGACGATCAGGCAGCACTTTCTGGCCGTTCGCAGCCATCATCGCCTTCTTTCCGAAATAATTGGCATCACCGAAATCATATTCTGCGGCCTCGGCCTTCGCGAGGTCGATATAACGGGCCTGAAGCCCTTTATCGAAAGCGGTGCCCTTGTTCGGCATTTTCGCCAGCATGGCGGTATCTGGTCCGGCACAAGCTGCAAGAAGCGCCCCCGAAATAGTCAAAATAGCAATATTGCGTAAAGTACTCATGGGACTGCCCCTCAATTTACTATGTGCCAACCTCCCACACATTCTTCCCGAATGGCCGCCGATAATGATGTTAATAGGCTTCCGGCGCTTAGCTCAAGAATTTACTTATACCGTGTCGCCCATGCTCATACCCTGCCGTCTGCGCTTAACAGGATGGCAATGGGTCGTGTTTGCCGGAACTCGGCCAGAATGATCATCAAAATGACGGTAATCGGGACACACAGGAACATACCGGTCACGCCCCAGATCGAGCCCCAGACGGCGAGCGAAATAATGACAACAAGCGATGAAAGGTTGAGCGATTTGCCCATCATTCGCGGTTCCAGCACATTCCCGATGAGGAACTGCGCCGCGCCGAGAACGACCGCCACCACCAGGAACGGTCCTAGGCTGCCGAACTGGATGATTGCCAGGAGCGCCGGAAAGACGACGCCGAGGAGCGAGCCAATCGTCGGTATATAGGCCAGCAAAAAGATCAGAAAAGCCCAGAAAATAGCCAGATCGACCCCGACAATGGCCAATACGACATAGCTGACAATCGCGGTCAGCAGGCTGAGCGACGTCTTCACGGAAATATATTTCTGGGTGCGATCGCGGATATCCGAAAGAACATCCTGCACCTCTTTCTGGCGGCCGGAATCTGGGAACAATGCTTCAATCTTGCGCCCGAATGTCCGCTGTTCCGCCACTAGAAAAATTACATAAATCAGGATTAACCCGGCATTTCCGGCCACGGACGCTGTCGCCGACACCACCCCGCCGATCAGGGCGCGCACATCGACCTGATCGACGACATGCCCGATTGTCGGCATTTCTTTCAGACCTCCAATTGCAACCGCCTGCGCAACCAGTTTCTCTATGTTGGCCTGATACGTGGGTGCTGCCTCGCGTACCGCAGCGATATTCCCGCTGATCATTTCGACGATGAGCCCGAGCGCGACGACCAGGGCCGTTATCGACAGCGTCAGGGCCAGCCAGCCCGGTACCTTCAGCCGCACCTCGATGGTGCGGGACAAGGCGTTGATCAGGTACCAGATCATAATCGCAATCGCGAGCGGGATCAGCAGATCACTGCCCGTTACGAGCACATACACCATGAGGGCGGCGATGCCGAAGGTCACGCCAAAAGCTGTCAGTCTGGAAGGCATAATACTCATCCCGGAGTGCGGTTATGGGCTTTATTCTAGCAGACCAGGTCGAATCCTGCGTCTTCCATCTTGTTGTGGGAAGTCCGGACCGTTGTGAGAAGCCCAACCGTTGTAGGAAGCCCATGACCGTGGCCGCCGCGTCAGATTCCACCTCAAACAGGAAATCAGCGGCGATTATTCCGGTTAACTCGGTTATTAAGGCCATTCCGGCCTTTGCGCCGCAGGTTGCGGTTGCGGTTCCGCTTACCTTTACCCTTGCCGCCCTTGCCTTTGCCCTTGTTGCACCAGGGATTGCCCTTGGATTTACCGTGACAGGACGGACGCACCTGCGCATTGGCAGAACGGTCAAGATGAACAATGGTGGGTTGGCATAAACGACAAGAACGCTCAAACCGAGTTTGGCAAGCGCTGTACGGCGCCTGATCGACTTATCGGATCGTCGTTCCATAGCTTTATCGTCACTCATGTTCGGATACTCTTACAACTAAAAAAACACTAGACTCACTTGGAGTAGTATTCATTTAGATAATTCACCGCCGAACCAAAGCAAATATGTTCATCGTTCACAGAATTGTGCGAGTTGCTCCTCCCAGTCAGGCTGGCGATTGATCCGATAATCCGACGAAAAACACTACCTGGCTTGTGCCGCTTCAAGCTCGGCAATCCTTGACCGCAGCGGCGCAACCGCAGAATCGGTATCCTCGGCCGTAAAGCGCGGCGTGATGTGCTGCGGGCAGTTCCAGTCAATTGCCGCCACATCGATCAGAAAAGCCCGCCCGATCTTTGCGGAACAACCCTCCAGGGCAAGGCTTTCCAGAATTTCAGGGTCTTTGGAGGTCTTTACCCGACCCAGCAGTTTCAATCTGGCCTTATTCGGGTAATCCATAAAAAACAACGATACGCGATCATCAACCTGCAGATTACCTGTGCTGACAAACTGGCGGTTGCCGCTGAAATTGGGAAATCCGAGAGTCTTTTGGTCTATCACGCGAACAAATCCGCCTGGCCCACCCCGATGCTGCACATAGGGCCACCCCGTTTCGCTGACCGGCGCCATTTAGAAACTGTCGCGTGCGCCGATAAAAGCCTCTTCGCGGTCAGTGAGAACGTTATTGCTATCTCCGCCCGCAAGGTTGTCCCGGTGCTTGAAGAATTCGAACCACCACCGCAGCCAATCCACATTATTCACCAGGACGGCCGGCTTGCCTCCGCCAAGGTCCGCACGTTTGTCGATTTCATCGTCGAGCGCCTTCGGGCCGATCCGTCGCTCAACGCCTGACGCTCAAAGTGCTGGCAATCGCAGTCCGCGGGCTTCAAGACGCGGCAATACCTCTTCGACGATAATCGGCAAGTCTTTAAGGTAGTTCGGCAGACCGATCGCGACCGCATCACAGCCGGCCTCCGAAAGTCGGGCCAGTTGATCGGCCACACTATCCGGATCACCGACGACGGGTGTCGCGCCGTTGGCGGTCGCCGCGCGCATATGAAAGCGCTGCCGGTCTTCCGAGGAAATGTCGTCGGTATCGATGCCGCGCTCGACCATCATGATGCGGCAGGCCTCGGTATCGGCATGCTCGACTGCATAGTAGTGGTGATAGTCTTCCGCTTCCTTCTGGGTCGGAGCGCAGACGACGCCGATATTCGTAAATAGGCCGATATCTTTTCCCGCATCCCTTCCCGCCTGCCGGAGGGATTTACTGTCCTCGCGGAACTTGTCGAAATCATAGAACGTGTGGAACAGCATATCGGCATTTTGGACGGCAAATTCCCGCCCGCGCCCGGACGTGCCGGCACACACCACCATGGGCCGCACGTCGCTTGCGGGCTTCGGGTTCAACACTGTGCCCTTAGTCTGGAAAAATTCTCCGTCGAAATCGAACGGCTCATCCTCGGTCCAGATACGGGTGACCAGATCGATCCATTCCTGACCCAGGTCGTAACGCCGCTCGTGCTCACCGAGATCGACGCCCAGCATATCGAACTCTTTCTGATACCAGCCACAGACAATATTGAGCCCGAACCGGCCGCCCCCGATGTGATCGGCCGTTACCATCTGCTTTGCCGCGACAGCGGGACTGTACGCGGTGACGTGGACTGTCCCGAACGCCATGATGTTCTTTGTTGCCGCGAGGAGGCCCGACGCCCAGGCGATCGTCTCAAAGTTCGATCCGTTATGATTCGTCTCGCCGCCGTATCCGATCCAGCGCCCAAGCGGCAGCATGAAATCGATACCGGCATCGTCGGCCTGCACGGCGAGTTCCCGGCAGTTTTCCCAGGTGGCGTCCCAGCGCTCGGGAAAAGTCGAACAGGCCAGGCCGCCGTCGCAGTTCGATCCGAACAGGCCAACGGCCAGTTTATTGCGGGTGAATTTATTTGTGGCTTTCATGACTGCACTTTCCCCCGAACAGCGCCTTTGTTCAAGGTTTGCCCCCGCGTTTGCGGCTCTTGTGCCCGGGACCGGACAGGGACATAATCGGGTAACGATCCCAGGGGAGCTTCGCTAGGAAGCTGAGATGTCGACGGGCGCAGGTTGAGCCGACGCGACGACCCTTAGAACCTGATCCGGGTTATGCCGGCGTAGGGAAACGGGAAGTCTGCGCAGCCAATCCGCGCAGGCGAAACACCCCCGCTTTACCGCCGACAATCCGGATCCCTGAGACGACAAAGGGATATCTGGCGCGTGACACAGGACGACATCATCGAAATGCTGCTGGCGTTCATCGCCGCAGACGAGGAACGGTGCGATACAAAGTCGGCGGCATCCGAAGACGCTTTTGACGACGTTGCCCTGCGGCTGTTCACCTATCAGTTCGAAAATAACCGGCCCTTCCGCCGGTTTTGCATCCAGCGTGGGCGCACGCCGCGAACCGCCAGGTCCTGGCGCGATATTCCCGCTGTTCCCATCAATGCGTTCAAGGAACTGACGCTGAGCTGCTGTGCTCCCGAAGATGCCGCACGCGTGTTTATGACCAGCGGCACAACCCTCGGCGGGGTGCGTGGCAAAAGCTATCATCCGACGCTCGCCGTCTATGACGCCTCAATGATCCGCGCTTTCAAACAGTACTTCATGCCGGATCGCGACCGGATCGACATGAGCATCCTGTTCCCGGGCGAAGACGTCATGCCCAACTCGTCGCTTGCACATTACCTGGCGCTTGCCCTCTCACAGTTCGGTGCAGACGGCAGCCGCAACGCGATGCAGGGTGACGGCATTGCCTTCGATCATCTTTTCGAATTGCTGGACCGCGCGCAGATCGCGGGGACGCCCTTTGCCCTGCTCGGCGCGAGCTACAGTTACGTGCCATTGCTGGACGAGATGAAGCGGCGCGGACTGTCTTTCATCCTGCCCCCGGGCAGCCGGCTTTTCGACACCGGCGGATTCAAGGGTCAATCCCGGGAGCTCGGGCTTGATGATTTTTACGACCAGCTCGCCGCCGGTTTCGGCGTCCCCCGCGAAAAGTGCATCAACATGTACGGCATGACGGAGCTCAGCACTCAGTTCTACGACCGGGGAAATGCCGTCTGCCCTTCGGTCAAATCCGGGCCGCATTGGATCCGCAGCCGGGTGATCAATCCGCTGACAGGCGATGACGTACCAGTCGGCGAAACCGGTGTTCTCGTCCATTGCGACCTTGCCCATTTCAACATTGTCTCGACCATTCTGACCGAAGATGCCGGTGTCGAAACCGAGAACGGCTTCCTGTTGCTGGGCCGTGCAGACGGTGCCGAGGCGAAAGGGTGTTCCATGGCCGTCGAGGAATTCCTGAAAGCGGCACAGGCATAACGGCGGATGACCGGCACATGACCGAACGCGCAGGCTACCTTCCGGGACTGTCGGGCGATGAAGTCGACTGGCAGACCCTGCGCTTCCGTGATACGGATAGCCTACTCGAGGTCCTGGTACCGGTGCTGAGCGATGCACAGATAGCCGCACTGACCGAACGGGTTCGGAACGCGGGCCGCGAGCAGCTGAAGCCCATGCCGGTTGCGCAAATCGTTGATATCGTCGACCGCGCAGTTGCCCGCCTGCTCGACCGGAATGACCTCTATCGGCAAAAAGCCGAAGAAATTCTGCCCATCGTGACCGGGTACGATGCGGATATGATCAGGCTGGGTCTGACCGGATACCTCAAAACGTTCCGCAAACCCGAACTGCAGAAATTCCTGGCCGAGGATTTTACCAATCCGCTGATCCTCGATGATTTCCAGCCAATGCCCAAAGGCGGATTTGCACGCGCCTTCGGCCCCGACATCCTTACCCATATCTGGGCGGGCAACGTTCCCGGCCTACCGATCTGGAGCCTGATCTGCGGCCTGCTCGTCAAAGCCGGTAATATCGGCAAGGTACCGACCGCCGAGCCGCTTTTCGCCGGGTGGTTCGCTCAGGTTCTGGCCGAAGTCGCCCCGGAGATCGCAGACTGCTTCGCCGTCGTCTGGTGGAAAGGCGGAGATGCGGCCCGGGAAGACGCCCTGCTCAAAGAATCCGATGTGGTCCTTGCCTATGGCGGCAACGATCCCCTCGCCGCCATCCGCGACCGCGTCCCGGTGACGACGCGTTACCTCGCCTACGGGCATAAAGTGAGCTTCGGCGTGATCTCCCGCGCGGCACTGGACATCCAGAAAGCCTCCATGGCGGCGCATCAGGCGGCGTATGACGTCATCCGCTACGACCAGCAGGGGTGTTATTCGCCGCACGTGTTTTTTGTCGAGCGTGGCGGGCGGGTTTCGCCGCAGGATTTTGCCCAGTACCTCGCCCATGAGCTCGAGGCGTTCGAGAAAAAATATCCCCGCCGCGCCTTGTCGATAGCCGAGGCCCGCGACATCGCGGCCTGGCGTCACGGCGAAGAGATCAAATCATTTGCCGGCGAAGACAGCGGCCTGATCGGCAATGCGGAAAACGCCTGGAGCGTCGCCTTTATCGATGACGATGAAGACCTCAGCCCGAGCGGCCTGAACCGGACGATCAAGATCGCCGCGGTCGACACGCTTGCCGATGTCGTGCCACGGATCGCACCCTATAAGACCTTGCTACAGACCGTCGGCATCGCCGCGCCGCCCGCGGAACTCTACGAACTGTCAGCCGCGCTCGGGCTTGCCGGGGTGACGCGGATCAGCGCGCTCGGCCACATGACAGCGCCGGAAGCAGGCTGGCATCACGACGGACGATTCAATCTGCTCGATCTCGTCAGCATCACGGAAATTGAACGCTCGGCGGAAGCTGCCGCCGACACCTTTGCGCCCTATGCCGATTAGAATGCCCAAACACCCCTCACAATGACAAAAACACCCTTACGATGACGAACAGGTAACGCGATGGATTTCACCGACAAAGTCGTTCTGGTAACCGGTGCAAGCCGCGGCATCGGCGCCGCTATCGCCCGGGCTTTCGCTGCCGAAGGCGCTTCGGTGGCCGTAAACTATTTGCAAAATTCAGAAGCCGCTGAAACGGTCGTCGCGGAGTGCCGACAGTCCGGCGGAGACGCATCGGCTTTCCAGACAGACGTGACCGACAGCGACGCTATTCCACCGCTTGTCGAAAACGTGCTGGAGACATTCGGTAAGATCGATGTTCTTGTGAACAATGCGTTCCGGCCATACGTGTTCGACCCCGAGAACCGAAAGATGTTCTGGGAGCTCGACTGGTCGCACTACCAGACACAAATAGACGGGGCCCTTCTATCGACCCACGGGCTTTGCAAAGCCGTCCTGCCCGATATGCGCCGCCGCGCCCAGGGTGCCATCGTCAACGTGGCGACCGACCTGGTCGCGCGCCCGACCATCCCCTATCACGACTACACCACCGCCAAGGCCGCGTTAATCGGCTTCAGCCGGAACCTTGCCGTCGAGACCGGTCCGCTCGGCATCCGCGTGAACTGCGTCGCCCCCGGTCTTGTCTATCCGACCGAGGGCACCCGGAATACAAAGGAAGACGTGAAGGACATGATCACGGCACAGACGCCACTCGGCCGGATAGCAACGCCGGAAGACGTCACCGGCCCGGTTCTGTTTCTCGCCTCACCCTGGAGCGGGTTCATGACCGGCCAGACCCTCTATGTCGATGGCGGTCTGGTGATGTCGTGACGCCCTGATGTCGTGATGCCGATCTGGCCGCGCTTCTAGCCGCGCCGCATCAGATACAAATTACTGCCCACAATCAGCGTGGCCCCGGCGACACTCCACCAGGTCGGCATTTCGGCGAATAGCAGCAGCCCGAAAATGCCCGAATACACGATCCGCATATAGTCGAACGGCACCGTCACGGTGGCCTCACCCAGTGTGAAGCCATGCGTGATGCAGGACTGGCCGATGATACCGAGGAAGCCGATCAACAGCAGAACCGGTACTTCGGCCCAGGTCGGATCGATCCAGAACCAGGCAGCGGGAATCGCCGAGAACAACGCCGTATAGAACGCATAGTAGAAGATAATCCGCCGGGTCGGCTCGGTGCTTGCCAGCTTCTTGATGGAGATCACCACCAGCCCGCCGAACAACGCACCCGCCACCGCAACAATGCCATCGGGATCGAAGCCACCACCGAACGGCCTCAACATAATCAGGATGCCGGCAAACCCAGCAAGCGTGACTCCGATCCGGCGGGCTCCGGCGACCTCTCCCAGAAACAGAAAGGCAAGAACGATCATAAAGAGCGGACGGGAAAACTGCAGGGCCATCGCATCCGCCAGAACCAGATGCGTGATCGCGAAAAAGAAACAATAATTGCCGCACGAACCCCAGAACCCGCGCATCAGATGCATACCCGGCCGGTTGGTGCGGATAACGTCCAGCCCGTCGCGGAGCAGCAGCCACGGCGCGAAGATCAGAAACCCAATCATGGCACGGCTGAACATCAACTGGGCCGGATGCAAACGCTCGCCCAGTATTTTGACGAAGACAGCCATCACCGTCAGCAGCAACGCGCCGGCGGAGACGAACAAGATGGCACGCACACGGGATGAGAGCAGTGCCCAGCGACCGCTTAGTCCGGCGACGAGCAGCCGAAGATTCAAAGGTTATTCTTTCCGGCGTGGCGTTTTACTTCGGCGTCCAGCCAGCCGGTACAGGCCAACGAGAACATCCGGAAATCGCCCATCAGCGACCATATCGGGTAGCGAAATGTGGCGGGACGGTTCCGCTCGATCAGCAGATGTGACAGCCAGGCCATGCCATAACCCGCGATTACCGCGGCAGCCAGAAACCCCAAATCGCCGAACCACGTCAGCAGAACGACAAATGCCATTGCCAAAGCAGTGCCCAGAACATACATCAGGCGCGTATTCGGATCCGCATGTTCTGACAGGTAATGCGGCCAGAAATCGTCAAAGGTTTTGAACTCGGGCTTTTGCGTCATGGGTGCAGGATAAGTCTTTCACGATGGTATTTCCATTGATCCGCGACGCCGCGTCACTTACGCCAGTGAAATAATCACGGATCCCATCGTCGATTGGCTGCTCACAGAAGCCCCTGCCCTGCCGTCATGCCGTCACGTGCTCCAAGGGTTGAAAGATCGCCTGAACGCCGAAGGGTTACAGCTGCACCGCGCTGTCCTCGGTGTCGGCGTTCTTCATCCTGGACTGATGGCCAAGACGTATACGTGGGAACGCGGCGGCCGCTACGTCACAGAGCCAAAGATTCACCACGGCATCGAGACGACGGACCAGTATCTTGAAAGCCCTTTCCGTCCAATAAACGAAGGTGAACCGTTCGTCCGCCATCGACTAACCGGACCTGGCGCCCAGATTACATATCCGGTGCTGGAAGAACAGCACGATGCGGGATCAACGGACTATATCGCAATCGGTCTGCCGCGGAGCGACGGCAATGTGTAACGTTCATGCTGGACCACGGACCGCATTGGCGGCTGCACGGACAGCGAAATCGACCGCCTGCTCTCTCTTCGTCCGGTGATCGGCGTCGTTGCCGAGCTCCAGTCGCGTGCCGAGATGACCAACAGCGTGCTCGATTTGTATCTCGGTCGCGAAGCTGGACGCCGGGTTTACGCAGGCAATATCAGACGCGGCGACGGGCAAACGATTCATTCCGTGCTGTGGATGTGTGACCTGCGTGGGTTCAGCTCACTGTCGGATCGCAATCCGCTGAACGACCTGATCGCAGTCCTTAATAACTATTTCGAACCCGTGACGGGACCGATTCATGCCAGCGGCGGCGAGGTTCTGAAGTTCATCGGCGATGCGGTTCTAGGAATTTTTTGGATCGAGGGCGAGGCGGAAATTGCCGAGATATGCGAACGCGCGCTAAGCGCCGCGGAACTTACAGTCGCCAACATGTATATTCTCAACCGGCGGCGCCGACGCGAAGAAAAAGATCCGCTGAATTTCAGCATCGCCCTGCATGTGGGAGACGCGATGTACGGCAATGTAGGCGCGCATGACCGCCTCGACTTCACCGTGATCGGCCCCGCAGTCAACCTATGTGCACGGCTCGAGAGTGTGGCCGGGAGCCTGGGCGAAAAGATCATCTGTTCATCAGAATTCGCCGCTATCTCAAACGCGGAGATGAAATCAGTCGTCACACACGACTTGAAAATGTTGAGGCGGCAGTGGAAGCCTTTATTCCCGTCTTGCCAATCCGGCCTATCTGGTCCGCCAGACGCCATCACCACATCCGGTCGCGATAGCTGGTCCACACACCGGGCTCGGCATCCTCAACGCTGATCTCGCCGTTGACCTGATCTGACACCATTTTACCGAGGGTCGGAAGCTCGCCACGTTCGATCCTGTAATCATCTTCCCACAGTTTCGAGCGCTTTAACGCCTTGGCGCAATGCAGATAGGCCTCCCGCGCATCGACAACGATGGCGGCACGCGGCCGATTGCCGCTTACCGCGAAGTCGGCGAGTTTCGCCTCGTCCGCGATGATCTTCGCCCGCCCGTTCACCCGCGCGGTTACTTCGACACCGGGAATAAAGAACACCGCCCGACTTCCGGATTGGCAATGGTGTTCGACAGGGTATCCAGCCGGTTATTGCCGGGCCGGTCGGGGATCATGACCGTGTTCGCATCGACAACCTGCACAAAACCCGATGCATCGCCCCGGGGGCTGACGTCTGTCCCCTTCTCTGGGTCGCTGGATCCGATAACCAGGAATGGCGACAGTGCGATAAACTTGGCGATATGTTGGTCTATCGCCGGCAGGCATTTTAGCTCAACGACCTTCGATTGCGTGGGGTAAAGCTCGCGCAGGCCGTCTTCGTTATCAATGGACATGACTGGTACTTCCTTGGCCTGTCAGGATAGCACGATCGAGCCGGGCGCAAGGATTTTGGCACGACGTGCAATCGCCGTTTACGCCCGCGCCGAAGGATGCTTTTATCCGGGCATGACTGACACCCTTTCCGATCTCGCACCCGAAGGCCGGGTGCATCGCCGCGTCTACACCGACGCAGATGTTTTTGCCGCCGAGATGGAGCGGATTTTCCGCCGAGCTTGGGTCTATGTTGCCCATGAAAGCCAGGTATCGGCGCCAGGCGATTTCGTGACCGCCCATATCGGCGACCGTTCGGTTATCGTTTCCCGTCATAAAGACGGCGAGATTTACGCCTTTGCCAATCGTTGCACCCATCGTGGCATGAAGGTCTGCGCCGCAAGGCAGGGATCGAAAAAACGCTTTGTCTGCCCGTATCATGGCTGGGCGTTTGCGACCGATGGATCGCTGATCGGTGTCCCCCACGGCAAGGGATATAACGGCAAACTTGACCCGAAAGACCCTGCCCTGGCGCTTGCCCAGGTTGCGCGAATCCAGAGCTATCGCGGTTTTGTATTCGCGAGCGACACGCCGGATGGCCCGTCGCTGACGGAATACCTTGGCCCAATGACGCGCGCGATCGACAACACTGTCGACCGGGCACCGGGAGGGGAAATCGACATCGCCGGCGGCGGGTTCCGCCAGCGTTATATGGGGAACTGGAAACTTCATATGGAAAACGCCAATGATCTGATGCATGCGTCTATCGTCCATGCATCTTCGGTCGACAGCGCGCAGGCAGTAGCCGATGAGCTGGAAGACGGCGCAGAAGATCACGCGCTGCAGATGTTCAAGGGCAACGGTCTGCCCCTCTCGGCGATGGACCAGGTCGAAATTCACGGTTTTGCCGGCGGCCATTCCTATATGGGCGGCTTCTACAAGGAAGGCCCGATCACGCAGGCCACGAATGAAGACCCCGTTGTAGCCGCATACCGCACGGCGATGATCGAAAGTTATGGCAAAAACCGCGCCGAAGATATCATGGGGTGGGATACGTTCAATCACCTGATCTATCCAAACCTGATTCTGAACCCGAAGCATCAGCAGATGCGGGTCCTTCAGCCCGTCAGCGTGGATTGTACCATCGTGCATTCGGCCTGCTTCAGGCTGAAGGACGCCCCCGAAAAAATGTACCAGCGCAGTATCCAGTTTCTCAGCGCGCTCAATTCGCCGGCATCACAAATCACGACCGACGACATCGCGATGTTCAACAACATGCAGACGGCGATGGACGAATCCGATACCGAATGGGTCAATATGTCCCGTGGGCTCGGACACGATCAGGCGCATGACGATGGCGGCGAGATCGGCGAGGTCGGTACCAGTGAGTTACCGCTCCGCGCGCAATACACCGCCTGGCGCGAATTTATGCGCCAGCAGCCCCGATAAGGAAACGATATGCCTGCAACTGATCTTCATCATCTTGCCATCAAGACAGAGGATGTCGATGCGACCGTCGATTTCTGGAACGGCGTTATCGGATCCCATTCGGTCGACCGCCCGGACTTCAATTTTCCCGGCGCCTGGCTGCAGTTCGGCGAAACGATGATCCACCTGTATGGCGGAGACGCGGCAAAGAACAAGGCCGGTGGTCACGACCTTGGATCCGCGGCGATCGATCACGTAGCACTGTCGGCAAGCGGCTTCGACGAAATGCGCGATCTGTTTGGAGAAAAGAACCTCGACTGGCGGCAAATGGACATTCCGTCATTCCATCTTTGGCAGCTTTTCGTCCACGATCCGAACGGCGTACTGGTGGAACTCAACTTCGATGCCAGACAGGAACCGCCGGGCAGCGCGGGACCGGACGACAGAAAAGTGTACGACCCCGGTAGTTTCTAGATCGCCGTCCCCCGCGCATTTCCTCCCGGATGACAAGAAACTCAGTGAATTCAGCGCCCTGTTTGGCTAGTGGTATGTACTGAGTTGTCTTTCCGAGAATGGGCTGCGTCCGCAGGAAGCCCGCTGGCAGGATCCAATCCGAGGGGCGCCCGCTAAATGCGGCTTCTGAGTAAATTTTTGCTGGTCTCAATTACCGGCGTCGCCGTCATGGCGGCGGCGTTAGCCGGTATTGGAATCAGCATAATTGACGACGTGCTGTATCAGAACAGCATTCGCGTCCTGAATGCCCAGATAGGCTCTGTGACGCGAAGCCTGGAAACCCCAACGCTTCAGACACCTTTTTTCTTGAGGAGACTAACCCTCTGTTACAGATATATTTTCTGATCAAGAAAGGCTAAATCATTAACACAGATGACCCTGTCGTCCGCCTTCCGGCCAGGTCGGCGTGGGCTGTGGCCACGTCTTCAAGGGCGTAACGCTGGTTAATTTCAACTTTCAGGACACCTTCGGCGATAAGCCCGAACAGCTCATCGGCGTTCCGCGCCCGTTCGGCCGGTTCTTTGATAAAATTTCCGAGGCCGCCACACGCAACAGAGCCCGACAGAGGGCGCAACACACGCAGATCCACGGGCGCAATGGGCCCTGAGGCAACACCATAACTCACCATGCGTCCACGTTCTGCAATGCACCCGAGACCTTTTTCGAAAGTATCCTTGCCGATCGCGTCATAGACGACATCGACCCCCTTCCCGCCGGTGATCTCGCGAACGCCCTCCGCGAAATCGTCCCGCGTATAAACAATCGGATGATCGCATCCGTGGGCCGCGGCATAGGCCGCCTTTTCATCATTGCCCACGGTGCCTATAACCGTCGCCCCCTTGTGCTTTGCCCATTGACACAACAGCAGCCCGACACCGCCCGCGGCGGCCTGCACAAGAACCGTTTGTCCTGCCTCCAGCTTCCAGGACTCATGGAGCAGGTAATGCGCAGTCAGCCCCTGAAGCGAGGCCGCGGCGGCAATTTCATCAGGCGTGTGATCCGCGAGCCGGATCAGGCGATCCGCCGCGATGACCATCTTCTCCGTATAGGCGCCGACGGACATGCAGTGGGAGACCCTGTCACCCGGTTTGAAGTCCGACACCCCATCGCCGACCACTTCGATCACACCTGCCGCCTCCATGCCAATCACGGCAGGCAGACTGGACAGCGGATACGTTCCCATACGATGATTAATGTCGATAAAATTGAGACCGGCAACCGTGTGGTTGAGGCGTACCTGCCCCGGACCCGGATCGCCGACCCGAACGTCTTCCCATTTCATAACCTCCGGTCCGCCGGTTTCATGAATTCGGATGGCCTTCGCGGTGATTGTCATATCTGAAGTCCCTGTTTTCGTCAGAGGTCCGCGAGCACGGCCCATAATTGTTCATGTGTCTCGAACCCGATGCCGGGGGTTTCGGGCAAAGTCGCCGCACCGCCGGATATCTCTACCCCCGCCTGCAGGCCACCGAGCAGAAAGTCCGGCCGGGCGGCTATCTCATGCGCGCCGAGCTGGAGCCCTGCGACCGTATGGAAAGCCAAAAGGTGGCCGGCATGCGGCACCATCTGCGACCGCGGCCAGTCGCCCGCTTCGGCAAGTCGCACGATGTTTGCGTATTCGACAACCCCGTAAGACAGCGCCGGGTCGACCTGGATCAGGTCTTTATCCGCGCGAAGACCCCCATAGCGCATCAGGTTATATGTTTCCGACATCGAGAACAGGTTCTCGCCGGTCGCAATGGCACCGTCGTAATAGGCGGTCAGCCCTGTCAGAAGTTCGAAATCGTGGGGATGTCCAGGCTCTTCGATCCAGGCCAAGCCATATGGCGCGTAGGCATCCGCCATGGCCTGGGTCTCGTCCGATGTCGAACACATGCAGTTGACGTCAACGGCAAGACGCGCGCCGTTATTGTCGAGCAGCGCCAGCACCGCCTCGATGCGTGCGCAGTCATCGTCGAGCCCATGCTGACCGCACTTGATCTTGATCGTCTCGTAGCCCTGATCGAGATAACCTTTGATCTCATCGGTCAGGGCCGTCAGGTCGCCGTCTGGATAATAGTGGCCGCCCGTCGCATAGACCGGCACCCGGTCATGCGCTTTATCCTCGTTGTAGCGTTCCGACAACAACCGCCAAAGCGGGACACCTTCGATCTTCGCCGCAGCATCCCACAACGACATGTCGAGAACGCCCACGGCACCGGCCCGGTCGCCATCGCCGCCAGGTTTTTCATTGGCCATCATCGCGGCCCAGCCCCGCACGGGATCGAGCCCGCCATCGGCGCCCGTCATGTCCTCCACTACGCGCAGCCTGGGGGCAAACCGCTCTTCAATCAGGCCGCTTTGCGCGTAGCGGCCGACGGACGAAAACCCATACCCGGTTATCGTCCCCTTTTCCCCGGCATCGATATCGATCGCGACAGCCGACGCGGTCATCTGCAGATAGCTGATACCGGCGTTCGACATGGGGTCTGCGAGCGAAACGGCTTTCTCACGAATGTCTGTAATACGCATATGGACAGCTTAGGCAGATCACAGCACAATGCCAGAACCAAACATTGAAAAATAGGATTTTTGGCAATGGCCAAGCTGCGACATATAGCCATGCAGGTGCCGAACCTTCAGGAATCCGCCGCCTATTACGAAAGACTCTTCGAGCTGGACCGGGTGTGCGACGTTGAAAGCGAATACGGCAACGCCGTCATGTTGTCGGACGGCACGATGAACCTGACGCTGCTGCATTTCCCCGAAGGTACGAAGGGTGGCAAGAACGGCCCGGACTGGGCGGGGCTGCACCACATCGGGTTTGTGGTCGACGACAAGGTCGCTTCCGGCGAGAAAGCCGTCGAACTCGGCGGGGAATTCTTCATGGAACTGCCCGACGACATCCCCGGCGTCGATGCCGAAACCAAATACAAGGACCCCAACGGGCTTGTATTCGACATTGCAGATCACGACTGGACGCAGAGCGACCGGAAAGCATGACATTGCCGGGCACGCTCTCGAAAGAATTCGTCATTCCCGCGACCTTTGGCCGAGCCTTCGAAGTCAGGAAAGGCCAGACCTTTCGTATTCACCAGATTGACGGCAAGCAGGTCGGCGATTGCGTGTTCTACAATGCCCATGACTACCGTGAGATGTTTCACGTCGGCCAGTCCTGGGCGATCAATGTGATCTGCGGCACGGGAACTTCCAAGAGCTTCAAGCATTTCTATTCCAAGCCTCCGCGCGAGAACGTGATGATGACCGTTGTCGACGACACCTGCGGCAATCACTGGGGTAATATGGGCGGGCGCTGCTCGGCCCGGTTGTATCAGCTGCGTGACGGCATTGAGGCCGGGCACCGCTCATGCCAGGAAAATCTTACCGAAGCCCTTGCCCCCTATGGGCTGACCGGAGATGACGTGTTCGACATTTTCAACGTCTTCATGAAGGTCGACTTGCATGAAGACGGCGGCTTTACGATTCTGCCGACCGATGTCGGGCCCGACGATTACATCGATATTCGCGCAGACATGGATATCCTGGCAGCCGTATCCGCCTGTCCGGCAGATACGTCGCCCACCAATGGCGGAAAATCCGGGCCGCTTGGCATCAAAATATTCGACTAGTTCACGTCTCCACCCGCAGAAAGCCTCCTATGGATCCCATCGCGAAAGACATCCTGACCTTCTGGTTTGGCACAACCGACATGACAGCCGAAATTGAGCGCCGCGAAGTCTGGTTCAAATCCACACCGGAATTCGATGCCCATCTGATCGATAATTACACCGGTTTGCACGAACAGGCGGCCGCCGGCGAATTCGATCACTTTGTGAATGATCCGAAAAACTGCCTGACGCTGATCCTGATGCTCGACCAGATTCCGAGGAATATTTACCGGGGGGCAGCCAAGGCCTTTCACACAGACCCGAAAGCACGTGACGTCACGAAACTCGCCGTCGACCGCGGGTACCATCTGAATTTTAGCAATCGCCCTAAAAACTTTACATTCCTGCCACTTGAACACAGCGAAATCCTCGCGGACCAGAGGCTTAGCGTTAAGCTATATGCCACCCTGAACGACAAACGCTCGATGAGCGCAGCACAGGGCCATCATGATGCCGTGGCCCGGTTCGGCCGGTTCCCCCATCGCAACAAGGTCATGGGAAGAGAGAACACGGCGGAAGAAGAAGAGTATCTCAAAATCCCGCCAACCTGGGGCCTGACCTCCGCCCAGGCGGCAGAACGCGCGAAGATGCTGAAGGAACAGGGCATCGATCCTGATTCCTGAACCGCCAGATAGACAGTCAGGCCTTATTCGCGGAAACCCGGGTCTATCGCATCGACTTTACGGACCATCGCCTGAAAGTCCCGGTCGCCGACCAGTTCGTCTGCTGGCGGCGGGCGGTTCTCAGCCCAGCCCTGCGCCATCTTGAGGCATTCTTCCATCGGCGGCTCTTTTAGCGCCGCACCCGACGACATCGCCGCGATCTGGATTTCGCAGGCACGTTCCAGATAATGATGGAGCAGGAAACATTCCGCGACCGACCGGCCCGTGATCAATGTGCCATGATTTTCGAGAAACAGAACGTGATTGTCACCGAGATCGGCAATCAGTCGCGGTCCTTCGTCGTCCTTGTGCACCAGGCCTTCATAGCGGTGATAGGCCACCTGTCCGGCAAAGCGCATGGATGCCTGTGAAATGAATTTCAGCCCGCAATCCATCGCGGATACCGCGGCACCCGCCGTCGTGTGCAGGTGGATCGTGGCATTCACGTCCGGCCGCGCGTCGAGGACCGATCCATGGATACGCGGTCCCGCCGGGCTCGACGTATGCTCGGTCTCATAGACCAGTTCGCGGTTTTCGTCGTAGCAGCACAAGTTGGATGCCGTAACCTCGGAAAACAGCAGGGCCGTAGGTTTGATGAGGAAATGGTTGGGCGCGTCCGGTACGCGGGCGGAGAAGTGGTTCGCCGTCAGATCTTCGAGCCCCATACAGGCGGCAACCCGGTACAGGGCGGCAAGTTCGACCCGTGTATCCCATTCGGCCTGCGACACGCGATCACGCATCGACGGCACCTTCGCGGACAGCATGGCAACGACATTCATGGCTTTTCCTCCATTGTTCTCAGCAAAGGTTAGAACCGGAGCGGACATCCGGTCAATGGCAGGGCTATTTGGGCTTCTTGTGTTCTTCTTCCGGCTTCGGTCCGACGAAATAGGCCGTGCCGGCTCCGGTCAGGTTATTGTTTCGCAGCGTGACGGGATGCGGGCCGCGGTTCCATACAAAAACTATTTCCGCCGCTCCGCTGTCATTGCCGAGCATATCGCCGGTGATGCGGATCCCCTTGCTCGGATTAGCCGCACGGCCCTTCTTCTTCGTCGGGTCTACCGCGCCGGGTCGCACAATTTCCTCACCGATACAGCTGCCACAATGGCGAGTATCAGTGCCTTGCTCACCGATGGATGGTTATAAGCATTGTCGAAGCGAAGGCCGTCAAAATCCGGATAAAAGCGGTTCAGACCCCGTTGACGCGGGTTGAACACGGCCCAAAGCAGCCGCAAAGACAGGACAACTGCCACCCCGTATCCGAGCCAATCATAGATCAGGCCGAAATCGCCAGAAAGATAGGTAAGCACGGTCATTACTGAGAGCGCGGCGTGATAAAAGCGCACCTTGTCCATCAGGCTCATGATCTGTTCCTGTATATTCAGTAGCCCCGGCGCCGCGTCGCCGGAAAACCCAGAGCCGCGCTGAAAACCGGATTGATCCGGATCAGGCGCCTCCGTCCTCCTTCATCAGACGCTCAGGCAGGGAGTACGTGTTCCCGGTCCACGCCGCGCAGGTCCATCTCGTATTCGAGCCCGACAACGGGCGGGCGGGCATAGACCCAGGTCAGCCCGGACGCCGCGGCACCGCGCCCGACAATCTCGTCGGCGAGGAACGGGTGCAGATCATGCACCGTATAGGCGTGGGTGACCGTGGAATCGCGCCAGCTGACGCCCAGCGCCGTCATCCGTTCTTCCATCGTGGCCAGCACGTAAAGCGCCTTTTCACGCATCGCATCCGGCGAGGTGTCGCCAAGCCGGATGATGCGTTCTTCGTACTTACCATGACCTTCGGGTGCTTCGCCCGACCCGGCAATGATAAAGCTCGGCGGCGCATCTGCAGGTGCCGGCACGGTATAGCTGAACGCATGAAAGCTCGGCCCGGCCGGGGCGTCGATCTCAGGACAGACGTTCGAGCGGGCAACCGGATTTTCCTCATCCTTGTAAATGCCCCAGCGCTCAAGCGTGCCGACATAAACCCGGTTGAAATCGATAAAGCCCTGTTCGGAAAACGGCGCGGGCGAGCGCAGCTCGCAGGCACAAAACGAGGTGTAGGGGCGGCCGATGGAATCGAGGTGCTCTTGGATTCGCTTGAAGCCCTCATGAAGCGCGACAGGCTTAGCGAACCGGGCACGCTCAATGGCAAACCCGGGCTGCGCCGCCGCGCCGCCGGAATACTGGAAAGGACCACGGACGTAACGGTATCCGCCGGGTTCGAAGATCGCTGTCTCTGCCATGAAGGGTGCCTTCTGTCTGGGTAAGGAATCTATCTGTACTGCTCAAGGTAGCGGCGCGAGCGGCGGGGATCAATCGGGGCTATCGCCCGCGCTGCGCCTCTACCCTGGCAATATAAACCGTACTTGCAACGATGATCGCCGCCCCCACCACGGTCCAGACCGAGGGAATTTCAGAGAACAGCACGAAGCCGAAAACCGTCGCATAGATTAGGCGCAGGTTCTCCGCCGGGCCGACCGCGTTGGCTTCTCCGACCGTAAACGCCCGCATGAAGCAAAAAATACCGATGGTCGTCAGTCCGCCGATGCTGATCAGCAGCAGCCATTCAAGTCCTATGGGCATAGTCCAGACATAGGCCGCCGGGCCGCCAAACAGGATCACCCCGCCGATATGATAGTAAAACAGAATGCGCCCCGTCGGTTCCGTCACCGACATCTTGCGGATCAGGACGTTGGCAACGGCGAACGTCATCGCGGAAGCGACGGCGACTAGTGCAATCGGGTTGATTGCCTCCGACCCGGGGCGGACCAATACCAGCACGCCGATAAACCCGATAAGTGTCGCCCCCCAACGCCGCCCGCTGACCACTTCCCGCAGCATGAATACCGCAACCACCGTGGTGAAGAGCGGTTTTGAGAACATAAACGCCGTCGCGTCGGCAAGCGGCAAATGGATAACCGTGATGAAAATGCCGAGCTGGGCGACGAAGGCGAGTCCCATCCGCAAAAGGTGCAACGGTAACCGTTCGGTCTTCAGATTGGCGATCCCCATGCAGAAAAAGACGGGCATCAGAAAAATCAGTCCGCAGCTATAGCGGAAGAACGAGATCTCTATTGGATGAAAGCGCCCGCCAAGGGATTTGACGAATACGTCCACCACCGAAAACAGGAACGCGCCGAGGCTGAGCCACAGGATGCCCCGGAAATTTCCGGGCAGGCGGGTCCAGAAGACGATCAGTTTTGCAACGGGGGCGGGATAATTCATTCCCTCTCATGACGGTTCGCGTCGCTGGACGCAAGCGTCGGGGCCGCAGAGCCACCCCTTATTTACGCATACTTGTTTTGATCGATTGTAATTCGATCCGGAGGGCCTTGAGCGCATCCTGTATAGGAATAAAGGAATTCAGATTCTGGGCGCGTTCGTGCACGACATCCGATGCCGTGATACCCACCACATTTCCAAACTTGTCCAGTAACGGTCCGCCGCTGTGCCCCGCTGAGATAGGCACATTGGCCTAAATCCTTCGGATGCCGGTCGACGGGTCGATCCGCAGCCCGCTAACGACGCCTTTGATGACCGTCGCCTGGCATGTTGCACTTATGAGTGCAATCGTTTGCACGTTTGGTTTGAGCCCACGCCCCGGGCAGTTCGGGAGTCAACCGAAAGCAGAAGTCACGGAAGTGCCTAAACCAGCCCGAAACCGCCTGCTTCATCGGCGGTCATGTCCTTGGCCTCCGGACCGAAGGGAATATCGTCGGCACGTGTCGGACGCGGTGGCGCTGCCGGTTTGGCAACCACCACTTCGGTCGTCAGCAGCAATGCCGAGACCGATACCGCCGCCTCCAGCGCCGACACAACGACCTGCGCGGCATCTACAATGCCGGCTTCCATAAGATCGCAGAGCGCGCCTGACTGCGCATCGTAGCCGGTGACGGGATTACGCTCGTCGGCGAGCCTCGCGGCCATTATCCGCCCGTCCTGACCGGCATTCGAGACAATCCGGATTGCCGGTGACGCCAGGGCCGCGCAAAGGATGCGGTTGGCCGCGCGTTCCTCGGACGTCTTGCCAGGGGGCAGTATTTTCGCCGCATGCAGATAAGCCGCTCCGCCACCCGGCAAAATACCTGCAGCCCCCGCAGCGCGCACCGCGTTCACCGCATCGTCCGCGCGATCGAGCCGCTCGGAGATTTCCGCTTCGCTTATGCCGCCAACGCGCACCACGGCGACGCCGCCGGTCAGCTTCGCCAGACGTTCGCGCAGATTTTTTTCCTGAAACGGCGTGTTACCGGCAAGTCCCTGTTCGGCGCGGATACCAACGATGCGTTGATCAATGTCCCGTGTCCTGCCCGCGCCGCCGATAATCGTCGTCGTGTCCTTGGTCAGTTTGATCCGGTCGGCGGAGCCAAGCACCGCGGGATCGATTTCTTTCAGGTCGTGGCCGCGCCGATCCGACACCAGCGTCGCGCCGGTCACGGCCGCGATATCTTCGAGCATGGCGCGGCGGCGGTCGCCAAACAGCGGCCCCTTACCGGCAACGACCCGCAGGTTATTCCGTATCTTGTTAGTAATCAGGGTCTGTAATGCTTCGCCGGTCACACCTTCGGCAACGATCAGCAAAGGCCGGTTCGCGCGGACGGCAGCCTCGAGCGGGCGCAGCAACGGTGTGTGATTTTCCAGCGTGTGCTCGGTGAGCAGGATCAACGGCTTTTCGTAAACGCATTCAGCCGACACCGCGTCGGTCATGAAATAGGGCGAGACGTAACCGCCGTTCCACTGCAACCCGTTCAGCCGCTCCCAGGTCGTGTCGAACGTCTGCCCGCCTTCGACCGAAACGACGCCGTCGGCGCCGACGGTATCGAACGCCTCCCCGATGATCGCGCCCAATGCTTCTTCGCCATTGGCGGAGATCGTCGCGATCCGCTGGAAATCGGACCGGCCCCGCACAGGCCGCGCTTGCTGCTTCAGGTCGCGGACAACCGCGGCACTGCTCCGCTCCAGCGCCAGGCGCAACTGCATCGGATCAATGCCGGCGGCGACCGCTTTTATCCCCTCGGCGGCAATTGTCCGGGCAAGAACGATTGTGGTGGTCGTGCCGTCGCCGATATCTTCCGCGACCCGCTGCGCCGCCCGGCGCACCAGACGCAGCCCAAGCTGTTCGAACCGCCCGGCTTCTTCCAGCGCATCGGCAACCGTCACGCCATCCTTGGTAATCCGCGGCGGACCCTGCCCACCTTCGGCCTCGATCGCCACGGTACGGCCCCGCGGACCCAGCGTGACGGAGACGGCATCGGCCAGTCGGTCGACGCCGCGCATCATCCCGAGTCGAGCGTCGAGCGCAAATTTTATAGAGACAATCGTCATGGTGCGGGTGTAGCGCAATCGGACACGGCTGTGAAATAAAACGGGCCGGCCCCGGTTTAAATCCGGCCCGTGCCGATCATAGAGGTCAAGTTGGCCCTCTGGTCGCGCTCGGCGCTTGAGAGCATTTTAAGTCGCGCGCACCTTGTCGAGGAACTCATCCTCCGCCGACCGCAGAACTTTCGCCTGTGTCGATAATCCGTAGGACGCGCCCAGCAAATGTGACGCAGCCTCACCGGTTTCTGTCGCAACTTCAGATACGTCGACGATATTGGAAGACACCGTCTCCCTGCCCGTAGCGGCATTTGCGACATTGACCGAAATTTCACGGGTTGTGGCCCCCTACTCTTCGACGGCCTGGGAGATTGACGTCGCGATATCGTTGAGCTTTAGGATCGTAGAACCAATGCCGTCAATCGCCGTAACTGCCTCCGCAATCGCACTCTGGATCTGCGTAATCTGAGCGCCGATTTCATCGGTCGCGCGCGCTGTCGGATCGGCGAGCGATTTCACCTCGGTGGCGACCACTGCGAACCCCTTGCCGGCTTCGCCTGCCCGGGCCACTTCCATAGTCGCGTTCAAGGCAAGAAAATTCGTCTGGCTCGCGATGTCGTTGATCAGGCGATCACTTCGCCGATCTTTCCGGCGGCGACTTCAAGACCCTGAACCTTTTCGTTGGCCGAGCCCACCTCATCCACGGCTTCCTTGGCTATACGCGCGCTCTCATCTGTCTCACAGGCGATTTTTTCAACTGATGTCGACATTTCAGTCATCGCGGTCGACACAATGCGGACATTGTCAGTTGCTTCTTCAGAGGCCGTCGCAACGGCAATCGCCTTTTCGGACGCGCGCTCAGCGCTGGCCGTCATCGCCTCGGCAGAGGACTGCATTTGCGTGGACGCGGTCGCAATTTTCTCGATAACGGCGCCGACGCCTGTCTCGAAGGTATCTGCAAGCTCCTGAGGTTCCGCTTTACGGCGCTGGCCGGCTTCTTCGTCGGCTCTGGCGCGTTCAATCTCGGCCTGTTCCTTTGCATTTCGCCTGTCTTCGTCGCGCTTCCGCTCCTGCAGCCGGTTCTTTGCTTCCGCCTCGGCATTCTCTTCCTGAAGTCGTTCGTTCTCGACCATGTTCATTTTGAATACGTTGACCGAGCGCGCCATATCACCAATCTCATCGCACCTAGTCGTGCCTGGAATCTAGACTTCCTGATTGCCGTCCACCAACTCGTTCATCTTGCTACGAATACTATAAGGGGACGCGTGATGACGAGACCAAGCAAGGTTTCGATGAGCAATCCCAGAACAACAACCACACCCGTCGTGATGAAGCCTGTCATCACCTCTTTTTCGACATCATGTGTCGCCGAAGTACTGAGAATGTACCCATCCTCCGCCGCGTATTCGACCAATACTTCAAACGCTTCCCGGATAGCCGTTTTGTGAACGGCAAGATCCGTCCTCAAACCTGCGACGACCACCGGTCGCCTTTTACGGCCTCGATCGCGCTGATCCCATCAACGCGGGAAAGGTGCTTTGACGGTATGTCCTCGTTCCCCCGCCGAATGAACGAAGGACTATCCTTCCGCCGGATCAGGTAGGCGATTGCGCCCGAAATAGTATTCGTTCGGCTGCATGCCGAGACCATGGGTCATCCGGTTCGTGTAGTTGAAATACGCGATGACATCGTTGACGTCGAAGATCTCTTCCGCCGACAAACCTGCATCTTTTAGGGCCTGACGGTCGGCTTCTCCGGTTTCACCCGGCGCCGAGGTCATTTTCCATGCATGATCGAGTATCGACCGCTGACGTCGCGTGAGATTGGCTTCCCGGTAGTTGACCATCAGAATATCACCAAGCACCGGATCACCCGAAAATTCGCGAACCGCCTGGCTATGCGACGTGATGCAGTAGACGCACCGGTTCACGCAGGAAACCACGACGGCGATCATTTCACGTTCGAGCCGGCTTAACCCGCTTTCGTCTGACAACATCATTTCATTGTACTTGGCGATGAACGTGCGCAGCTTCGCGGGACGCAGCGAAAATACCTTCACGACGTTCGGGATATGGCCAAGCTTCTCTTCACAGATTGCCATGTATTTTTTGATGTCATCATCGAGCATATCGCGATCGGGGATGGGCAGTGCGCCAATCTCCGTTAACTGCTCCGGGGTTTCGCCCGTGCGTGCCTTCGCGCTTTCGCCCGTGTGATCATTCGCGCCCATAACAGTTTTCTCCGGTCAGATAAGTGGTCCGTTCCCCGTACTATAAGTGGCCAGCTCGCGGACACCAATTATCGAAAGTTGCATAGGAACGCGCTGCAAACTATTTTGAATTTCATTGGCAATACAATTGCAATTCTGCTCGGTAAGTTTCGACCTAACCGCGAGTCCACAGTTTACTCAGAGCATCCTGTTTCCCGACACCCCAGGTGCTCCGCGGCATCACCATTACCAACATGCTCCGGCGGCGCGCTCATAAAAGAGCTGCGCTGTTCACAGAAAAAGAACGAACCGACAGACCGGTCGGCAGTCATCTCAATAACCGCGCAGGAAGCACGCCCGCATGCCCGCATACCACTGAAAGCACTTGTTGTTGAGGATAATGTCGAGGATTTCGACCTGATCGATATATGGCCCCAGGAGGCCCTCGGCGATCGGATGCCGCTGGATCACGCGTCAAGCGTTGCAGCCGCCGCTGACCTAATGGGCAGGAACACCTACGCCGTCATTATCCACGAACTGTTTTGCCACCATGGAGCCCGGAGTCAATAACCGCCGCCTACAAAAATTCGCCCGACACGCCCATCGTCGCTATGTCGGGCGAGTCTTCCCCCCGAACTACACCGCACCCCGATCGCAAACGGCACCACATTGTTTTGCGCCAAGTCGGACCTGCGGGCCGACAAACGTGTCTTCATGCTGGCACAGGTGGTGCTCGGCATCAAAAGCCCCTGGCGGCAACCAGAATTTATTAAGTTTGAACTCCGGACACTTCCCACCAGGGGACAGACTCCGTGGCCACTAGGGTATGGTATCAGTGATGCGTCGAGGTTGAGGCCCGATTGGACGCCGGGGCACCGGTGGCTGGCATGCCATTTCGGGCATTGACGATCTCCGCAATTTCCGCTTCTGACAGAACTTGCAACATGTCGATTTCCCTCCAGGCGGGGAGCATCCGCGGCCCAATCCCATGTCCAGGTGAGCTTCGAGACGGCAGAATCTACCGCCAATGCGGACGCGGTCGGCACCCTGCGCATGCTCGAAGCAATCCGAATACTCAAGCTTGAAGACACCGCCCGGTTCTACCAGGCGTCGACGTCTAAGCTCTACGGCGAGGTTGCCGAGAGCCCGCAGAACGAGAACACGACCTTGCAGCCGCGAAGCCCATCCGCTGCGGCCAAGCTCTATGCCTACTGGATGACCGTGAACTACCGCGAGGCATACGGCACGCACTCCTCCAACGGCATCCTGTTCAATCATGAGGGGCCGACACGCGGCGAAAGCTTTGTTACACGCAAAATCACGCGCGCCGCAGCCGCGATTGAGACCGGCACACGGGATTGCCTGTATATCGGCAATCTTGATGCCACGCGTGACTGAGGCCACGCCCGCGATTATGTCGAAGGCATGTGGATGATGGTCCGGCACGACACCCCGGATGATTTTGTCCTGGCAACCGAAGAGACCCATTCGGTGCGCGAATTCGTCGAACTTTCATTTACCACCGCCGGCCGCCGGATAGAATGGCATGGCATGGGAACCGATGAATGCGGGTTCGATGCCGCAAACGGCGACGTTCTGGTGAGCGTAGATACGAGGTATTTTCGGCCAACGGAAGTCGCGGCCCTTCACGGCGATCCGTCGAAGGCCTGCAGCGTATTGGGCTGGCATCACAAGACGGGGTTCGAAGACCTCGCAAAGGAAATGGTTGCCGCCGATCTCGCCGCCGCCAAACGGAAATTGCGGGCCAATGGCGCCTGAACAGGCAGAGTAATCGCTGGACGGAAAGCGTGTCTGGGTCGCAGGCCATCGCGGCAGGTGGGCTCGGCGATTGCGCGCCACCTTACGATGGAAAATTGTGATGTGATTACGATCGACCGGGCACAGGTCGATCTGCGCCGGCAGTCCGAGACCGAAGACTGGATGGCGCAATCAAAACCCGATGCGCTTTTTCTTGCCGCGGCGACCGTCGGCGGCATTCACGCCAATTACACGCGCCCGGCCGAATTTCTGTGTGACAACCTCGCGATTGAAACCAACATTATCGAAGGCGCGCGTCGCAGCGGTGTCGAGAAACGGATGTTCATGGGGTCAGCCTGCATATACCCGCGCCTCGCCGAACAGCCGATGGTCGAGGACGCCCTGCTCACGAGCCCGCTCGAACCCACGAACGAAGCATATTCGGTGGCCAAGATCGCGGCTATCAAACTTTGCAGTTCTTACCGGCGGCAATATGGCTGCTGACTATATCTCAGCGATGCCGAATAACCTTTATGGGCTGGAGGATAATTTCGACCTCCAGAACAGTCATGTGATACCGGCGCTGATGCGCAAACCGCATGAAGAAAAAACCGGCGGCGATCCGGCGATGACGGTCTGGGGAAGTGGTACACCGTTACGAGAATTTTTTATGTCGACGACTTGGCCGATGCAGACGTGTTTCTGATGAAGCAATACAGCGGCGAGACGCGCCTCAATATTGGCACCGACGAAGAAATTTCTATCGCCGACCTTGCTGCCACCATCGCAGCGGCAGTCGGATATGAAGGCAAACTCGTTTTTGATGCGGACAAGCCGAATGGCGCGCCGCGCAAGCTGCTTGATGTCTCCAGGCTTTCCCCTATGGGATGGCACTCGACCACCAAGCTGCTCGACGGTCTTCGCCTTACCTATGACCAGTATCTCGCTTCGGAAAAATAAACGCGGGCTCCGAGCGTAAAAACCAGCCCCCGAAATCAGTTCCAGTCAGCTCCAGTCTGCCCACGCAACGTCGTAACGATCATCCTCCAACGCCCGCGCTGCAACCAGGTCGCGGTCACCATACCCGGTCTCTACCAGCAGCCCGGCCGACAATCCGGCGGCCTTTCCTGCCGCGAGATCGGCGGACGTATCTCCGGCGACCCGGCTTTTGACGAGATCCAGCGCGAGATCAGTGCCTGCCCGCAGAAACATTCCCGGCGCCGGTTTCCGGTACAACGAACCGGCGGGTCCGCCGGCAGATGGCGGCGGATGAGGACAGGCATAGGCCGCATCGATCCGCGCGTCGGCCGCCATCAACAATTCATATAGCCGCGTCTGCACGGCCTCGAAGGCAGTCCAGTCATAATACCCCCGCCCGATACCCGACTGGTTGGTGACGACGACAACGGCAACACCCGCATTATTTGCCGTCCTGATCGCCTCGACCACCGCATCGATCAGGCAGACCTTATCCGGCGAGGCAAGATAATCGACAAGCTCGATCAGCGTGCCGTCCCTGTCGAGAAACAGCGCGGGTCTGTGGGCCGGAAAACCGGGTGTGCGGACATCGCACCAAATCCCATCTGGTTCGATCAGCGTCATTTGTCTACCTTACCCGTCTTGATAATCATCTCTGAAGGCGGATGATCTGCGCCCGGTTCAGCTTGCCCGTAAACGGGCTTGTATTGCCAGCCGTCTTAAAGGCCTCCTCCAGCACGACAAGATATTCGTCATCAACCCTGGCCGAGGTCACTGATGGGAAGTCGTAGAGAAGAAAGCCGCGCGCTGCGGCAGAGCCCGACGCCTCACCATACCGGTACAGAAACAGCCCTGCACGACCGCTTCAACAAACTTTCTGAAAAAATACTCATCTGCCTGCGCCTGAACATTATTTCGCTTTTGAACCGAGGCCAAGTCTTTCGACCCGTCGAGGAGACATCATCGGAATTGAATCGGCAAGACAGCTGGAACGTCTGGTATCATTCACGCTCACCTTACGGGAGAGCATCATGAAACTGGAAGGCTCTTGCCATTGCGGCGCAGTCCATTTCTCGGTCGAATCCGACACACCTTATCCCTATAATCGCTGTTACTGTTCAATCTGTCGCAAAACCGCGGGCGCTGGCGGTTACGCCATCAATATTATGGGGCGCGCGGACAGTTTAAACGTGACCGGTGAAGACAATCTTTCAGTTTACCGCGCGGCCCACAATGACCGGGTTTCTTATGAAGATGACGGGTTGAGCCCGGCCAAACGTTATTTCTGTAAAAATTGCAGCTCGGCGCTTTGGGTTCACGGATCGGATTGGCCCGAATTCATCTACCCGTTTGCATCTGCCATTGATACGCCCCTGCCCGAAGCCCCGGAAACGACCCACCTGATGCTTGGCGACAAGGCCCCCTGGGTATCACTGAATGCTGTACGGCACGATGCGACGTTCGAACAGTATCCGGATACGGGGATTGAAAGCTGGCATCGGCAACGGGGTCTGTTCGGTAATATTTAGCTGCCGGGTCTTACGGCGATTTCAGCCGATTTCACCGTAACTCCGACCCTGTCACTAAAATGA
>CAJIYX010000147.1 GCA_905181725.1 Alphaproteobacteria bacterium UBA830
CGCAGATCACGGGGCGTGCAAAGGATCTGATCAATCGCGGCGGGATCAAAATCAACCCGGTCGACATCGAAGCCGTCATCGACCGCCATCCTGCCGTGCTGATGTCAGCGATCGCACCCATCCCCGACGAGGTTCTGGGCGAGCGCGCCTGCGTCTATATCGAATTACAGCCGGATAGCAGTATCACACTCGAAGAAATCTGCACCTGGCTGGCTGAAAACGACGTCGCCAAGATGAAATGGCCGGAGAAACTAGAGATCGTGGCCCATATGCCACTGACGCCGACGCGCAAGATCATCAAGGGCGCGCTTCGGCCCGCCTAATCACCAAAGCCGAGTGGCTCCTGCACCGCCGCATGCCGCACCTTCGCGCGCCGGCACGCTGCCGGGTCAGAAAGTACGGGTGCGGTCCGGCGGGAAGAAAAGGCTGACCGTCGTGACTTCGTCGACTTCGACTTCGCTTTCGATTTCAACTCGGCCGCCATGCATTTCGATAAATGCCTTCACCAGCGGCAGACCAAGCCCGGTGCCCTGGTGGTCACGCGCATGCGCGGTGTCAACTTGTCCGAAGGGCGACAGAATGGTGTCTAAATGCTTTTGCGCGATGCCGACGCCGGTATCCCGGATATCAAAGCAGAAACCGCCATTCGGACCGATCGTGGTCACAAGATCGACGGTACCGCCGGATGAGCTGAACTTGATGGCATTCGACATCAGGTTCAGCAACATCTGCTTTAATGAGCGCGGATCGGCGAGAAGATAGGGCGGATCTTCGGGCAGACGCTTGATCAGCGTGATACCGGCTTCATCCGCCCTGCCCTTCACAATATGAATGACCGACCGGCAAAGCTCCGGCACCTGAACCTCGGTCTCGTTGAGGTCGAATTTGCCCGCCTCGACCCTGGACAGATCCAGGATATCGTTAATGATCGCCAGCAGATGCACGCCGGACCCATATATGTCATCGGCGTATTGTTTGTACTACTCGACACCGACCGGCCCGAACAATTCGTTCTTGATCATTTCCGAAAAGCCCATCACCGCATTGAACGGCGTCCGCAACTCATGGCTCATATTTGCCAGAATTTCGCTTTTCGTACTGCTGGCAGCGTCGGCCTCTTCTTTCGCCGCGGCAAACTGTTCGGCAAGTGATTGAAGTTGCTCGGACTGCTGGTCCGGGACTAGCTTCGCCGTCTGCAGGTCGAGCACGCGGTTCTGCAGATCTTGTTCGGCGAGTTGCATGGCGGTGACGTCGCTGAGCATCAGCACAGTGCCGTCATCATTGGTCTTGCGCTCGGTAAGATTATACCAGCGCCCCGCCGACGTCTGAATGACGACACTCCCCTCCGGCGAAGCATGATACGCCATCTGGCGGTCGAACCAGTTCGACGACGTTTCGTCCTCATTTTCCAGCACGATCGTCTCGGCCAGTATGGCAATCAGTTCGGCGTAACGGATACCGGTATGGATACCGACGGAGTCTTGGCCCAAGGCCCCGGAAACCTTCTCATATGGTTTTTCGAGCATATCGCCGGCGTTGAACAGGGCGAAACCATCCGCCGACACGTTGATGGCGTCGGCAAGCCGGTCCTGCGATCGGCGCGCACGCGCTTCGGCGTCAACGCCCGCATACTCGATTTCCTTGCGTTTCGATATATCGAAGGCGGCACCTGCCACCCGACAGATCTGCCCGTTCTCGTCTGTCACGCCACGCCCGCGTACAAATAACCAGGACCATGTCCCATCTTTCCGTTTAAGATGGAGTTCTGCTTCGTAAAAATCCCGATGTCCCCTATGGTGTTCGGTCATCGCGGCCGAATGTGCCTGAAGGTCGTCCGGGTGGATCAGGCCCAGCCAGGTGTCGACATTGTCCGAGATTTCGTGATCTTAGTAGCCTTGGAGTTCCTTGTGGCGAGGCGACAGGTACAGGGTGTTTGACGGGACATCCCAATCCCACAGGCCGTCCTGCGAGCCCCGGATCGCAGGACGGTACCGCTCAACATCGCCAAATTTCTTCGCGACCACTTTCTCAAAAAATAGACGGTTTTCGGGCGTCGGTGCAGCGCCTTGAGCGAACATCGGTACATCAACGGGCCCACCCCCGCGATTGCCGGTCGAGGAAATGGGTACCGCTCCGTGACTTTTTGTGACGTCTGGCATCTGAATCGCCTGACAAACCCTAATAATTGAAAGCGTATAATGGCGATGTTTCTTAAATTTTCCATTAAATCGAGAATGCCTTTAAAGTGTCGGTAAAATTGATTCAATTCCCTTAAAAATGGCACAATAGTGGGCCTTCCAACGACCCTGGAAAATCTATGTCATCAGCAATACCCATATGGGGCCCTCCCGGCATTCCGATTGCCAATAGCGACCAGACCTTTCCCGTCCGGCGGATCTACACGATCGGGCGGAACTATGCCGACCATGCCGCCGAAACAGGCCTTGGCGGAACCAGCGGCAGCGTGCCGGGTATTTCGCTAAAACCGGCGGACTCGCTGCTGACCGATGGCGGTATTCTGCCCTATCCGGCGGCAACCCGGCATCTGGACCCCGAGATAGAGATGGTCGTGGCGATAGGGCGTGACGGTGAAGATCTAGCCCCCGAAGACGCGCTCGAACATGTTTATGGATATGCAGTAGGCTTCGACATGATCCGCCGCGACATAATGCATGACTGCATTGCCAATGAGCATTCCTGGGACCTCTGCAAAAGCTTTGCCGGGGCATCTCCCGTTGGATTGCTGCATCCCGTGGCGGAGGTCGGCCACCCTCATACCGGTGAAATCGCGCTGGAGGTGAATGGCGAATTGCGCCAGCAAGGCGATATCGGACAGTTGATATGGAAAACGGCCGACATTATCGCGAAGCTTTCAAGCTATGCGCCGGTTCGCGCCGGCGACATCGTTTTCACCGGCACGCCCAAAGGCCCGAAAGCGGTCGAACCGGGTGACCGGCTGGCGGGCCAAATTTCAGGCATCGGAACGCTACATATTTCTATAAAATAATATATTTCAATGTTTTATAATTTTTTCTGAATGTAATTTATTAAATACTGGGCATCCGTGCACGCGAATTAATACACGGACCCGCGTCAACCGTCGGATTATTTTACAAGTTGGCCACAACGCCCAGGCCAAAAACATGTAACCAGTTGGTTTATAGGTTAAAAATTTTCTGGCACGAAAATTGCATTGCTCCTGGCAGACACCTGTTGGCACCTGAATCATACAGGCACAACGTGGTAAGCAAGAGAGTTAATGAACGTCATGAACAATCTGTTTGAAGTCACCCGGAAAAGAGTTCGTCCCGTCGCATTCGCGCTTGCGGCACCCGCCTGCGTCTTCGGCACAACAAGCCTTACGCCCTCTTCCGTTTCTGCGGCGGTCCTCGAGTACAGCCTGAATGACCACCCGGATGGTGGTTTGGCTGATCCGACCTACGGACTGCGCCTCGACGGCCTTTATGACGGCGACAGCAACGATTTCACTTTCAGCTTCAATCAGCCCGGCACTGGCATGACCCTGCTCTATGACAATCAGGCGAATTCAGTCCGTATTGTCGGACGCGCCTTCGGCGGCATCGATAGCGGGTCTTCGTATGACACGAACAACGTCGGCTATGTCGACATCGATTTCACCTACAAGCAGAACATCGTAACGACAGACACCGGTACGATCGGCACCGACACGGCAAACGTCGGCGTCCGCACAACAGATGACGCCCAGACGGTCGGCACCGGCAATTCCGGTACAATCACCCTCGCAACCGGCGTCGGCAGCACCTGGACTGGCGCAAGTGGCGGTGACGAGTTCACGATGGTTGACCAAGAAAGCGGCGGTTATTCGTTCCAGTTCAACAATTTTGATGATCACCGCCTCGGCAGCATGCCGGCTTCGGCGGCCCCGATACGTTTGTCGGCTGGGGCTGGGTAAATCGCTGGGAAACCGGCGAGCGGTCCGTCCGACGATTCGACGTTCCGCAGATTTCGCCATTGCCCCGCCTGCCTCAACAGGGTGAAATGGCGCATGAAAGATCGAACTACCGTCATCGGCTATATTGTCGTCATTACCGCGGCGCTTGCGTTTGCCGGGAATAATGCTTTCGCCGTCCTGACCTACGAAGGCGGGACCACGCCGCTTACGCTCGTCACCATTCGAAATGTCTTCACCCTGATCGCCCTGACGGCGCTGATGATGATTGCGCGCCGCACCATCGCCCTCCCCCGGCGGGAACGCAACGCCGCACTTGGGTTGGGCGTGCTCAATTCGACGATGGCATTCTGTCTGATGTCGGCCTTCGACCATATTGCCGTCGGTCTCGCCGTTCTGATTTTCTACCTCTATCCGGTGTTTACAGGGCTTGGCGCCTGGCTGATGCGCCAGGAAACCCTCAACCGGGGCATACTTGTCGGGTTGGTCGGGAGTTTCGCGGGGCTGGCGTTGGCGCTTGGCGATACCGGCGCGACCGCCAGTATACTCGGGATGGGACTGGCCGCTGCCGCCGCCGTGCTGATGACCGGTGTTATCCTGCTCAGTGCCCGTGTCCTGCAAACCGACAATGCACGCTCGGTCACCCTGCATATGCATATTTCGGGATCGTTGATGTTCGTCGTGATCAGCCTGATTGCGGGCGATTTCTCACTGCCGCAAACTGACCGCGGCTGGGTCGGCCTGATTGCCGTTCCGGTGTTTTATACGATAGCCGTGGCATCATTCTTTGCAGGTATTGCCATGATCGGTGGCGTGCGCACGTCACTCGTCATGAATCTCGAGCCCATTGCCAGTATAGCGCTCGGGTTCATCCTGCTATCCCAGGTGTTGTCCGAGCGCCAGCTCCTAGGTGCCGCGCTGGTAATCCTTGCAGTAACAGCTGTCAAATGGCTTAGCGGTAAAAAAGCCGCTTCCTGACACGCCGATACACCGGTTTTAAACTATATTTACTAAAAATTTGCACTTGGCATGTACTACACGGGGTATCTGAACACCGGCTTCTATATCCCGTACCACGTCAGGACCTTACCGCCATGCAATTCTTCAGCAATCTTTCTATCGCCAAGCGCCTTTATCTCCTGAATTTAGTCGCCGCAATTGGCCTTATAATTCTCTCTGCCATAACGATCTATCAGACCACGTATGACCTGAAAGCCCGGGCGGATTCAGAACTGAAGCACCTGACCGAAACGGCAACGACCCTTATCGCCGGTTATCACGAACGGGCGAAGAGCAGCAAAATGACCGAAGCAAAGGCAAAGACTGCCGCCGCGGCCGCCGTCTCCAAGATTCGGTGTGAGGGCAAGGGTTTTGCGGTCGTTGCGACCGAGGTCAAATCGCTCGCCGACCAGACCGCACGGGCAACGGAAGAAAGCGGCGCCCAGGTATCGGCGATTCAGTCAGCGACCACGGGTGTCGTCGCAGCTATCGGTGGTATCTCGACCACGATCGATCAGGTCAGCGGCATCGCCTCCTCTGTCTCCGCCGCCGTCACCGAACAGGGTGCATCGACCAACGAGATCGCGCAGAGCGTCCAGCATGCAGCCACAGGCACACAGGAGGTATCAAGCAACATCGCCGGCGTCACGCAGGCCGCGTCCGAAACCGGCGGTGCGGCGGAAGGCGTGCTCGAGGCGACAAAGGAACTCAATCAACAAACCAATATTCTGCGGAATGCCGTGGACGGTTTCCTTGAAAAGATCAAAGCCGCCTGACACTAAACTATCAGACGACACACGTTAACGGGCGGCCAGCACACGCCGCCTGTTTTCATGTGACACGGTCCCCGGTGGCGCTCTTGCACCGCCGTCTTATCCAATTCACACTCCGCAGATCACATATCTACGGAGGCGACGATGACCAAGAAAATCGAACATATCCACTGGCCCGACGCGCCCGACATGTGGATGCCTTATGCGCCCGCTATCAAGGTCACCGGCGGCACGCACGTGCATCTTGCCGGCGCGACGGCGGCACCAGTTTATCACCACCACCCGCACCGCCCCGAAGAATTCGATTCAATGCCGACCGATATGGAAGGCCAGACCCGGGCGGCGCTAGAAAACCTTAAAAAAGGTCTCGATGCCGTCGGCGGCACGTTCGACGACATCGTCACCGCGTCGCGCTATGTCACCGATCTGACGGATCAGGATTCGATGAACGTTGTCTGGGCGGAATATTTCGGCGATTCCAAACCGGCGACGACGACCGTTCAGGTCGTCCAGCTTGCAACCGATCCCCGCTGCCTGATCGAAGTCAACGCCATCGCCGTTATCTGACGCCACTCTGCGCGTCACGCCGACTGGTCAA
>CAJIYX010000148.1 GCA_905181725.1 Alphaproteobacteria bacterium UBA830
GCGAAGACAGTATCGCCAAGGCGGCGGCGTCTGTGGCTGCGCTCGTTCCGCCGTTGCGGCTGGTGATCGATGCGACCGGGTTTCTGCACGACGGCGAAGGCGCATCTGAAAACATGCCGGAAAAAACCTGGCGCGATCTCGATGGCGGCCGGCTGGCACATGCGTTTGCCGTCAACACGATCGGGCCCGCGCTGTTAATGAAACATTTCCTGCCGCTGCTGGCGCGCGACGGCAAGGCAGTCTTTGCCACCCTCTCGGCGCGGGTCGGCAGCATCGGCGATAACCAGCTCGGTGGCTGGTACGGCTATCGCGCATCAAAGGCGGCGCTCAACCAGATGGTGCGCACCGCTGCGATCGAGCTGAATCGCCGGTCGCCGGCGGCGATCTGCGTGGCGCTTCATCCCGGCACCGTCGAGAGCGGGCTGTCGGCGCCATTCGCGCGAAGCGGGCTGGATGTGCGACCGCCCGGCCAAGCCGCGGCAGAGTTGCTGGCCGTCATCGGTTCGCTGACCGCCGCCGACACGGGATCGTTTTTCGATCACCGGGGCGCGCAACCGCCATGGTGACAATGCCCACCAATAACGGCACTGAATCAATAAACAAGCCTGCCCGGCCCGCCGTCTTCTTTGACGGAAGCTGCCCGCTATGTACCGCCGAAATCGCTACCTACCGAAAATGCCGCGGTGCGGATGATATCGACTGGATCGATGTCGCGGAGAGCGCCGCGGATGCCGACGGTGAGACGAGTGCTGACACTATTGCTCCGGGCCTGTCGCGCGCCGATGCCATGCGCCGCTTTCACATGCGACGTGCGGACGGCACGATCGTCTCCGGCGGTGCCGCTTTCGCCGAACTATGGACATCGCTGCCGGCGTTTTCCTGGGCGGGCCGGATCGGGCAGATGCGCCCCGTCGCCGTTCTACTTGAAGGTGCCTACCGCCTGTTTCTGCCGGTCAGGCCACTGCTGCAAAAGCTGGTGCGCACCCGTAAGGCATCGCCATAAGACAAGGCGGCGCCCCGGTTCTAACCGTCAGCGCCGCCTTCTCTGTGTCTGCGGAATTGAGCTGATTAACGCGCCACAAGTACCTCGAACTTTTTGAGGACGATTTTCTCGCCGCCCCAGTCGATATTGTATTTGCCGGAAACGACCTTGCCCGGATGCGTGCTGGACTTGTATTTGCCCCGGCAGACCGGGCATGGGCTCCGGAGGCAGAAAGGACGCCTCGTTCGGCTTCACCGGACCGAAATACTTGGAGCATTTCGGATAAGTATAAGCCGCCACCATGGATGACACACCGGTCGGGTCGGCAATCGCGGCAATCAGGGCCTCGGCCCTGACCATGTCTTCTTCAGTCGTTGCCAACGCCAGCGTCTTACCCGCGTTAAAACCTTTCCTGACACGGTTTCCGTTCTGAGCACGCTCAATCGCTTTCTTCATCTTCGGCGTGTCTTTGATCTTGTCGAACGCCTTTTTCATGGTCGCAAAGTTTTTCTTCAGCTTGGCGAGCTTGCCTGCGGAAGAAGTGCCGAACGAGCCGATAAACAGCGCCATTACACCGACTGCCGCAACCTGGACGAAGGTGACCGACGCACACGTCTTGGAATCCTTCGCAGCCACCATGCCGCAGTTGACCCAACCTTGGGCTTGTCTGCCCAGCAAACTGGACCGTCGCCGTCATAGCCGGATTTGCAGTTCTTGTAGAAAAGCCCCGCGTCCTCTTCCTGGCGCGAGTTGCAGATACCGGTTTTCGGATTGCCGATCCGCACCTTCTTGGCGCAGGACAGATCGAGCTGACCGCCAAGGCCGAGCTTCTTGCAATTGGGCTGCTTGGGCCGGCAGATCAGGCCGATATTATTGCAGCCCGACTTGCACTTGGCATAGAAGATCAGGCCCTGCTTTTGACAGTTCCCTTTGCCGTGCTTCTTTTCGCACCGGCCGCGCATCCCGTTATCGTTGAGCGCGTCGCCGAATTTCCACGGAAAGCCCAGACCGCGCCCGTATTCGGTTGCCCGGCAGAACAGGCCCTAGTTGGCCATGCCTTTGGGGCAGACCGAATGGCAGTCAAAGCCAAAGCCCTTCATATTCTTGCCGCACTTGTCGTAGCAAAACAGCCCGATGCAGTCCTACCCACCCTGCTCGAAATCCCCGGTCGAAATCCCCAGTCGAAACCACCGTTCGAAATCTCGGCCTTAGCGCAGCAGCGACTTAATCTGACCTAAAAAGCCCACCCCCGACAAACCACCCCTGACAAAACGCAACCGGGGGGTCTGTTTCCTTGGCGTCTAATTACCCTTCGGCGCTGCCTTCATCTTAGCGCGCTCGGTCGCAATGATTTCCATCATCGCCGCCTCGTCAACGGCACCCGGCACCAGACGGTCGCCGATCACAAAGGCTGGCGTGCCGTTGATACCGATCGCCGTTGCAAGCCGATAGTTCCGCTCCAGCTGTTCCTCTATCGCCGGATCACCCATGTCTTTGACCAGCTGCGCGTAGTCGAGCCCGAGGGCGCGCGCCGTCGCCGCAACCGAATTTTCATCGGCCCGTTCGGCGGACATCAGCGCGACATGAAATTCGTGATACTTGCCCTGGCGCTTGGCCGCCAGTGCAGCGCGCGCCGCCACCACGGATTGCGGGCCGAGAATGGCAAATTCCTTATAGACGACCCGCACATTGGGATCGTTCCTGAGCACCGCTGCCACCGTCGGCACGACCCGCTTGCAGTAGCCGCAATTGTAATCGAAGAATTCGACGATTGTGATATCGCCCTTCGGATTGCCACCGACCGGCGAGTTCGCATTCTGCAGCAGCTCCGAGCGGTACTGTTTCATCGCCAGCGAGGTGGCAGCCTGTTTTTCAGCCTCTTCCCGCGCCTGAAGGACCTGCATTGCCTCGCGGATAACGGCAGGGTTTTTCAACAGATAGTCACGAACTACACCTTCGAAGGCACGGCGCAGCTCCTGCGGGATCGGATCCGCTTTGATCGCCCCGGTCGCCCCGGTCGCCCCCGCCTGGCTCTGGGCCTTCTCCGACGATTTATCCTGGGCCGACACGCCCTGCATAAGGGCGGGCGAGAACACAAAAGCGGCGGCGAAAGCGCCAATACGGGAAATTCTGGTCACGAATACCTACCTCATGTATGTGCTCTGTGCTTAAGCCGTTACATTACGTACTTAAGCGGTGTCTAACCTGATCAACCCGAGATGCCACCCAAACACGCCGTCCCGGTGCATCTTGTTGCGATGGACAGGTTCAAACACACTAACATCGGCCAAGCAAGCATGGGCCACGCCTGGCACCGAAAATAAAGACTGCCCGCGTTCAGCCTGTGTTCAGGGTGCCACCGGGAGTGATTCCGTGTAAAGGGAGTCGGTATAAACCGATCTGGCTAAACAGCTCGGGCCGCCGGGGGAATCGAAGAGGGGATCATGGGAATCATAACCGACATCGTGCTGCCAGTCGCGCTGGCCTTTATCATGTTCGCGCTCGGGCTCGGGCTTACTTTTGCCGACTTCGCCCGGGTCGCACGCCAGCCGCGGGATTTTCTGATCGGTGTGGCGTCACAGCTGATCCTGCTGCCGGCGGTCGCCTGGCTGCTGGTGAGTGTTTGGTCGCTGCCGCCGGAGCTTGCGCTGGGCGTGATGATCATCGCCGCCGCACCTGGCGGGGTCACATCGAACATCCTGACCGCCCTTGCCCGTGGCGACGTCGCATTATCGATTTCGCTCACCGCGGTGATCAGCCTGGTCTGCGTCGTCACCATCCCGCTGATCGTCGTGTTCGCCCATGACCGGCTGATGGATGGTTCCGCGACCGGCGATGTCTCGGTCGCGAAAACCGCCATCAGCGTTTTTGTAATCGTGACCGT
>CAJIYX010000149.1 GCA_905181725.1 Alphaproteobacteria bacterium UBA830
GCGGTTCGTTCAATTTCCGGGGACCGGACCAGCAGAAAAAGGTCGGTCAGCTATCGGGTGGTGAGCGCAACCGCGTCCATCTGGCAAAAATGCTGAAATCCCAGGCCAATGTTTTGCTGCTCGATGAACCGACTAACGATCTCGACGTCGATACGCTGCGCGCGCTCGAAGATGCACTCCTGGACTTCGCGGGTTGTGTGCTGGTCATCAGCCATGACCGCTGGTTCCTGGACCGGATTTCGACGCACATCCTGGCATTCGAAGGCGACAGCCAGGTGACCTGGTTCGAAGGTAATTACGACGATTACGAAAACGACCGCCGCCGCCGGCTTGGCGATGATGCTCATAACCCCAAGGCGATCAAATACAAGCCGCTAATTCGAGGATAACCTGCCGCGGCGATAAGTTCAGAGAAGAGAGTGGGGTGGTGAGGCCCTCGACGAGGGGCGGGTCAGTTCGATCCGGTCTTGCGGCGGAGCGCCTTGATCAGCCCGTCGACCTTGCCGCCTGTCTTTCGGATGACGGCAGCGAATTCGTCGCGCTGGGTAACGCTCATGCTAATGCCCTGGACCAGCACGTCGACGATCTTGTGTGCGTCGTCCTTGGAGCGGACACGCCAGTTGATCTTTACCGGCGCCTTGCCGGGGATTTCGATTTCGGACAGTACCAGCACCTGCGAGGCTGAAACTTCCCGCGCATTTATGACGTTCAGTTTCTGGCCACTCATATCCTGGAAGCGGCTCGAATAGGCTTGGATGACGAATTTCTCAAACAGAGTTATGAATTCCGTTTTCTCTTCATCGGTCGCCGTCCGCCAGTAGCGGCCCAGCGTGAAGCGGGCGATTCGAGGCAGGTCGAAGGCTTCGTTCAGGAGCCCGCGAAAGCGTTCCGTGCGTTGATCCTGGCTCAGTCCCTCTTCGCTAAGCGAGGCAAAGGCCTTGTCGCCCATGTTTTGGACAAAGTCCTGCGGATTGGCCGCCTGCGCTGTTGCTGTGTACGCCAGAACAATGAAGACAAGCGCACCCAGAAATTTAAACGGTGAACCAGTCATCTATTTTTTCGTCGTTGTCGCTTTGCTCTGCTGGCTGTCGGTTTTCTGTGGAACAACAGATATCCTACCGGGGATCGGCGTACTGGAGGCCGGTGCGCCATTACGGATTTGGTCGACGCGTCGCTGCCGATAGAGGCTGCGGATCGCCGCATAGAAATCAAGCGAGTTTTTTTCGAGATCATTGAGCTGATCATAATTCCGCGCGCGCCGGTCGACAGCAGTGCCAACGGTCCGGCCGATCTGGAATTCGAAAGGCGTCAACCAGGATAGCGGGTCGATGAGGTGATCGGCCACAATGCCAACGCCGTCACGCGAGTTTGACGGGCCGAAAATAGGCAGGACCAGGTAAGGTCCGTCATCAACGTCCCACGTGGCAAGGGTCTGACCGAAGTCTTCCGTGTGACCGGTAATGCCCGCTTCACCAGCGAAGTCGTTGATGCCCAGAATGCCGATGGTCGAGTTCATCGCGAATCGCAGCAGCGTGTTACCGGCGCGGTCAAATTCACCCTGCAGCAGATCGTTCGCGAAAATAACCGGTCCGCGAAGATTGGCGAGAAAATTTGTGACGTTGGTCTGAAGCGGATCCGGAACACCCTCTTTGTAAACATAGGCGACCGGTTTCAGGATCGCTTTGTCCAGCGCAAGGTTGAAGTCCAGCATAGCCCTGTTGAAAGGCTCGTAAGGATCGTTAGCTTCACTGAACGCTGCTACCGCGGCCTGGTCACTGGCAGGCGGTGCTGTTGCACAGCCTGCGGCAAGAAGGCCAATGCAGGAAGCTGACACTATTATACGGGCGATATGCCCGGGCAATACCCTAACCACTTTCACAAAACACCTCGCCCTTCGTCCGCGTTGTTTACTAAACACATGTTATCAAAGGCCTACCCCACCTTCGATCGCGACACTAATGCAAATTCCGAATTGATACAATTGCATCGATTCAGGTGCCTCGCCATGTCGTGACCGACCAGGGCCTGCCAAAACGATAATAACATCGCGTAAAGAAACAATACATCACGCGGGATTCTATCTTACTTCATTTCAACCACGAATCTCAATCGTTGAGATGTGATTAAGCTACTAGATTTTCAACAGATAGTCGCCTCAAGGTCAATCCCAATGTTGTGAGCTATTAGAGCCTTTTTTCTCAATTTACGATGATGAAGCCGCCTGGTTGCATTTCCAGTTTAATAACGATATGTAAATATCTTTATATCTCAATTCATTCGCCGTGAATCATTGTGGAGCGATTCCCTCCGTGGAAATTCTGCTAAATCGACTGAAAGCTGCGGCAGAGCCCACCCGGCTCCGCATATTGGCAATCTGTGCTGAGGGCGAACTCACCGTCAGCGAACTCACGCAGATACTCGGACAGAGCCAACCGCGGGTGTCGCGCCATCTCAAACTGCTCTGCGATGCCGGCCTGCTGAACCGGTTTCAGGAAGGTGCCTGGGTTTTCTATCGGCTTGCCGATCGGGCCGGATCGCGCTCCTATACGTTGTGCCACCAGATCATCGGCCTTATTCCGGAAAACGAACCACAAATAAAGCGCGATATGCAGCGACTTGCCGATGTCCGCCGTGCCCGTCATGACGTGGCAGATTCGTATTTTCGCGAGAATGCCAGCCGGTGGGATCAAATCCGGTCGATGCATGTGGACGATGCGGAAGTCGAAGCGAAACTTCTGGCGGCGGTTCCGCATGGCGCCGAAAAGCATCTGATCGATATCGGCACCGGAACGGGGCGTATTCTCGAACTGATGGCGCCCTGTGTTGCCCGTAGCGTTGGCGTCGATTCGTCACGCGAAATGCTCGCGCTGGCTCGATCGCGGCTCGATACCCTGGATATCAGGGATTGTCAGGTGCGGCAGGGCGATATGTACCAACTGCGTGAGGACGATGCCGGGTTCGATATCGCGATCCTTTACCAAGTACTGCACTACGCCGACGACCCGAGCGCCGTCGTTATCGAAGCCGGAAGGGTTCTGGCACACGGTGGCACGTTGGCGATTGTCGATTTTGCGCCGCACGATGTTGAGGAGCTTCGGGATGGCCATGCCCACCGTCGTCTCGGGTTCGGGGACAGTGAAATCGCCGGACTGTTTGACGATGCCAAGATGCACACAGTTGAGACATATGAGCTGCCTGGCGATCCGCTGACGGTCAAAATCTGGATCGGGCGAAAATCGGGCGAGGACGATCTGATTGCCGAGGTGCCTGCTGATTTACCAGCCGGCGTTGCTACACGAGGGGAAGCCAACCGATGAATAAGTCCGACCTGAAGATTTCGTTCGAGTTCTTCCCACCGAAGACCGACAAGATGGCTGAAACGCTCTGGCAGTCGGTCGAGCGTCTGGAGCCGCTGGCGCCCCGTTTCGTCTCCGTTACCTATGGCGCAGGCGGGACAACGCGCGAACGTACCCATAGCACCGTGGCCCGGATCAACAAAGAGACGTCGCTCTCGGCCGCAGCGCATCTGACCTGCGTGGGTGCGACGCGGGATGAGGTAAACCGGGTCGCCCAGGAATACTGGGATGCAGGCATCCGCCATATCGTTGCCCTGCGTGGCGATGCGCCGGACGATGCAAACGGCTATACGCCATATCCCGGCGGGTATGATTATGCGTCCGATCTGGTTGCGGGACTGTGCGACGTCGGTGATTTTGAGATCAGCGTTGCCGCCTATCCCGAAATTCATCCGGAAGCTGCCAGCATCTCGGATGATCTAGACAATCTGAAACGAAAACTCGATGCCGGCGCAACACGGGCGATCACGCAGTACTTCTTTGAGGCGGCCACATATCTCCGCTTCGTGGAACGTGTGAGAAAAGCGGGCATCGATGTTGAGATCGTGCCCGGCATCCTGCCGGTGACGAATTTCGCACAGATCCAGAAATTCAGCGCGATGTGCGGGACAGCCGTGCCGGGTTGGATGGCAGACCTGTTCGAAGGCCTGGATGACGACCCGGAGACCCGCCGCCTAGTTGCCGCGACAACCGCCGCCAGACAGTGCCGGAAGCTGCAGGCTGAGGGAATTGATGTATTTCATTTTTACACCCTGAACCGCGCCGACCTTTCTTTTGCCATCTGCCACATCCTAGGCGTGCGTCCGGACAGTGCCAGATCGTTGGCCGAACCGTTGCAGGAAACAGGCACATGAACTTCGACAACATGAAAATTCTGCGCGACGCCGTCGACCATGCCGGCGGCGTAACGACGGACAGGCCGACATTCCGCCAACCCGACAAGACCGAAGAGCTCCGCAAGCTTCTTGAAAGCAGGATACTTGTGATCGACGGTGCGATGGGCACCATGATCCAGTCGTATAAGCTGGACGAAGCCGATTATCGCGGCGACCGCTTTGCCGATCATGCCTTCCCGCAAAAGGGCAACAACGATCTGCTGACGCTGACCCGGCCCGATATCATCGGAGAGATTCACCAGGCGTTCCTTGATTCCGGCGTCGATATTCTGGAGACCAATACCTTCAATTCGTCGTCCATCGCGATGGCGGATTACGGGATGGAAGACCAGGTCTATGAACTGAATTATGCCGCCGCCCGGCTTGCCTGCGGAATTGCGCAAGCAAAATCAGCCGAAACACCCGATAAACCGAGATACGTTGCGGGTGTTATCGGTCCGACCAACCGGACTTCGTCTATTTCGCCCGACGTCAACGATCCGGGATATCGCAATACAAACTTCGGCGAGCTGGTCGATGTGTATACAGAATCCGTGACGGGGCTGGTCGATGGCGGTGCCGACGTGCTGCTGATCGAAACTATATTCGATACGCTGAACGCCAAGGCGGCGATCTTCGCGATTCTGCAGTTCTTCGATGATGCAGGCCTCAGCCTGCCGATATTCATCTCCGGTGCTATCACGGATGCGAGCGGTCGGACCCTGACTGGGCAGACCACCGAAGCTTTCTGGAATTCAATCGCTCATGCGCAGCCGCTGATCGTCGGTCTGAACTGTTCGCTCGGCGCGAAGGAGTTGCGGCCCTATCTGCAAGAACTGTCGCGCATCGCCGGGACGTTCGTTTCCTGTCATCCGAATGCCGGCATGCCCAATGCGTTTGGCGAATACGTTCAGACGCCCGAGGAAATGCAGGAAATTATGGCTGAATTCGCCGCTGACGGGTTCGTGAACCTGGTCGGCGGGTGTTGCGGTACGACGCCGGATCATACGCGGGCACTGGCAGATAACGTGGTGATTCATCCGCCGCGTGAAGTGCCGGATATCGAAATTCGCTGTCGTCTGAGCGGACTGGAGCCGCTGAATATCGGATCCGATACCCTGTTTGTGAATGTCGGCGAACGGACGAATGTGACCGGATCGGCGCGCTTTTCCAAACTGATCAAGGCAGGCGATTTCGATACCGCTCTCGATGTTGCCCGCCAGCAGGTCGCCAACGGTGCGCAGATCATCGACATCAACATGGATGAAGGTCTGATCGATTCAGAAGCCGTCATGGTTCGGTATCTCAACCTTCTTGCGGCGGAACCCGATATCTCACGGGTGCCGGTGATGATCGATTCATCAAAGTGGTCGGTAATCGAAGCGGGGTTGCGCTGCGTTCAGGGCAAGGGTGTCGTCAATTCGATAAGTATGAAGGAAGGCGTAGAGGCGTTTCTCGCTCAGGCAAAACGCGTGCGCTGGTATGGCGCGGCCGTCGTGGTCATGGCATTCGACGAAGATGGTCAGGCCGACAGCGCCGACCGCAAGGTTGAAATCTGCACAAAATCGTATGAGTTGCTGATAAATGAAGCGGGATTTGCGCCGCAGGATATAATCTTCGATCCCAATATTTTCGCTGTCGCGACCGGTATAGAAGAACACAATAATTACGCCGTGGACTTTATCGAGGCGACGGCCCGGATAAAGGAAACCCTGCCGCATGTGCATATCTCTGGCGGGTTGAGCAATATTTCATTCTCTTTCCGCGGCAACGACCCGGTCCGCGAGTCAATGCATTCGGCATTCCTGTATCACGCGATCCGCGCCGGGATGGATATGGGCATCGTCAATGCCGGCCAGCTGACGGTCTATGAAGATATTCCGGCCAAGTTCAAGGAGCTTGTCGAAGACGTTCTTTTGAACCGCCGCGACGATTCAACCGAGCGTCTCGTCGACGCCGCAGAATCGTTCAAGGGCGAAAAAAAGGAACGCATCAAGGATCTGTCCTGGCGCGAGAAGCCGACTGGCGAACGCATCACCCATTCTCTGGTGAACGGGATCACGGATTATATCGTCGAGGATACCGAAGTCGCGCGCCAAGAGGCCGAGAGGCCACTTCATGTCATCGAAGGCCCGCTGATGGACGGCATGAATGTCGTCGGCGACCTGTTCGGCGCCGGCAAGATGTTCCTGCCGCAGGTGGTTAAAAGTGCGCGCGTGATGAAGCAGGCCGTTGCCTACCTGATTCCGTTCATCGAGGACGACAAGCGCGAAGGCGAGGAGAGTAGGGCCAAGGGCAAGATCCTGATGGCGACCGTGAAAGGCGATGTCCACGATATCGG
>CAJIYX010000150.1 GCA_905181725.1 Alphaproteobacteria bacterium UBA830
TTGCGAATGGGTTCCATTTTTTCGGCCATGGCGGGATCGATTTCCAGCGCGAATTGGACATGCCCGTCTTTTACTACCAGTCCGGACGCGACACCTGCGTCAATAATGTTATGATCGGTATCGGGTAATTTTACCGATTTGAGGGCGGCAACAATTTCGGTTTCGGTAACCTGCGTCATCCTTGACTTCTCCGGCAGTGCCACAATATCGCTATAAGGCAGGAATAACCCACATTTGCGCGACAGAGCGAGCTATAATATAAGGCAGCCCAGTTGGGCTCTAAAGTAACGGCTGAGGGACAATTCGGCCAAACGCGAACAAAACCATCACTCACTCAATAGGATAGGAATTAGCGTCATGCCATGGAAACAGCAAGGCGGGGGCGGCGGCGGCCCCTGGGGCGGCGGCGGAAACGGCGGCGGACAGGGCCCCTGGGGCGGTAAACCGGCTGGCGCTGGCGGCGGCGGTGGCGGTGGCGGTGGCGGTGGTGTCCCACCTGATCTCGAAGAGCTGATCCGTAAGGGTCAGGATCGTTTCAAGAGCCTGATGCCCGGTGGTTTTGGCGGGGTGAAGGGCATTCTGCTTGGAATCCTGATTATCGTCTTTGTCTGGCTGCTGAGCGGTCTTTACCGCGTTCAGCCCGGTGAAAATGGCATTGAGCTGTTATTCGGCAAATACGTGAATACGACCGAAGCGGGTCTTAACTTCTGGGCACCGTGGCCGGTCGGGTCAATTCAGCGTCCGAATGTTGAAAAGACCAACCAGATAAATATCGGGTTCCGGTCTCTCGGCGCTCAGGGCCGCAATGATACGTCTCGCGACGTGCCGGAAGAAAGTCTGATGCTCACGGGCGACCAGAACATCATCGACATCGATTTTGTTGTTCAGTGGCGTATCAAAAGCGCCAAGGATTTTCTGTTTAACATCCGCGACCCTGAATCCACCGTGAAGCTTGCGGCGGAAAGCTCTATCCGTGAAATCGTCGGGCAGACTCCTCTGGAAGAGGTTCTGGCCACGAAGCGTACCGAGGTAGAAACGAAGACGCGCGATGTCCTCCAGCGCATCATGGATGATTACAAAGCCGGCGTGTTTATCGCCGAGGTGAAGATGCAGAAAGTCGATCCGCCGCAGAAGGTGATCGATGCGTTCAATGACGTGCAGCGCGCACGCCAGGACAAAGAACGCCAGCAGAACGAAGCCGAGGCTTACCGGAACGACATCGTGCCGAAGGCAAAGGGTGAAGCATCTCGCCAGCTTGAACAGGCTGCAGCCTATCGTGAACGCCTGATCAAGGAAGCCGACGGTGAGGCGAAGCGCTTTGTCTCCGTCTATGAAGCTTACCTGACCGGCAAGGACGTGACCCTGCGCAGGCTCTATCTTGAGCGTATGCAGGATGTCCTTGGGAAGTCGGACAAGGTCATCGTAAATACAGGCCCGGGCGGTCCCGGGGTCGTCCCGTATCTGCCACTGCCCGAAATCAAAAAACGTTCGCAGGGAGCGCAGTAATGACCAACCTCAGATATATCATTGCGGGGATCGCGGTCATTGTGCTCGGTCTGTTCGCGTTTAGTAGTGTCTACACGGTCCATGAGACCAAGCAGGCGCTGATCCTTGAATTCGGTCAGCCGAGGGATGAGGAGACCGATCCCGGGCTGCACTTCAAGCTGCCCTGGCAGTCGGCGACTTATTACGACAAACGGGTCCTCAGTCTTGACCCGCCTGCTCAGGAGATCATTCTTTCAGATCAGAAGCGCATCAATGTCGATGCCTTTGTCCGGTACCTGATCGTGTCGCCCAAGCAATTTCGGCTGCGTGCCAATACCGAGGCGAATTTCGTCGATATCTTTGGCCGTATCCTGAATTCCGCTGTGCGTGCGGAAGTCGGCCGGGTGCTGCTGGCGGACATGTTGTCCAACAAGCGTGACGACGTGATGGCGCGAATTACAGCAGAACTGAAACGCCAGTCGACCGATTTCGGTATCGTGGTTGTCGATGTGCGCATCGGGCGAACCGATCTGCCGCCGACGACGAGTGAATCGGTCTATAATCGGATGCGCTCACAGCGTGTTGCCCAAGCCTCGAAGCTCCGGGCTGAGGGTGCGGAAATCAAGGCCCGTATCCAGGCTGAGGCAGATCGTGAACGGACGGTTCTTCTCGCCGAAGCTCAGCGGAAAGCGCAGATCCTGCGTGGTGAGGGTGAAGGTAAGCAGACCCGTATCCTGAATGCTGCTTTTGGCAGGGACCCGGAATTCTTCGCGTTCTACCGGTCAATGGAAGCCTATGGAGCAGCGCTCGGAGATGGAACAACAATGGTCCTGTCACCCGATAGCGAGTTCTTCCGGTTCTTCAACGACCTTCCAGGCGACAGCAAGCGGGGGCAGTCAGAGATCGACAAATCCCCCAGCAACTAGGCCGGTGATCGGATCGGTCAGGCTCCGTGCCTGACGAACTGATAACGGCAATTGCACTTATCCTCGTGATCGAGGGCGGCTTGTACGCCCTCTTTCCCGAGGGTATGCGCAAGATGGCGATGCAGGTCGAAAAAGTGTCGCCGTCTTCGCTGCGCAGTGCCGGATTTCTCGCGGCCACGGTCGGCGTGGGTATTGTCTGGCTGATGCGCGCCTGAAGGATTCTTTCATATTGTCGGCGCAATAATCCGGCGGCGGGATAGTTAGCTGATTTTCGTGTAGAACTTTGGCACTATGAATGCGCACCTGTGACGATCCGGACTACATGCCACGAACGTATGAACTTCGCGCAGAACAGCGCAACACAGATCAGCGCGACAGGAGATTAGCAGTGACTCATATTTGGCGGGTATTTCAGGCTCTTTTGATTTTGGTGGCTTGTATGACCTGGGGGCATGCTCCGGCGGTCGCCCGCGGCGCGCCCGAAAGTTTTGCTGACCTTGCCGAGAAGCTACTCCCTTCGGTCGTGAATATTTCGTCGACCCAGGTTCAGAAGAAAACCACTGAAAAGATCGGCCCGGAGGTTCCGAGGTTCCCCGAAGGCTCACCTTTTCAGGATTTCTTCAAGGAATTTTTCGATCGTCAGCAGCGTGATGCGCCGCAGCGGCGTGCGTCATCGCTGGGCTCCGGCTTTATCATCGATTCCAGCGGACTGGTCGTGACCAACAACCACGTGATCGCCGATGCCGATGAAATTACCGTGACGCTGCATGATGACACCAAGCTGGAAGCGGAACTGGTCGGTCGCGATCCTAAAACAGATCTAGCACTTCTGCGCGTGAAGCCGAAAAAACCGTTGGTTGCTGTTCCGTTCGGTGATTCCGGCAAAACGCGGGTGGGCGATTGGGTGGTTGCTATCGGCAATCCGTTCGGGCTCGGTGGTACGGTGACCGCGGGTATCGTGTCTGCGCGCCAGCGCGATATCAATTCCGGCCCTTACGATGATTTCATTCAGACCGATGCGTCAATCAACCGGGGCAATTCTGGCGGGCCGATGTTTAATCTGGCCGGAGAAGTGATCGGCATCAACACGGCCATTTTCTCTCCGTCCGGCGGCAGCGTTGGTATCGGTTTTGCGATTCCCTCCAATCTCGCGCGGCCGATTATCGGACAGCTGCAGGAATTCGGCAAAGCCAGGCGGGGCTGGCTTGGAGTGCGCATCCAGTCGGTGAGCGACGAAATCGCGCAAAGCCTTGGTATGAAAGAGGCAACCGGTGCGTTGGTGGCGTCTGTCACCAAGGATGGCCCAGCTGAAAAATATAAGATCAGGGTCGGCGATGTGATCCTCAAATTCGACAACAAGGTTGTTGGTGAGATGCGGCGCCTGCCGCGGATCGTTGCCGAGACTACGGTCGGTAAAGCAGTCTCCGTGGATGTCTGGCGTAAGGGTAAACCCGTCCGTCTGCAGATTACGCTGGGTGAATTCCCTGAGGACAATGCGAAACTCGTCTCGGCTACGCCGCAGCAGAAACAGGAAAATACGACCGCCCTTACGATCGGTGAGCTTGGTATGACGCTTTCTGCGCTGACGCCCGCATTGCGCGAACAGTTCAGGCTCGAGGAAGACGCGAAGGGCGTGGTTATCACGGAGGTCGCACCTGCCGGCCCTGCCGGGGTAAAACGAATTCCGGCGGGGGCGATCGTTCGCAAGATCGGTCCTGACCAGGAAGTCGTCACGTCGCCGGCCCAGGTTCAGGCGAAGGTGAAGCAGGCCCAGAAGGCCAAGTTGAACACCATACTCGTTCTTATCGAGACAGGCGGTACGCAGCGCTTCGTGGCGCTCAATATCGCAAAGGGTTGAATCAAAAACCCGTCATCGTCATCGGCGGGCCGACCGCAAGCGGTAAGTCTGCAATGGGGCTGGCCCTGGCAAGTCAGTTTGGCGGAGAGATCGTCAACGCCGATTCAATGCAGATATACGAGGATCTGCCGGTCCTCACGGCGCGCCCGGACGCTGTCGACCGGGAACGGGCCCTTCATCACCTGTATGGCGTGCTCAACATGGGGGAGCGCTGCTCCGCCGGGCAGTGGCGCGATCTTGCCGTGGACGCAATCCAGGACATTCACGTGCGGGGCGGGGTTCCCGTCGTCGTTGGCGGGACAGGGCTTTACCTGAAGGCGCTGATGACCGGCCTGCACGATATGCCTGTCGTTCCGGCCGATATCCGCGACGGTCTCAATCTGCGGCTTCGAAATGAGGGCGCGCCGGCGCTTCATTCAGAGCTAACTGCTGCTGATCCCGCCACAGCAAAGAGTTTGAATCCCGCAGATGGTCAGCGCATCGTTCGCGCTCTTGAAATATTTCTGCATACCGGCCGGGGGCTTCGAAGCTGGCAATCCGGAGAACCGGAAGATGCGCCGGCGGATATGCGGTTTTTCAGGCTCGCATTGCTGCCACCGCGGGAATATCTCTATACCGCCGCGAATGACCGCTTTGACGGAATGCTCGAGAATGGGGCGATAGAAGAGGTGGCGTCTTTGTTGGCCCGATCGCCGGCTGAGGATTTTCCTTTGCTCAAGGCCGTCGGCGTCCCGCCGATCCGGGCATATCTAGGGGGTGAAATCGACATGGAGCGCCTGATAGAGCTGGGAAAACGCGATACGCGCCGCTATGCGAAGCGCCAGGTGACCTGGTTTCGACGTCAGTTTATTCCACAAATAACCATCGAAACGAAATATTCGGAAATTAACATGGATAAAATCTTTTCAGAAATTAGGAAATTTTTGTTGACCGATTGATTCGCTGGCTATAGCTTTCGCGCCTCAAACTGATTGTGCAGTGCGAAATAACTTCACAGCTTTCTCGGAAAAACCGGCTTATTTGGCCGATTTTGTATCGCGGGAAATGCTGGAACGCCAACCTGCGGATGCGATATCCGCCAGCGATTTAACAGGGAACGAGAGATGGCTGATCGAAAACTGACCGGCTCGGAAATGATTATTAAGGCGCTTGTGAACGAAGGCGTCGATACAGTGTTTGGATATCCCGGCGGTGCCGTTCTCCCGATTTATGATGCTATTTTTCAGCAGAATCAGCTCAAGCATGTGCTCGTCCGCCAGGAAGGCGGAGCGGTTCATATGGCCGAAGGTTACGCCCGGTCGACCGGCAAGGTCGGTTGCGTGCTGGTGACGTCCGGCCCCGGTGCGACGAACGCCGTAACCGGCCTGACCGACGCGCTGATGGACAGTATTCCGCTGGTCTGTCTGACCGGCCAGGTGCCGACGCATATGATCGGCAATGATGCTTTCCAGGAAGCGGATACCACCGGTATCACGCGCCCGTGCACCAAGCACAACTACCTGGTGAAGGATATCGCGGATCTGCCACGGATCATGCACGAGGCTTTCTACGTCGCGCGCAGCGGACGGCCCGGCCCGGTCGTGATTGATCTGCCCAAGGACATTCAGATGGCGCTGGGTACATACAAAGACCTGAGCCAGGTTGAACACAAAACCTATCGGCCGCGTATGAAGGCTGAGAAAACCGAGATTGAAAAAGCGGTCGCCATGATCGCGGCCGCAAAGAAACCGTTATTCTATTGCGGCGGCGGCGTGATCAATTCAGGGCTCAAGGCATCGAAGCAGCTCGATCGCTTGATCAAGCTGACCGGCGCGCCCGTGACGCTGACGCTGATGGGGCTTGGCGCCTATCCGGGAACGGACAAGCAGTTCCTCGGCATGCTCGGCATGCACGGGACCTATGAAGCCAACCTCGCGATGCACGATGCAGATTTGATTGTTGCTGTCGGCTCACGGTTTGATGACCGGGTGACCGGCCGGTTGAATGCTTTTGCGCCCAATTCGAAAAAGATTCACATCGATATCGACCCGTCATCGATCAACAAGAACGTGATGGTCGACCTGCCGATCGTCGGTGACGTTGGCACGATCCTCGATCAGATGCTCCGCGTCTGGAAAGCCAAGGGCCTGAAGACGAACCCGAAGGTGATGAAGGCCTGGTGGAAACAGATCGACGGGTGGCGCCAGCGCGATTGCTTGAAATACAATCAGACCGGGTCGGTGATTAAGCCGCAATACGCTATCGAGCGCCTGTATGAAGCGACCAAGGATCGCGATTGCTACATCACGACCGAAGTCGGCCAGCATCAGATGTGGGCGGCCCAGTATTACAAGTTCAATGAGCCTAAACGCTGGATGACGTCGGGCGGACTGGGAACGATGGGTTACGGCCTGCCTGCGGCAATCGGTGTGCAGGTGGCGCATCCTGAAGCGCTTGTTGTCGACATTTCCGGCGAAGCGTCGTTCCTCATGAATATGCAGGAAATGTCGACCGCGGTTCAGTGCGGGGCCCCCGTCAAAGTGTTCATTACGAACAACCAGTACATGGGTATGGTCCGCCAGTGGCAGGAACTGATGCATGGTAGCCGATATTCCGAAAGCTACACCGATGCGCTGCCGGATCTGGTGAAGCTGGCCGAGGCCTGTCACTGGGTTGGCCTGCGGGCGACGAAGGCAGAGGAAGTCGACGATGTGATCCAGGAAATGATCTCGATCGACCGGCCGGTCATCGCGGATATCTGGGTCGATCAGAAAGAAAACTGTTTCCCGATGATCCCGTCGGGGGCGGCGCATAATGAAATGCTGCTGGGGCCGGATGATGAAGCGCAGCAATCCGGTTCCGAAGAAGGCATGGTTCTCGTTTGATCCGCGCCTGAACACGATAACGCAACAACAACACTCGAACACGGAGCGAACAAGTGGTCGCAGATTCGACGATTGAACGGCACACGATTGCCGTATTGGTGGACAACGAGGCCGGGGTGCTTGCACGGGTGATCGGGCTGTTCTCGGGGCGTGGCTACAATATCGAAAGCCTGACCGTTGCCGAGATAGATGTGGCCGATGCGATAAGCCGTATCACGGTCGTGACCAGCGGCACGCCCCAGATCATCGAACAGATCAAGGCGCAGCTGGACCGGCTTGTGCCTGTCCACCGCGTAGTCGACCTGACGGCCGAAGGTGCCAGCGTCGAGCGTGAGCTGGCGCTGGTAAAGGTCGCCGGCAAGGGCAATAAACGCGTCGAAGCGCTGCGGATCGCGGATATTTTCCGGGCACGTGCGATCGACAGCACACACGATTCATTCGTGTTCGAAATTTCCGGCGCAACGGAGAAACTGAACGCCTTTATCGACCTGATGGTACCCCTCGGGCTGGTCGATGTTTCAAGAACCGGCGTCGTGGCTATTGCACGGGGCAAATCCGCGCTTTAGAAAGCGCGCCACAACAGATCAGACAATCTGGCTTTTACGGAAAGGTAGAACGATGCGAGTTTATTACGACCGGGATGCGGATATTAATCTTATCAAGGACAAGAGGGTCGCGATCATTGGCTATGGCAGCCAGGGTCACGCCCATGCGAACAACCTCAACGATTCCGGTGTGAAGGAAGTCGTCGTCGGGTTGCGCGAAGGATCTTCGAGCATCGTCAAGGCGGAAAACGCCGGCCTCAAAGTGATGGCGCCGGCCGAGGCGGCTTCCTGGGCGGACGTCACGATGATTCTGACGCCGGACGAGCTGCAGTCGGATCTATACGTGGCAGACCTGCGCGATAATTTGAAAAAGGGTTCCGCGATCGCTTTTGCCCATGGTCTGGCGGTGCATTTCCAGCTCATCGAGCCGCGTCCCGATCTGGACGTTTTCATGGTGGCGCCGAAAGGCCCCGGTCATACGGTGCGCGGCGAATACGTCGGCGGTGGCGGTGTTCCCTGCCTGATCGCGGTGGAACAGGATGCGTCCGGCAATGCGATGGAAATCGGTCTGTCCTATGCGTCGGCAATCGGCGGCGGGCGCTCCGGCGTTATCGAGACGACATTCCGCGAGGAATGCGAGACCGACCTGTTCGGTGAACAGGCCGTTCTGTGCGGTGGTCTAACGTCTTTGATCACGGCTGGTTTTGAGACCCTGGTCGAGGCCGGTTATGCGCCGGAAATGGCGTATTTCGAATGCCTGCACGAGGTCAAACTGATCGTCGATCTGATTTATGAAGGCGGTATTGCCAACATGCGTTATTCGATTTCGAATACCGCAGAATACGGTGATCTGACCCGGGGACCGCGTCTGATCGACGAAAACGTCAAAAACGAAATGCGCAAAATCCTCAAGGAAATCCAGTCCGGCCAGTTCGCCCGCGACTGGGTGCTTGAAAACAAGGCCGGCGCGCCGAGCTTCAAGGCAATGCGTCGTCACGGTGAAGAGCATGCGATCGAAGAGGTCGGTGGCAAGCTGCGCGATATGATGCCCTGGATCAAAGAACGGGCGCTCGTCGACAAATCTAAAAACTAAGACCGGTTTTGATACCCGAATTCGGTAGCTGACCTGCCGGATGCGGATAAAAACCTTCCGTTTTTCGCTATAAAAGCGTTGCGCTGGCGATTAAAAACGGCGTAGTAATAATTCGTTAACCCAAATTGTTAACAGTTGATATGCATTAAAGGCGCTATCCGGCGCTCGATATGCTGAAAATTGGTTTTGGGGACAGCTTTTTTGTGAGCGATAGAGATGGTAACGGCAAAAAGCAACGATTCACGGGCGATCGCCCCTGCAGACGTATTCTGCGGGACGGTATACGTACGTGCGCCGTTTGCGCTTCTGCCGCTGCCTCGCGTTGGTGATGGGGCTCTTCGACTTAGGTGCCCCTGAATACGATTGCGCCACAGGCGCGACTGTTCAGGGGAAGTTTTGTTTCAGACCTGAGTCAATGACCATAGAGACACAAGGAGCTCACCAATGAGCGTCAACACCGGTTCAAACCCAGCCAATTCAGACCCAGCCGATTCCGACCGGGTAATTATCTTCGACACAACCCTGCGTGACGGCGAACAGTCACCCGGCGCCTCCATGAATCTCGACGAAAAACTGCGGATCGCAGCACTGCTCGAGGAAATGGGCGTTGATGTGATCGAAGCAGGCTTTCCGATCGCCTCCAACGGTGATTTTGAAGCCGTCAACGAGATCGCCAAGCGAGCGAAAAATTCCACGATCTGCGGCCTTGCCCGGTCAGCGAAGGGCGATATCGAACGTGCGGCCGAAGCACTGAAGCCGGCGGTACGTCCGAGGATTCACACCTTTATTGCGACCAGCCCGCTGCACATGAAATTCAAACTGCAGATGGAACCCGATGAGGTTTATCAGCAGGTTGTCGACAGCGTCAGCTATGCGCGTAGTTTCACCGATGACGTTGACTGGTCGCCGGAAGACGGCACGCGGACCGAGCATGATTTTCTGTGCCGCTGCGTCGAGGCCGCGATCAAGGCCGGGGCGACCTGCATTAACCTGCCGGATACGGTCGGCTACGCGGTGCCCGAGGAATTCGGCAATCTTGTCCGGATGCTGATTGAACGCGTGCCCAATAGCGACAAGGCGGTTTTTTCAACTCACTGTCACAACGACCTGGGGCTGGCGGTTGCGAACTCGCTCGCCGGTGTTGATGCGGGTGCGCGTCAGGTCGAATGCACGATCAACGGCCTGGGCGAGCGAGCGGGCAATGCTGCGCTCGAAGAAATCGTCATGGCACTGCGCACGCGCCAGGACGTGATGCCCTACACCACCAATGTGAAGACCGAGATGATCACGAAGGCGTCGCGCCTGGTATCGACCATCACCGGGTTCACGGTGCAGCCGAACAAGGCCATCGTCGGCGCGAACGCGTTCGCGCATGAATCCGGTATTCACCAGGATGGGATGCTCAAGAACGCGAGCACCTATGAGATCATGACCCCAGAGTCGGTCGGTCTCTCCGAATCCAAGCTGGTCATGGGCAAGCTGTCCGGCCGCGCTGCCTTCAAAGAGAAGCTTGGCGAACTGGGCTATGAAATGGGTGACAACGCGTTCCAGGATGCCTTTCGCCGTTTCAAGGCGTTGGCGGACAAGAAACGCGAAATCTTCGACGAGGATATCGTGGCCCTGGTCGATGACGAAATCGTCCGGGGCAATGACCGTATCCGTTTCGTCTCCCTGCAGGTCGTCTGCGGCTCCGAAGGTCCGCAGACAGCAGACCTGACGCTTGAAATAGACGGCGAAGCGCGGCAGATGAAAGCGACCGGCGACGGTCCGGTCGATGCGGTATTTAACGCCATCAAGGAACTGACCGGCTATAGCGCGCGCCTACAGCTCTATCAGGTGCACGCGGTGACCGGAGGAACGGACGCGCAGGCGGAAGTAACCGTGCGACTGGAAGAAGGCGGCAAGACCGTAAACGGTCAGGGTGCCGACACAGATACGCTGGTTGCCTCGGCTCGTGCTTATATGAATGGGCTCAACAAGTTACTGGTAAAGCGGGAAAAGACCGCCCCCAGTGCACTGAGCGCGTGAGGTAAGGATAGGTTGCCGGCGGGGATGGAAATTCCGCGCCGGCGTCTATCGATCGCTTGAACGACGAATGATGTGAGGTTGCATGTTCTCTAAACTACTTGGCGTTTTGTCTGCAGACATGGCCATCGATCTGGGTACCGCGAATACCCTGGTTTATGTCAAAGGTCGGGGAATCGTGCTGAACGAGCCGTCCGTGGTGGCGATCGCAAACGTCAAAGGCCGCAAGCAGGTTCTTGCCGTCGGTGACGAAGCGAAAATGATGCTTGGTCGCACGCCCGGCAATATCGAGGCCATCCGTCCGCTCCGCGACGGGGTGATCGCCGACTTCGAAATTGCCGAGGAGATGATCAAGCATTTCATTCGCAAGGTTCATAACCGCCGTAGCTTCGCCAGTCCGCAGGTAATCGTCTGCGTGCCGTCGGGGTCGACTGCCGTTGAACGCCGTGCCATTCAGGAATCTGCCGAAAGCGCCGGCGCGCGCCGGGTCTTCCTCATCGAGGAACCGATGGCGGCAGCGATCGGTGCCGGACTGCCGGTGACCGAGCCCACGGGGTCCATGGTCGTCGATATCGGCGGGGGCACAACCGAGGTCGCGGTTCTGTCCCTTGGCGGGATTGTATATTCGCGGTCCGTCCGCGTAGGTGGCGACATGATGGACGAGGCGATCATCGCCTATATCCGTCGCAATCATAATCTTCTGGTCGGTGAAGGCAGCGCCGAGCGGATCAAGAAGGAAATCGGATCTGCCTGTGTGCCGCCTGACGGCGATGGCGGCGTGATGGAAATCAAGGGTCGCGATCTGATGAACGGCATACCGAAGGTGCTGGTTATCAGCGAGCGCCAGATTGCCGAAAGTCTGGCGGAGCCCGTCAGTGCGATTATTGAGGCCGTAAAGGTAGCGCTCGAACATACGGCACCGGAACTGGCGGCCGATATCGTTGATAAGGGAATCGTGCTGACCGGCGGCGGTGCGCTGCTCGGAAACATAGATCTCGTTCTTCGGCACGCGACCGGACTGCCGGTGACAATGGCCGAAGAGCCGCTGTCCTGCGTGGCGCTCGGTACCGGGCGATGCCTGGAAGAGATGAAAACACTGCGGAACGTTCTGACAACAATGTATTAATGGGCAGCTGAAATTCACCAGTTGTTAACTGCTTCCTACCGATCTTGGTAGGTGGATGCTAGAGGAAACGGCGTGAAACACCGCGCAGAGTCAGTAGCGAAAGTCACAATTCCCATTCGGGCGTTGCTGAACCGCTTTGCCCTGCTTTTCCTGATCATTGCGGCTTTTGCCATCATGTTGCTTGGTAAGGCAGATACGCTTGTCGTCGAGCGCGCCCGGTCCGGCGTTGTCGACGCGGTCGCCCCGGTGATGGACGCACTTTCCCGCCCGATTGCTAAAGTTTCCGAAGGTGTGGATCGAGTGGACCGGTTTTTCAGCGTCTATGAGGAAAACGCCCAGTTGCGCGAGCAGAACGCGCGTCTGCTTGAATGGCAAAGTGCGGCGCTCGCCCTGGCCGCCGAAAATTCGACGTTCCGGAAGATGCTGAATTTTGTGCCTGAGCGCGGCGGGTCTTTTGCCGCGGCGAGGGTAATTGGTGACTCCGGTGGCGTCTTTGTACGTTCGGTGCTGATAAACGGGGGCACCGTGGACGGCATCCAGAAGGGCGACGCCGTGGTCAACGGCAACGGTCTGATTGGTCGCATAGCTGAATCCGGCCGCCGGTCGGGACGTGTTCTGCTGGTTTCCGATCTTAACTCCCGTATTCCTGTGGTTGGCGAAAAAAGCAGGGTCCGGGCCATTCTTGCAGGCGATAACAGCCCGTCACCCAAGCTCGCGTTTCTGCCGCAGAATGCTCAGCTCGAAGTCGGGGACCGTATCGTGACATCCGGTCATGGCGGTGTCTTTCCGGCAGGATTGCCTGTCGGGCGGATTTCCAGCATTGGCGATGGCGGTATCCGGGTTCAGCCCTTCGCCGATTTTTATCGGCTGGAATATGTGCGAATTATCACGGAGTTTCCTGGCGAGGTAGCGGGCCAAATCGTGCCGTCAGCCGCCAGACCATCGCAGCGTAAATGATCACGGCCGCGGTACAGCGTCTGGATCGCTCCGCCAGGCAGCTTGCGCCGTTCGTCATGAGCATATTGCTTGTCATGTTTTCTGCGCTGCCCGTTTACCTCCCCGGATACGGCCAGGTTGCGGTCGATGTCGGGCTTATGACGGTTTTTTACTGGGCGATTTACCGCCCTGACCTTTTTCCCGTGATTGCGGCTTTTGTTCTGGGGCTCTGGCAGGATATCCTTGTCGGCTCCCCAATTGGCCTGCATGCTCTGATCCTGTTACTGGCCAACTGGGCCATTGTCTCGCAGCGGACGTTCTTTCAGGGAAGGTCCTTCGCCGTTATCTGGTGGTGCTTTTCACTTGTCGCTCTCGCTGCCGCTATCGTGTCGTGGATCATCGTGTGTGCGCTTAACGTGACCATCATGAGCCCAGTCCCCGTTCTGTTCCAGGCCGTTTTGACGGTTGGTGTGTTCCCCTTCATGGCATGGCTGCTTGCCCGGGCGCAGCATGCGATCATCCGACCGCTCGATGTATAAGGATTCGAGCAGGTTCAAGTCATTCTCGCGCCGCGTCGCTTTCCTTGGCGGCGGGAAGGTTCTCCTGCTCAGCTTGCTGGTCGGCCGGATGTACCAGATCCAGGTCGTTGAGTCGGACAAGTACAAGACGCTGGCCGATGAAAATCGGATTAACCTCCGCCTGTTGCCGCCGCCACGTGGCACGATTGTCGACCGGTACGGTCGCGCGCTCGCGGTGAATCAGGAAAACTACCGCGTCACGCTCGTTGCCGAACAGGCGCGCGACATCAACACGATGCTCGACACATTGTCCAGGATCCTCCCGCTTGAAGATTATGAGCGCCATCGCATCCTGCGCGAAGTACGCCGTCGCCGCGGGTTCGTACCGGTAACCGTGCGTGAGAATCTCGACTGGCGGGATGTCTCGCGGATCGAGGTAAATGCGCCCGACCTGCCGGGGCTGTCGATCGAGGTCGGGCAGATCCGCCAATACCCGTTCGCCGAAGATTTTGCTCATGTGCTTGGCTACGTCTCGGCAGTCTCGGAAAAGGACGTTACCGGCGATCCGCTGCTTGAGCTTCCCGGATTCAAAATCGGCAAGAACGGTATTGAGCGGGTGTTCGATCTGAACCTGCGCGGCAAGGCCGGCAACAGTCAGGTCGAAGTCAATGCCGTTGGCCGGGTCATCCGGGAATTGTCGCGCCAGGAAGGCCAGCCGGGTGCGGATCTGCGCCTGACCATCGACCGGGATCTTCAGACACTGACGGCTGGTCGTCTGAAAGAGGAGAAGAGCGCGTCCGCGGTCGTCATGGATATCCATAACGGCGATGTGCTCGCGATGTCCTCTGTCCCCGGATACAACCCCAACGAATTTGTCACCGGGCTGTCATCCAAATCATGGAGCAGGCTGATAAATGATCCGTATGCACCGCTGACCAATAAAGCGATATCGGGTCTCTATGCGCCCGGTTCGACATTTAAGATGGTGGTGGCGCTCGCCGCGCTGGAGGGGCGTATTGTCGCGCCGGACCACCGGGTTTTCTGCCGCGGCCATACGCAGGTCGGCAATGCGCGCTTTCATTGCTGGAAACGTCACGGCCATGACTGGCAGGATATGTACGAGGCTCATCAGAATTCCTGCGATGTTTATTTCTACGACATTGCCAAACGGACCGGTATCGACCGGATCGCCGAGATGGCCAAACGCCTGGGGTTCGGTGCCAAGACCGGGATAGACCTGCCATCGGAAAAAGGCGGCGTGATCCCGACGCGGGCCTGGAAGAAAGCGTTGACTGGCACGCCCTGGCAACAGGGCGAAACGCTGATCTCGGGCATCGGGCAGGGGTTGATCTTGACGACGCCGCTGCAGCTCGCGGTGATGACCGCCCGGATAGGCAATGGTGGCAAAGCGGTCGTCCCGCGTCTGATCCGGTCGGTTGACGAGGACGGTGAGGAGGTCGAGCCGATTTTCAAGGATATCGGGATTTCCAAGCGGTCACTCGATGTCGTCCGCGAAGGAATGAACCGGGTGACCAATGTTCGGCGCGGCACCGCGTATCGGGCACGAATCTCCGAAGAAGGTATGGAGATGTCCGGCAAGACAGGCACCGCACAGGTGCGCCGGATCAGCAAGGCAGAGCGTGAGACGGGGGTGCTCAAGAACCATGAACGCCCATGGCGTGAACGCGATCATGCGTTGTTCGTCGGCTATGCACCGTCGGACAACCCCCGATATGCCGTCGCCGTTGTCGTCGAACATGGTGGGGGCGGTTCAAAGGTTGCCGCACCCATCGCGCGCGATCTGTTGTTGGAAACGCAGAAACGCGATCCCGTCAATCGCACCGTTGCACCTGCCGCAGCCGAAGCGCTGGCAAAAAGCGAAGATATCTGAGCATGTCCATGCATGGATTTTCCACTTCTCAACGCCTTAGCATTGGTCGCAAGGTTCTGCAGATAAACTGGGGCCTCGTGCTTCTGATTACCGCGACGGCAGCGGTCGGCGTCGCCATGCTGTATTCGGCGGCGAACGGGTCCTGGAACCCCTGGGCGACGCGCCAGATAGCGCGCTATGGCGTCGGGCTTGCTATTCTCGTCACGATTTCCCTCGTCGATATCCGGTTCTGGTGGCGCTACGCCTACCTGATTTACGGCATCCTTCTGGTGATGCTGGTGGCGGTCGAGGTGGTCGGCTCTGTCGGCATGGGTGCGCAGCGCTGGATTAATCTGGGCGTCATCAGGCTTCAGCCGTCCGAACTGATGAAAGTGGGGATCGTGCTGGCGCTGGCGCGGTATTTCCACGGTGTGTCGGCAGAAGATGTCCGGCGGATTCCCTATCTTATTGTGCCGATATTGATGATAGGCGCACCGTCTGCGCTCGTGCTCAAACAACCTGATCTCGGCACGGCGCTATTCCTCATTATGACCGGCGGTGCCGTGTTTTTTGTCGCCGGCGTGCGGCTCTGGAAGTTCGGCCTCGTCTTTGCTACTGCCGGTGCCGCTGTGCCGATCGCGTGGAGCATGCTGCGTCCCTATCAGCAGAAACGTATTTTTACTTTCCTCGACCCCGAAACCGATCCTTTAGGTGCCGGCTATCACATCCTGCAGTCGAAGATCGCGCTCGGCTCCGGCGGCCTGTTTGGCAAGGGGTTCATGCAGGGCTCCCAGAGCCATCTCAATTTCCTGCCCGAAAAACAGACAGATTTTATCTTTACCATGCTGGCCGAGGAATTCGGCATGGTCGGCGGGCTCGTGCTGCTGGGGCTGTACATGCTGATCATGGTGTATGGCTTCGCGATCAGCCTGCGGTCGCGCACCCATTTCGGCCGCCTGCTGGCAATGGGGATCACCAGCATGCTGTTTCTCTATGTTTTCATCAATATTGCCATGGTTATGGGCCTGATCCCGGTCGTCGGCGTACCGCTGCCGCTGATCTCTTATGGCGGCACTGCGATGCTCACCCTGATGATCGGCATGGGCTTCCTTATCTGTACGTATATCCACCGCGACGTGACCATATCGCGCCACGGCGGCGATGACGGCTGAGGTAAATTTTGGCGGCGATGGTTAAACGCCTTTATGGGGCTCAGGACCTATCGACAAGCCTGAAACCCTCTGGTATCAGTCATGCCGCTGGAGGGCGATTAGCTCAGTTGGTAGAGCAGCTGACTCTTAATCAGCGGGTCGCCAGTTCGAACCTGGCATCGCCCACCAATAATATCAAAGGCTTAGCTGGAAACGGCTAGGCCATTTTTATTTTTAATAAGGCTATAATAAGGTTATTTGAGCAAAACCTACCTAATTTGGCGCCCATTTTTTGCTCATCACCGCATCCTGCACGCTTGGCCGAACCTAGATAAGCCGACAATGCCGGAGAAGTTAAGCTTCTCCCGGAGTGGCCCCGTGGCCCGTGAGAGTGCGGAGTAGAGCAGTTGAGGCCAGGACAGTGCGTCCCGGATCACACACCACGGCCCAGGGACCCCGGCCCACGTTTCGATAACAGAATTAGATAGTTGGC